>PLIC01000211.1:1835-44060 GCA_003139995.1 Candidatus Acidiflorens stordalenmirensis | reverse complement strand
CCACGTTAGAATGCCAAAATCAGCATGGCCGTTTGAGTCGTTTGGAGTTTACGAAGATCACTGGCGAACTGAAAAGGTCGCGGTGATTCGTTGAGATCATCGCACGTGCTTGGAACCGGTTTTCCAACTGGCGGTATACCCTGCGCTCGCGAGTAACTACATCGATCGAACACCCGCGAGGCAAGCTAGGGAAGTTACGCTGGAAGGACCGAAACTGCTGCAGCCAGCGCGACTGACCAGGCTGCAAGATCCATCGCCGCTCATTGCGTAGGATCTATGGCTTATGTACCGCTCACGAAATAACCGGTTTTGCCGCGACGCAGCCGGTGATCACTTCGTCGGGCGGGTACGGCGTGTGCCGCCCCCGCCTGCCAAGTCACTGGCCGGGTGCACCGCAGCCGCGACGGCCTTCAGCTAATTGTCGACTTCGAAATAGTACCGGTCACCATTCGAATTGGATGTGGGTGCGACGCGCGGAGTAGTCCACGTAAGGCTCTATACGCAAAGTCTTGATCACAGCCGGCGTCTCGGTGTAAGCGAGTAATACGGTCAGTAGATTCGGCTGAGTGTCCATGCGAAGATAGGGCTCCGGAAGGTAGAACTCCATTTGAGGCCCTACGGTGACTGAACGACCGACGAATCTTCCATTCAGGTAAATCAACGCGTCGCGGTCAGCTTCGAAAATGAGTTTCCAGGGGACTGACCAGCCCCCGACTTTCGTTAGCGCAAACTCGGCACGACACCAAGTGAACGCGGGTGCAAGGTCTTGAGTAGGGGATGCTGCTCCGAGTGTGGCCGTGTTCCATGCGCCAAAGGAAAAATCCGGGTCAACCTCACGGCCTCGCATCGATGCGGGAAAGGTTTGGATCTGCCAACTCTCGACTTTCGTTGAGGTCTCCGGGTCGCCGCTCAAACGAACGGAACTGACTCCCTTGAGCTCACTCATTTGAACTTCGTCGCCAAATTCGGTGCTTCCGAAGAGCTCATAAGAAATCTCTACCGTGTTGTCACCAGGAGTTAAATAGGGGGAAGGTGAAAACTCCATAAACTTATCCGGGTTGGAGGCCTCGGGGACATACTTTCCATTCAAGAACACTTTCTTCCCGTCGTCTGTAAAAGTCGAGATATACATCTTAGATTCGTTGTTGAATTTCAGATGCGCCTTATACTTGACGTACCCATAAGGAATTGGGCCGATATCTTCCAGAACGCGTGCGGGACTAGTGATCCAGTTGCCTAGCTTAGTGTCAAAGTGCTCCACAGAAGTTTGGACGGCCTTGATCTCGACAGCTTTGGCAGGAAGCGCTGGAGTTACAATCTGGACACTGGCGCTTCGCCACTGCCGGTCATATCCGACTTCTTTTGAGACTCCATCAATACGACACGTAGCGGGCTGCGAGGGCAACAGTACCGTGAGGGAGTGGTCGCCCGGAAGAAAATCCAAGTCGACCCATATCTTCCTCTTTTCGGAGCCGGTTGCGACAAGCAGATAAGCATCCGTGATGAAAGGGATGGCGATGGATTCCGAACCGCTCGCGCCCGGAACACTGCTCCCTGGAAACTCTTCCACCCACGTGCGAAGAGCTATATGGCGTGGCAGAGCGACAATCTGGAGGTGATTGTTCAACAAAAGAAAACTTTCTCTTTCCGCGATGCGCAAGCCCACTACCACAGAACGATTGTCTGCGTCCCACGATTGGTAAAGCGTCTCCCCGATGACGTGGGGCCCTTCCTTGGCCCCCAAGGCAAGTTCCACGAGGCTGCCTGGTTCGTCGTAAATCACCAAAAAGCTGCGATCATGACTCATCCCTTGGGCCAGGAGCTCAGCCGTGGAGTAAAGCAGACGACCTCCAACCACGGGAATCTGAACAGGAAGGATTTTCATCGCCCGGGGCCCCATGAGCAAATCGCCTTCGCGAGGGACACTGAAGTTCCCGGAGCCAGCGGGATCGCGGAACTTCAATTTGAAATGGTGTTGGGATTCGGTATTGGTGCGCACAAAAACAAAACCGCTTTCGCCGCTTGTCCGTTCTGAAACGGTCATGTCCGCACTGGTAGAGTGACAGGCATTTTCCAGGACTTGCGATCGAGTCAGCATTTTTCCGAACATTCCCAGAAAAGCGCCGATGCCGCGGAGTTCGTAATACTTATCCCACAAGCCGCCCCACTCGCGGATGGGGGCGGCAAAGTCATAGGTCGTGGTCACGCCCTTGGCTGCCCAATCGAAGTTTGTACCTCCGAAGCCCAGGTAGTAATTGAAGTAAGTTGCCCCTTGCTCGATGACCGTCTTAGTAAACGCGTTGGTTTGCGCCGCCTCGACGCCTTCCTCATCCTCCGACAACTTACCGCCAACCTTGCTGTAATAACCCGTTCCGAGCTCCGCAATTGCAAGCAGGCAATCGGGCTGCTCCTTCCGCTGCCTTCGAATGCTCGCCAAAACGGCCCGGTCCGACTGACTTACCTTGTCCTCCAAAGTAGCTCCGGGAGGCAAAATTTGCAGTTCCCGGTCAACTAGGAAGCTCCACCGCGGATAAAAATCGCAGGTGTCCATGAGGCGGACCATGTCCGGGTCGGTGCGATCGCGGACCACACTGGCCACATTCGTGGTGAGGGGCACCTCGATTCCCGCGTCCCACGCGGTCCGCGCCAGGAATCGGATGTACTCACGCTGCTCAATTTCCGAGAAGTTCGTGAAATCCAGTTCGTTCTCAATCTGCATCATGACGACCGGACCGCCCTGGGTGATCTGGTTTTTGCGAATGATCGGCAGTACATGGTCGTACCAGTACTTGGAGATCTTTAAGCTTTCGTGGTGCATACTGCGCACGGGAAATCGTCTGGCAATGATCCAATAAGGAAACCCGCCACGCTCAAACTCCGCGTCAACGTACGGACCGGGCCGGAGCATGACATAGAACCCGCTCTCCTTGGCAAGCTTGAGAAATTCTTCCAGTTCGGTGAAATCGAAATGGCCCTCTTGCCGCTCGTGATAGTTCCAGAACACGTAGGCGTCAACGGCATTAAAGCCTGCCTGGCGCGCTTTGCGGAAGCGGTCGCCCCAAAGTTCGCGCGGACAGCGGGGGTACGGACATTCGAGGCTATAGAGAAAGGTGTCGACGCCATTGATCGTGAAGCAGTGCGAATCGTAGCGGATGATGTCCGGTTTCGAGAAATGCTTGGGGTTAGAATCGTCAGTGGGCATGAACAGGGCCCACGCTTTATTCCGAAAAATGGCAGCCGCCGCCGGCAAACCAAGGGAGGTGTACAAGAAACTACGGCGTGAAGATTTCATTTGGAAGTAACCCCGCGCTGGACGTTTTTTCAAACTCGATGTTTTGTTACAAAATGGTAGAGGCGGATGCCCCTTAGGACATCCGCCGCGTTAAGACCTACCTTTGCGAGAACTAAAAAATGATCTTCGCTGCGAGTTGCATGTTGAACGGCTCTCCTGGGCCAATGCCAGGACCGCCGAAAAAATCGCCTAAGGTGTCGGTTACATAACCGCTAGACCCCACTGATCCTTCTCCAGTTGCCAGGTTTTTCCGGTTAAAGAGGTTAAACATCTCAGCCCGAAGCTGCAGTTTGAACCGCTCCGTGATGGGAATGTTCTTGAACACCGAAAGGTCTACATCCGCAAAACCAGGACCGTAAAACTTGTTCCGGGAAAGGTTACCGTTCGGATTGTCGGGCAGGCATGTTGGCGAAGGCACACAAAACGCAGCCGGGTTGACCCACGGCTCGCCAGGCGGGCTAGATAATGGGCTAAAGGTACGCGAAATACCTGCAAATGGATCGGAGATCAAGTTCAATCCCGGGCGCTGGTTGCCAGAGGCGCCAGTACCAGGAAAGTTAAAGGGTTGCCCCGTGTGGAGCGAGACCAATCCACTTACCTGCCAGCCATGGGTAAGGATCTTTGGGCCATGCGACGACCCCGGAACGTCGTAAGTCCAATAAGCGGTGAAGTTTTGGCGCGTGTCGTAATCGCCATTCCCGTACTCTTGTTTCAGGTTGAAGCTGTCCAGAGGTAGAACGCCACGAAACTCAGACGCTTCATCAAGTGCATGAGACCATGTGTAACCGAACTGAGAAGTCACCCCTCGCCAGGATCGAATCTTAAAAATGCTTTGCAGAGCGTTATAGTTTGAATTTATATCGTCATCGAGTTGGTTGATAGAGCCGGCATTCGGATATGGGCAGCCACTCGGGCAAGAATAGGTTCCATTTTGATTAATGTTCTGCGTCATTGCCATCTTGCGTCCCAGGTTGCCGACATAGCCCACTTGCAGGACGGCAGAATTACCGAGGGTCTTCTCCACCTGTAAGTTGTAGTTGTAGAAGTAAGGTGTACGGAAGTTCTGGCTGACGGAAAAGACGTTGTACATGTTGGCCCCGGTCGCCGGGTTTGGAACACCGCAACTCGGATCGATATTGTAATTCAAACTTGGACAAGTAACGACTCCCGGAAAGACTGACTGGCCGCCTTGCTGAACCGTCTGCCAATTATAATTATTCTCGCCATAGCCATCGACCGGATGCGGGCCTGACGGGTTGTTTTGCAAACCGTTGGCAGCGGCATTGGGGGGAGAATTATCGAGGAACGGACTTATACTGGTTGTCTCATAAAAGACGCCGACTCCGCCTCGCACCACCAGATCGCCCTTCCCGTTCAGCTGATAGGCAAAACCAAATCGCGGTGCGAAGTTGTGCTTGTCCGACGGGTAGATGGAACCGATGCCGTTTCCCTGAATCGGAAGGCCGCGGCCCGGAACAAAGACTGCGAGGTCCTTGTTGCCGTTATGCAGCGGCCCTGCGTACTCGTAGCGGAGGCCGAAATTCAGGTTCAGTTTGCGAGTCAGTTGCCAGGCATCCTGCCCGAAGAAATCGAACGAGTTGACTCTGACCTTTCGTTCCGCGTTTCCTACATTGATCGTGGACGTGCTCACATCGCCGGCAAGGAAGTCGGCAAGAGCTGTGGTATCGGCGCACGTAACGTCGTTGGCAGCGCACATCCCCGCCCAGGGCCCCTGCGTCCCGTCAAATGTGAAGTGCCCCAGCGAGTTGCGGAAATAGGATTCGTCCACCCGACCTTGTCGTACTTCACCGCCAAAACGGATTTGATGTTTGCCGGTAATGTAGGAAACATTGTCAGTCAAGTGGCCCGTGCTGTCGATCCGTCCCCGCGGAGCGGTAACTCCCACCTGATCGAAACCGGAAATCGCTATATTCGGGGCCCCTTGAATAGGCTGTCCGTTAATGACCGCGTCTGGGCTAAGATACAAACCCAGCGCCTTGCTATTGAAGTTAGTGTTAGCATCGTGGAATACCTGATTGAAATAGCTGACTCCGAACAGTAACTGGTTGCTCAACTTTTGCGTGAACTGCGAGTTCAACACCACCGAGTAATTCTCAACGTGGATCGGAGCTTGTTCGAAGTACCATCCTAAGTTCGAACTTGCCGTTAGAAGCACCAAAGCGGCCCCGGGCGGCTGCGTCTGAGTGCCTTCTCCGACAAACCCATGCATCGAAAGATGGTGCTTATCGTTGAAGTTGTGGTCCAGCTTCAAAACCCCATTGTAACTATGCCCAGTCGCCGGGACCCTGGCGAAATAATTACCTGGCGTAGCCGGCAGATTGTTAATCGAACTTGGCCAAAGCGTGGAAAGAAGCGTCTGCGAAACCGCACTGGGCGCGACGGGCGCGTAGCTTCCGTACGCGCTACCCGCGTTGTTGAGCAGCGCAGTGGCGTTAGTAACCCACGCCGTGGACGGTTCCGTGGACACGCCCGTGAGCCCAAGAATGTACTCCTGTTTCTCAAAACCGAGAAAAAAGAATGTCTTATTCTTGATAATGGGGCCGCCCACCGTGAAGCCATAGTTTTGATTGCGCAGTGGCGGCGCTTTCGGGAATTCGGCCGTCGGTACAAAGAACGGCGAGTGCGCTGCATAGAACTCATTGCGGTTGTAGTAGTACGCGCTGCCGTGCAAGCCATTGGTGCCGGATTTGAGAACTACGTTGAGCGTGCCCCCGGCATTGCGCCCGGTCTCCGCGTTGGACTGCGTCTGCGATGAGAATTCATCCATCGCGTCGATCGGCATCACGACACCAGCAATTCCGGCAACGCCGCCCTGGTTGATTGCCGGCAGGTTGTACCAGAAATCGTTGTTGTCTGTTCCGTCCACCTGCCAGTTCATCTGATTCTGGCGAGTTCCATTGAGGCTACCACCCCCGTTGATCGAATAACCTCCGTAGCCGGGTGAGATCGCAATCAATTGCGAAAAGTCCCGGCCGTTCAACGGCATGTTCTGTACCGACTCTTCCGGGATGGTGGCACTCTGAGTCATGGTCGTGGTATCGACGCTGAGCGCGGCGGCCGAAACCTGCAGCGATGTAGTCTCCTGGGAGAGGGAAAGTGCAACCCGTAAGGTGTAGATGGACCCTGCGGTTACAGGGACGTTATTTGCAACATAGGTTGCGAATCCAGCAGACACCACGGTGATTTTGTAGGCACCGAGGGGAAGCTCTTGCAGGGAGAACTCACCGCCACTCGTTGTGACCGTGTTGTGCTTGACATTGGTTGCAATTTCCGTCGCTTCTACTCCGGCGTTCGAAACAACCGCTCCGGACGGATCCGTCACTATACCGTTGATGGCACCACGGAATGTTTGTGCATTCGCGATTACAACGACAGACAACACGAAAAACAGTGCTAGAACCTTGCGCTTCATATTTCACCTCTGTGATTCGGATAAATACGAACAGCTCTTCCCGTTATGTCTTCGACGCTTTCGGACAACAGAAAACAAAACTCTAGCAAAAGGGGGCACAAGCCGCGGTGCTTTTCGTCACGCGAGAATGTGATACTCTCCTTTGCAGCAATCAGACCCCGCCAGCTGTACCAGCAGGCGCCGAATACTGGTCGAGCGGCGGTGTCAGTTCGCACTGCTAAGGTTCGAACTCGGGCCACAACTGGCTGAGCCTCCCAGGATCGGAAACCCACTGGATGGCCCCGGGGGCGCAATGCAGATATTCGTAGATGGGGACCCCGGAGGAGAGGCCGAGTTCCGTATATGTTCTCGCCTTCCTCGGTTGCAGTTTCGAAGCCGAGTAGTTTGGATTGGCCTGCCACCTGATCTCACCGCTGGCGTCGATCAAAGGAAACCATGCCAGCCCGCGGTGCGCACACATCTGCATATAGTCGAAGCCATATTGGCGGTCACACCACGCGCCAAAGATCAACCTGGAATTCGGATCGGCATTCACCACGAAATGTGCCCAGTCGGGGGGGATCACCACCTGGTCACGCGCTCCGGCTTCAACGGCTACGCATCGGCCGGGATCGTCTCCCGACTTCTCCTGTCCGTAAACAATGGCGCGGCCTTCCCAGATTTCGAATAGTTCCGGCGCTCGCCATCCCGAATGCGGGGAGATCGCATGAACGTGCCCTTGGCTCCGCACCGGCTCATCTCCGAGCCTTCCGCTGGCGTACATGACAATGCCGAAGAGCAACATCCGGCTTTTAAGCTCCTCGAGGTCACCCACCCGTCCGACATCCATTGCGATTGCATAGACTGGATCGGGTCCGCTGCAATTCGGGTCGCGGAGACTGCCTCGGATGGCATCGAGCCTGCGATATTCCGGGCTCGGCCCGAATACTCCCTCCCCATAACCAAAATCCATACGGCTGGTGTCAAAACGAATTTGCAGGCCAGAGTCGAACCGAAGTTTAGAGGGCGATTCTGGAGGCTCCGCGAAAGTCAATTCTCGCTCCTTATCAGAGACGGTTTTCCGTTGACACGGAGCAGCCGCGCACCAAAGCCGAATTGGCGAATTGCATCGTAATCGTGGCCAGCATCGCTGGGCCAGCAGGCGACAAGCCGCAACGGTTCTTGGCCGGTATTCGCAACCCGGTGCGCCACGTTGGGAGGAATGAAATGCAGGCTTCCAGCAGACATCGCCTCCATCCACGTCTTTCGGGTTTCGTCCATCAAAATGAGGGCACCTTCGCCCTTGATGAGGCTATAGAACTCAGTCCGGTTGCGCTTCCGGTGAAAGTGCCCGTGCGTCATGAAGTATTCAGAGTTCACTTGACCGGGCTCTATTACCATGGTTCCCCAAAATTGCGCTCCCTCGGTACCTTCTGGCACTGGACGCCATGCCTGTACTCGATACACCACGGTGTTTTGGTCCATCGTCCGCCCGGTGTCCTCGTTCAGGAATATCCCCTCCAGTTGGCCCAGTGTCTTCACGGTCTCGCGGACCTCTGCATTGGGCAACAGCAGCCCTTTCTTCCAATCCATTCTCATGATGCGCCCGACTTCGAGATTCGTGACCTGCTCCTTGTTCATCCCCGATCTCTTACGTCGTTGGCAGTGACTGTTGCACAACCACCGGCCGATAAAGGTTCATATTGTTGGTGACATTGCTGGCCTGTGTCGAGTTGCAGGCGTACGTAAAAACAAGGTGTCCTGCTGACTCAAGTTCCGTGTGCTCCTTGGCGGCATAACAGAAAACATTGAGAGTGTAATTTCTTTTCCTCTTTCTGTTCGGATCATCAAGGAATAAATGTTTTGCTCGCAGCTTAGAACAGACCGATGCTAGTCCTGCTCTTTGAGACAAGTCAACCATTTTTTCTTGTGTTTATTCTTTAAATGATCCTAATTGCTTACGTTTTACGTGTAAAAACAACTATAATCGGAGGCTTCACCCTCCATCGCGGAGCCAAAAACGCTCGCAAATTATTGAAGCTTAATTGTTTAGGAGGATGTTGAGCCTTGGGTAGAACCGCTCTGCAAGCTGCGCGCTCGCACACAAGACTTTTTTCAGTGCCAGAACGCGGACTCTGGTTTCAACATGCTCGCAGAATCCAAGCGCACGGAGATTGGAAACCGCGACTCCCGCAGCGCCAGAAACAGGGCACCCCTTCGAAAAATTTCCGGCGACTGAATTGCCTCACTATTTGCTCCAGGACTCCTGAATTTGTTCGAGCGTCCGGCCCTTCGTTTCTGGAACCGCCTTCCACACGTAAAGGAAGCAAACCAACGAGAGTGCTCCGAAAACCGCAAACGTCCCCCAGAGTTTCAGCACATTGACCAGGCTGAGAAAAGTGAAGGTCACTAGCAAAGCGCCTAACCAAATGGTGGAGGTTGCGATCGAAGCTGCTCGGCCTCTCACCTTCGTGGGAAAGATCTCAGAGATGATGAGCCAGGGACCGGGCCCCATACCAAAGGCAAAAAACGCAACGTAGAAAAGGATACTGACCAGCATCAGAGCTGCCGGCGCACCATGAATGTTCAGGCCAATTACGAGACAACACAGCGCAACCGCCATTCCTCCGCTCGCTGTCATCAGAATCACGCGGCGCCCCCAGCGGTCCAGAAACACCATCGCCACGATCGTTGAGAGCAGGTTCACGATCCCGATGATCACATTGGAAGCCAGCGCCATTCCAGTCGAATGGCCGGGGAAATGTTCGCGGATGATGACGGAGCCGTAGTACAGCACGGCATTCACTCCCGTCACCTGCGAGAACAGCGCCAGCAACATTCCCACCGCCAGCCGCTTGCGCATGTCTCCAGAGAACACCTCGCTCCACGAACCTTGTTCGTCAGCCGTTGAGGACCCGATAGTCCGGATCTCCTCGGCGGCGGCCTTTTCTCCAACAAGCCGTGACAAAATTCGCATCGCATCGCTTATCCGGCCTCGGCCGATCAGCCAGCGTGGACTCTCCGGAATCGCAAATAGTCCACCGAAAAAGATCACAGACGGCACCACCGCAACCCCTAACATCCATCGCCAACTGTTCTCTCCCAGACCCGAGAGCCCCCAAGCGGCGAGGTAGGCTGTGAGGATTCCGATCACGATCCCCAACTGGTTCAACGACACGAGTGCACCACGATGTCTCGAAGGAGAAATTTCCGCGATGTACACGGGAGTAAGCACCGACGCCAGCCCGATAGCCAGTCCGCCCAGAAGACGCGCCCCGGAGAAAAGGACCCCCGTGCTCGCCTCCGCCGCCATCAAGGGCGAAACCGTAAACAACACCGCTGAAAACATCAGCGACTTCTTCCGCCCATATCGATCGCCGACGATGCTGGCACCGGCCGCACCGAGGAGTGCACCTACCAGGATAGCGCTGGCCGCAATCTCGGCTTCAAGATCCGAAGCTGCGAACTGCCGACGCAGAAACAGCAACACTCCATTGATGACTGCGGTGTTGTAACCGAAGAGGACCCCTGAGATCGCGGTGATCGTTGACAACAGGATTACGTAACCTAAAGATTGTCCACTAGACTCGACAATCTCTGACTCGCCACGCACGGCCGGTGTATCCATACGCACTCCTGGGAATGTCACGTCTCCTGCATTTCACGCAATAAGACTCTTGCCAAAGAAACGAGCCGTTTTCGGCAGCCTATGGGCTAATTTCCTCGCACGGATGCTTTGATTGTTGCGCACCTTTTTCCCTCGGATTCCCCGCTGGGCCGAATCGTGTACGCGCCGGCTGCGGCAGGAACAATAAAGGTTTCCGCATAGTGCACCACCAGCGGATCAAATACTCCGGTCGGACTCTCCACCGTGGCTTCTCTTCCTTCGACCAGGTTCAACACATTCACCGTGCCTTGAGCATCGTGTGGGTTAATCTTTGTGAACCATCGCCGGCGAGTCTCGATAAATTCGAGTTCGTGCAGTCCCGTTCGCTCTTCTGTCCATCCATCGTGCTTGCTGAGAAGTTCGATCCGGTTGATCAGGCCTCGTTTCACCCAATCGGTATCACGTTCCCAGGCGATGTTTGCGATTCCATGATCGAGGTGAATCGGCCGAGGCAGGCCATTCAGTCCTAGACGGTCCCAATCCCACAGCTTGAAGGTGAAGATGTAGGGCGTAGCGCTGATCTCAAGCACCATACTGTTCTTGCCTGAGCAGTGAATCGTGCCGGCGGGAATCAGAAAATGATCATGTTTCCGCGCGGGGAATTGGTTGACATACTTCTCGGCGGGAAATGAAGGGCCGCCAGCTTGTGCCGCCCGCAAGTCTCGCACCATGGCATCCCGATCAACTCCCGTTTTTACTCCCAGGTATACACTGCCATCTTCACCCGCATCCAGCAGGTAATAACTTTCATCTTGCGTGTAGGCCATGCCGAAGTGCTCACGAATGTACTCTGTCCGCGGATGCACCTGTAACGAGAGATTGCCGCCGCCCATGGTGTCGAGAAAGTCAAAGCGAATGGGAAACTCGGCGCCAAATCGCGAGTGAATGAACCCCCCCAGCAGTTCCCGAGGCTGAAAAAATGTGAGATCGATGGCCGGCAGTTCAACCTGAACGCCGCCGAAGCCGAGAAGCAGGCTGTTCTCCTCGGGAACGCAATCGAAACACCAGGCGTGATTCGGGGCGTCGTGAGGAAGGTCGCAAACTTCTTCCATCCAGTGCCCTCCCCAAGGCCCGGGATCAAAGTAGGGGACTATGCGGAAGGGAGTGTGCCCGGTTTTTTTCAGTCCTGCCCGCACCGCCCGCCCGGTCACCATCTTCGGCGTCGAGCGGTTCGTGTCTAGAAAAAAGTCGATCTCAGTCAGAAGTTCTTTCTTGTGACGATCCGCAGCACGCCAATCTACGAAGAAGGCCCGCTTATATTTCAGGCCGGGACTCTCGTTGAAATTCTCGCTTCCCAGATTTGCGATCTGGTTGCGGCGCTGGCGCCCTTGAATTACCCATCGGGCCATATCGGCATAGACCAGGAGATCCGGTCCAGGACTAACCAGCGAGGCACCAACACCGACGACAAGCAGCAAGCCCTCCCCCCAGTTTGCGGATTTGTCACGCGCCGCAAGCAGTTTTGACGGCTCGAAGAACTCGTCCAGCCCGATCTCACTCATCCGCGCAAAAACCGGGTCGTCCCCCAAGATGCTTTCCAGCATCTGGTCGATCTCTCTCGGCGCTTTGAGAAGGTCGGGAGTATAGATCACCTCCGCCAGATGCAACCCCTGCTCCAAGGCCACTCTGATCGAATGTTCAAACGCGCCCGGGTAGCAGTCGACGCAAACTACACAGGAGCTCTTGGCGGTCACTGATTTCAATCGATCCGCGATGGCCTGCCAACCCAGCCAGGTTTCTGAAGAAGAGCTGTCAACATGGACGCAGGGGAATTTATCGTAATTCGAGTGTCGTGGGGTCACTGGGCAGACTCAACCTGCAATTCTGAGTGTTGTTCCAGGACATTCGCCTGCGCCAATGCTGTTCGCCGTTGACGCCTCTTGAGCGCGAAAGCACTTGAGTGCGGCCGCCGAAGTTTCGGGATTGTCGTCATTGTTGCATTTTTCACTTTCGTTTTAGCTATAATCGTAAGTGCAAAGTATCCTTATTGGCATTTTGTGTCAAGAGTTGATTGTCTGGCGTCTGATTCGAAAGAGAAATTTCATCTTGGGCTCCGAGTTGAACCCGTAAAAGGATACGATCATATCGCGAAGCATTCTTGGCTTCGTGGAACGGATCTTATGATCAATCAAAGCCGAACTCACAGACGGTCAGTGGCCGGTAACTGTAATTCGTCGAGGGACACCGCAGACAGCCCAGACAGGCAACAGGCAAGGTTCACGGCGATTCTCACGGCGCTGCAGAAATCCGGTTCGGTCTCGGTCGAGGAACTCAGCAAGGGGCTCCTGGTTTCCCAAGTCACGGTTCGACGCGATCTCGATATGCTTGAAACACAAGGACGGCTGCGCAGAACCCACGGAGGCGCAGTGTCCATCGAACCTTTCTTCTACGAACCATTCCGCAATGATCGTTCCTTTCAGGCGCAGGTGGAAAAATTCGCCGAAGAAAAACGTAGAATCGGCCGAGCCGCGGCCGGACTCATCAAAAAGGGGGACATCGTCGCGCTGACCCCCGGAACCACGACTACAGAAGTCGTTCGCGGACTTCCTCTGAACCACGACATCACGGTCGTCACCAGCACCGTCAACGTCGCCATGGAACTTTCCAAGCGCAAGGATCTGAACGTCTATGTCACAGGTGGTCACCTGCATGGAGACTGGTTTTCCCTGGTAGGACCGACCGCCGCACAGAGTCTTTCTCGCGTGATAATTCATGTCCTGTTTATTGGCGCCGACGGGATTGACGCGAAATCTGGCGTCAGTTGCTACGATCCGGAAGAAGCCCAACTGAACGCAGCGATGGTGAAGCATGCGCGCAAGAAGGTAGCAGTCGTCGATCACAGCAAGTTCGGAATCGTGGCGGGTTGGCGTATCTCTTCGACCCATGAACTCGACGTTCTGGTCACCGATTCCGCTGCCACCGACGAGATGGTCGCACCTTTTGAAGAGGCCGAGATTGAAGTCATACGTGTTTGAAGTCAGAGACCGCTGCCACTCCGAGACTCTCTTACTGCGGTCCTTTGCACCCAGATTGAAGCGAGTCTTCCTTGTGCCACTCTTCCTGCTGGCAACGCTTTTCGGACAGGTTTCACCTGCCCCAAACACCAGCGACCTGAGGAGCCGGCGTCCTCTCCCAGAGTTCAGCTACTCCCACGGATGGCTTGGAACCGACGACGCCTATTCGATTCCTTTGTCGGCAGAAAAGAGCGTGTGGCTCTTCGGCGACACGTTCGTCGGAGGCGAAAATACCGAGCTTCGAAGTCAAGCCAAGACGATGGTTCGCAACAGCGTCGGAATTTCAGTCTGCAGACCGAACGCAAATTGCTCCATGCGATATTTTTGGACCCGACCCCGCGCTCCCAAACCGCGTTCGTTTTTCGACACCGAAACAGATGTTCTCTGGTATTGGCCCATGGATGGTTTTCTGGAGGGTAATCGGTGCGAATCTGACATTGTTCGACGGTGTAAGAATCCAGCCGCGACTCAAGGACTTTGATGCCAATGCGCGTCTGGTGAACCTTCGCTACCAGGGAAAGAACTATTCGATTTCTGGGCGCGGCGCCGCCGTTGTACGCTGATTTCCTAACTTAGCCAATCGGAGTTTCTTCGTGAAGGCACTCGCTGTTGATATCGGGGGTACGCACGCCAACTGCGGCTTGGTAGAGAACGAAGACATTCTGGCACATGAAAGCATCGATGTCGCCAGCTCCACGGATATTCGTGCCGTGTTACCGCGAATTGCGGAAGTTTTTTACAAGTTAATGAAAGGTCAGTCTCTCTCTCCTGACAGCTTTCAGGGTATCGCCGTGGGATTCCCCGGTTTGGTTGATGCCCGCATCGGGCGAGTGGTGTCGACCAACAAGAAGTATGACGATGCCCCGGAAGTAGATTTTTGCGCCTGGGGTCGCGAAGCACTCGGACTTTCATTGCGTATCGAGAATGACGCGCGAATGGCTCTGCTGGGAGAGTCATACGCAGGAGCGGCCCGCGGGTTTGGCGATGTGGTCATGATGACGTTGGGCACCGGTATCGGCGGTGTCGCCATGATCGAAGGCAAGTTGCTGAGGGGTAAGCACGCCCAAGCCGGTTGCTTGGGCGGGCACATTCCCGTTTTGTTCAACGGTCGTCCATGTACGTGCGGAGGGATCGGGTGCGCAGAAGCTGAAGCTTCCGGCTGGTCGCTTCCCGGAATCGTAAAGGATTTCCCCGGATCGTCAGAGAGCAGTCTCTCCAAGTATTCGCAGGTGGGCTTCAAGCAACTGTTTGAGGAAGCACAGTATGGGGACAAAGCTGCGCTGGCCATCCGTAATCGATGCCTCAACGTTTGGGCCGCGGATGCGGTCGCGATGGTGCACGCCTACGATCCGGAAGTCATCGTCATTGGCGGCGGAGTTATGGAAAGTGCAAACATCATCATTCCGTATGTCGAATCTCACGTACACAAGTATGCGTGGACGCCATGGGGAAAAGTGCGGGTATGTCCGGCTCAATTGACCAACAACGCCGCGCTGGTTGGGGCCATTCCGCTGCTATCGGAGAAGATGTAAACGCGCGTCGAAAACGAAACGATTCTGCCACCGGTGCCACGAAGAATGTAGGTGATTGTGAACGTCTATAGCCTGCGTGATATCGCGAGCGAGTCAAGCGCACATGATTCTTCGCTAATCGAGCAGTCGAGCAAGCTGGGATACGAGCATCCGCCACGGCATCAAGGGCGGCATCTTCACCATCCGGAGAGTCCTCATCCAGATGTCCAACTCGCAACGCGTTGCCTCGATCTTGCCTTGTTTGGTCCGAAACACTGCTAGCACGGAAATGCTGTCCCCTGATGTCCATTCGCCACACTGAGGCTGTACTATCAGACAGGGGGGAACTACTGGATCTCTTAGTGAAGCTTGTTCGACGACTGACTCTTACTGATCGTCTCCTGAACCCGCTAGCGAGCTGAGATAAGGAATTTGCAGATCAGATTCATCGACTGCCATCAGATGCTCGTCCCGATGCACAGCTTCTTATTCGATGCTTTGCTCGAGTCGCATATCGCGTGATGAAGCGCCAACGCTGATCTTACGCCTGCCGTTGGCGGCTACCCAGCTCCTGCTTGCGGTGGACCAATACTGCAATTGGCGCTGAGCCACATGCAGCAACACCGTTTTAGTCTCGTGGGCATTCAGGTGAACCCGGTCGAAGGCAACCAAGGTGTGTACCGGAAAGGCTACGCCGATGGGGATCTCGCTGGGGGCCTCCAGGTAAACCTGTGGAACCTCATCCCCATCCGCATCGCCCGTATTCTTTATCTGGACGCTGATGGTGAGTCCTCCATCGGCAGCTCTGTCGATGTGGAGAGCAGAGTATTTGAACGTGGTGTAGCTCAGGCCATGGCCAAAGGCAAACAGCGGCTCGACCTTTTCATGATCGAACCAGCGATACCCTACGTTCACGCCTTCGCTAAAGGTGGTCTTATGATCGATGCCCTCGCTGGAACGCTCTGGGTAACGGGGGTCCGTTGCTGGGTAGTCCTCTAGCCGCCTAGCCCAGGTTATCGGCAGACGGCCGGCGGGGTTAGCCTTACCAAGCAGCACATTGGCCGTGGACCAGCCGCCCTCATCACCGGGCCACCACATTTCCAAGATCGCCTTTACCTTACTTACCCATGGAAGCGCCACCGGCTGGCTAGTATTGAGCACCACAACTGTGTTCGGATTGACCGCAGCTACCTCCTCAACCAACTGGTTCTGCGTCCCGGCAAGCTTGAAGAACGGAACGCGGCGAGTCCACACAAACACGATGGCAATCTTAGCCCGCTTCGCTGCAGCAATCGCAGCCTCATGGTCGGCTTTACGCTGTTCTGGTGTATACCAGTTGAGCCGGATCTGCACCGGCGCGTTGGAAGAGTCCGGATTGATCTGGACCTTGATCGAGTGCACACCAGCGGTTAGTTCGACAGCATGGCGAACGTTGTCCAGACCGTCGGTTGTGGGAAGGGTATTATCCTGGTTCGCTTGCAGAATATCGCCATGCACATCTCCCAGGAAGGTGCCAGTGATTCCGATGCGCTTGCCGTCGACGAACAAGCTGGCGCCGGTGCCCAAGACCTGGAGATACAGCCAATAGCTGCCAGCATTTGCAACGGTGAGTGAACCAGTCCAGGTAGCTTTGCTATTGGGGGGTAATGGATTGCCTCTTTGGACCGTGAAGTTCAGTTCTGTGTCGATCTGGGTTGCGCCCGCTTCGACGCGCTCGAGCCCTGGCTTGCCGTCGTGACTCAGGGCTTCCTCAGGAATCGGCGTACCTGTCATATCGTCGTCAACGGCGAATTGAATGTGCTGGTTGCCAGAAATCCTCTTTAATGCCTCGAGTGGGCCAACTTGCCGCACCGGCATTCCCACCGACCGCTCGCCGTTAATGCCGATCGCGTCAACCTGCCCAGCCGTCGGGCCAATCAGCACAACGGAATCAAGGTCGCCAGCCTTCAAGGGAAGGGCCCCGCCCTCGTTCTTCAACAGCACTGCCGCCTCTTCGCCGGTCTGTTCAATGATCTTCGCATTCGCTGCGATGGCCTGCTTGGTAACGTTATGCTTGGATTGGCCGTCCAGATAGCCGAAGCGATTCATCTCGAACAGAACATGTCCCGCGGCACGGGTGATGGTGGCCTCGCTTAGTGAGCCGTCCTTGAGCGCCTCGCCGATGGTCGTCGGTGCCACCTTCGCGCCTATATCGGCCGCATCCTGGGGAGCTGGGGCCGACTCTTCGGGAATCTGGCTGCCGTATAGGTCCCCCTTGTCCTGACCGTCCGGATCTGGCGGCGCAAGTGAAGCAGGTTCCGCGCCCAGAAAAGCGGGTTCTTGGAATCCAGAGCTGTCCGGCCCGTCGATCATCTCCATATCGAGCCCGGCATTCATGAATTCCGCCGAGTGGGTCGCACCCCAATCCGAGGTTACAAAGCCCTTGAAGCCAAGCTCGTTGCGCAGGATCCCAGTCAGTGTGGATGCGTTGCCGCAGGAATGCGGTCCGTTCACATGGTTGTAGGAGCACATCACCGACGAGACGCCAGCCCGGATCGCCGTCTCGAATGGCGCCAGGTATACCTCGTGCAGAGTCTGATCATCTACCCATACATCGCTGCCTGCCGTGTCGAGGCCGATGTAGTGCTTGACCTGGGCCATCACGTGCTGCGACTGGATGCCCCGAATCTCCGCCGCGCCAATCTGGCCGGTTAGCAATGGATCTTCGCCAAAGGTGTTGTAGGCACGCTTGAACGTAAGGTCGCGGTCCAGATTGACAAAGGGTTGCAGAGACACATCGATGCCCAGCGCGCGGGCCTCCCGGCCGATGACGACTCCGTTCTCCTCGGCCACTTTGACATCAAAGGTTGCGGCTACGCCCATCGTCGCCGTTTCCGCTTGCGAAGGGTGCCGCGTCAGCACCCCTGGCGGTCCATCGGCAAAGCGCAATCCGGGAATAGCCAACCGCGGAACCCCGCCGACGTAGCCCGCCTGCCCTTGATACTCCTGGGGGTTTTCACGTCCATCATGAATGAGTGTCAGCTTCTCCGCGAGCGTCATCTGGCTCAGGAGCTTGTCCACCCGAGCGTCGCCGGTGACGACCGGCACGCTCTGTGCTTGCGCTATATTCAACCCGATCGTAAGAACTGCTAGTCCACACAAGGCCAGTGTCGCCTTGCCAAAGTCGATTTGCCTCTGAAATACAACCAATGGCCTCTCCCGTTTGCTGCAGAATAAATTGTATCAACCGCGGCACCAACCTGCGGGCCATCGCCGTGCGGATGCACGACCCAGTGGCCGGCGCGGATTCACGCGTGCGATCTAGGCTGCCGTCCACTGAGCATTCGCCCGTTGCTCGGCGATCGTTTCCTTTTCGCCGGCGCGAATCAGGGAGTTTCCGCCAACGCAAGGAGCGGAAATGACCTCTGCCCTAGCGGCAGAGGTCGGCCTGTTTTGGCTCAAACCTGGACCATAAGTGGACCATCGTTGGACCATGAATACTAATGTCGTGTGCTTGCACCAAAATCAAAACGCCAGCGAATGACTGATAGGTCGAGCCATGTTGCAGAATCAGAGGTGACCGCTCAGAATCACACACGGCCTTCACACGGCAGAGGCCACTCGAATTTGACGCATGATCGCATCAAGTTGACGTAGGTGTCAGTCCCGTCAGACGGTAAACGCGATTGAAACGGAAAGGTACGATCCGAGCCTCCCACTTGCGTTCAGAATTGCGGCGCTATTTGGCCAAGGCAGGTGGTTGAAGAAGTGACTGCCGATAGGGCTTCACAAACTGCGCCGGGATCAGCCTCACCCGGTGACCTTGTTTTCGTAATGCGGCTCCCAGGAAGTGCGATCCGACGCATGCCTCAAGGCCCATGAGAGAGGCAGGCAGTTTGGCGGTGTAGGCTAACAGCTGGGTACGCGAGAACTTCTTGCGAACCAGAACCTTATGCTCGCCTTCTCATGAAAGGTGACTTAACTGGCGCTTGGGCAGTGTGCCCAAAGATCGCCGACTCTAATGAGGAGCTTTCCAAATTCAGCGCCAACCCGACTTCTGAATTCCTAGCGCCTGTCGAATAGACTCATTCCCGTCATCTTGGTCGCGCAAAAGCCAGAAGGAGGGGAGCATGAACACGCCGTACCAATACGGAAGTCTGACGAGGAGGAGACGAATTCGGACGGAAGATGTGTGGCAGTTTCGTTATTACGAAACTACTCCAGAGGGGCGGCGGCGCCGGAGGTCAAAGATCATCGGGGTGCTGAGCGAGTATTCAACACAGGCGGATGCACTTCGAATTCTCGAACGATTTCGACTGCGGCTAAATCTTCAAAACCGATTTGGCCTGCCGGTGACACTCGATGCTCTTGCGGATGACTATGTCGAGAAAGAGCTGCCATTGCTACGGTATGGAACCCAGCAAGCGCATCTCTCCAGCTTGAATCGCTGGATACGACCGCGTTGGGGTGGGTGCCTTGTCTACGAAATCAAGCCGATTGAGGTTGAGCAGTGGCTTCGATCTCTGCCGTTGGCGGAGAAGTCAAAAGTAAACCTGCGCAGCCTTTTGCATCTTGTGTTTCAGCATGGACGACGCTGGGAGATAACCGACGTCAACCCCATTGATCTGGTACGGCAGCGTGGCGGGCGCCGATCGATCCCGCGAGTGCTGAGCGTGCATGACATGCGCTTGGTCCTCAGAGAACTTACTGAGCCTTACCGCACGATGGTTCTGATAGCGGCCTGTCTCGGTCTGCGGGCCAGCGAGATCATCGGCTTGCAATGGGGCGACTTTAATTGGGAGGACCTCACGCTGCTGGTGGTGAGGCGAAGTGTTGTCCACGGCCGAGTCGGCGATACGAAGACAGAAGCCTCGCGGCTTCCTCTTCCGGTTGATCCGAGTGTGGCCGATGC
This sequence comes from Candidatus Acidiflorens stordalenmirensis, assembly GCA_003139995.1. GTDB lineage: Bacteria > Acidobacteriota > Terriglobia > Terriglobales > Acidobacteriaceae > Acidiflorens > Acidiflorens stordalenmirensis. Next base: position 24,273 of record PLIC01000211.1, on the reverse strand, counting down.
CATCAGGGCACACTGGCAGCGGAGCCTGCACTGAGAACCCTGCGACTGGGTATTTGCGAACCGCAAGGGGAAGCCACGCTGGCAGGAGAGCATTCTGCGACGGCACATCAAACCCGCCGCCGTGCGTGTCGGCGTCGGCAAGATTGGCTGTCACACGTTTCGCCATTCCTACTCGAGCCTGCTGCGTCGAGTGGGGGCCGACATCAAAGTCCAACAAGAGCTACTGCGGCACTCCACCATCCAAAGCACGATGAATGTCTATACGCAAGCCATGTCGGAGGGCAAGCGTGCCGCAAACAGTGTGGTGGTTCGGAGCGTACTGCCCTGTGAGACTTGTGGTGGTGTCATTGGTGCCTAATGCGGGAGCGAACGGGAGCCAATGGGTACCGAGAAGTTGCTAAGTGGTTGCGGGGATTGGATTTGAACCACCGACCTTTGGGTTATGAGTACGCGGCGCAAAGAGTAACGTAATGTCCTCCTTCGAAACCTATGGGAATCGTAATTGCCCTCTCGTTGCCCTTTTTGGCGCATGGCAATTTGAGTCGTTGGAGTTTACGAAGATCACTGACGAACTGAAAAGGTCGCGGCGATTCGTTGAGATCATGGCACGTCCTTGGAGCCGGTTTTCCTACTGGCGCTATGTCCTGCGCTTGCGGCCTTTGCCCGCGCCTGCTCATCTGCGAAATCGAAACCATTTTCATTTCGACTTGAACCCGCGTGGTCGCCGTGAAAGGGTATGGGCAAGTCGTAACTTATTGAAACTATGCAACGCGGATGGCTACCAAAGGCGGTTTCAGTAAGGGTTGGTAACAGTTATTGGATCATAGATGGATCAAGAAATGCCGTCCTCTGCCCGTTATCCAGCAAGCAGATCTCGAACGACGCGAAGGAACCACGGGGTGAGGTAGAATCATCGGAGGCTTCCAATCACGCCGATCTCGGTACCCCGACCGACGGCGCAAGGGTCGCAAGGCAGTCCGAGCGAGGTGCCATCAAGTATATTATTGTCCCGACTTCTCGCCTGTTTTCAAGCACTTGGAATGCTTAGCGTGCAATTTATGGCAAATCGGCGAATCACCCCAGGTATAAGTCCGGAAGGGATCGGCCCGAAAATCTAGGAGGGCCCGGTGCTCCGTGGAGCGGTGTAATTGTTCCGCGGCGCACGACCATCGAGTCTGCGCCTGTTCCAGTAAGCATACAGCGGCAGGCCACTCGCTACTATCACCAGCGCACTCACCAAGCCGGGGATGGGCGCCCAAATGAAGGTTCCCCAAGCGAGTACCAGACTGCCACCGACAGCAAGCGCCGTCATGGTGCGACGGATTGGCATCCGGTACATCGGCCGGTAATCGGAGTTCCTCTCACATCGCACGACCGAGAAGTAAACCGTGGCATTCAGTAGCGTTTGAATTAGCGTGAAATAGCCCAATAGACTGACCAGATCGGTGATGAAGAGCAGCAAGATGGCATAACCGACCTGGAGCAGGATGGACCAATCGGGCGTCTCAAATCTAGGATGCACATGGCCGAAGGCTTTGAAAAAAAGGCCGCCCCGCGCCATCGCATATTGCAACCGGGGCTGATACATGATGCAAGAGCTGAGTGATCCGAGAATGACGATGATGCCTGAGAGTGCCACAAAACCAGCGGCCACATTGGAAAGACCCGGCACAAAGGTCAAGGCATCGGCCACCGGTGTCGCCGACTGCAGAAGGCGATCAAAAGGCATCACGCCAATGACGGTGACGCTGATCAGCGTGTACAGCACCATCACAAAGAGTGAGGTGCCGACAAGTGCCAGCGGGAGTGTGCGGCCTGGGTTCCTGAACTCGCCGGCCATGTAACACACCGCATTCATGCCGGTATAGGCCCAGAAGGTAGCGGACACACCACCCCAAAGCGCTCTTAGCAGAGAGCGTCCACCTCCCATCGTGTGGACCGAAATCAGCCAATCGAGGTGAAGGTGAGGCAAACCGATAACCACGAGGATCACGAAGGGGAGGATCTTCGCGACCGTGATCACGATTTGGAATGCACCGCCCTTCTTGACGCTGCGCCAGTGGAGCACAGTCAATGCAACGATGATCGCTACGGCCACCAGACGTCCTGAGTGTCCGTTGACGCTTGGCAGAAAGAACCCAAGATAGTTCACAATTGCCATGGCCATGATCGTGATCGAGGGGGGATCGGTGGCCAGAAAGCTACCCCACCCCAAGAGAAAGGCGAGAGGACGCAACCGCGCCTTTTCCAGGTAAACGAATCCAAAACCATCTTCCGGATAGGCTGTGGCGAGTTCAGCCAATACGAACATCTGTGGGATGATGAGCAATCCGCCCGCAATCCAAGCGATCACGGCCGGCAGCGGTGCGCCTGCCGCCTTTGCCACCTCGCCGGTCGAAACAAAGATACCGGACCCTATCGTGGTACCGATCGAGACAGCAAGTGCCGCACTGAGTCCCAGCTTACGTGTCAGACGTGACGACGCGTTCATTTATAAATTGTTCCTTAAGAATGGGGCGATTTTGCAGCTGATTCTCGATTCCAACCCACAGAGGCAAGCGTATCTAACATCGATCGACCGTGCGCCCTTGTAACCCATCGGATTCACTTTTGACATACGCCTCAACACTGATTTCCTTTTTCCCTCGCCACTGATTCCCCAGACACCGTGTCACTTTTCCAGGTTTGACACAACATTCAGCGCGTCCTTCACGGTCTCGTCCTCGCCAGTAATTTCTCCGAAACACCCAGCGAGAAGATCGAGCCCGCGGGCTTCCACCTTAGTTCATAAGTGCTGCGATTCAAAATCCGGTTTCCCTCGAGCTCAACTTAATTCAAATTTGCCTCGACCCAGCGGACCATGTCACCGATGCTGGATAGTAAGGTCGAGCTCGGTGCATGCATTCGGTCGCAGGAAAAAACATCACCCACGACGACGTTTCCATTCTTGAGAACGTGTGGAGTTGGCCAAGCCCGGGATCTTGTAATCGTGGATCGTCCGACCCAACATCGGCTCAAAGCGGCTCCTCATGACGGCGCCAAGATCTTTTCCTTTGCGCCGCGACTGTGGATCGCGTTTATCCACTTCCGAAGTGGTTTCGGCAAACGCCACATGAAGGCGGAAGAAGAGAGTTGAAACGATCGCAAGAACGACCTTTTTCCGCTCCAGTCCCGCGGTTCGATTGACCTCGCGCATATTGCTTCCTTTTACAATCCATGGGTGACCAACAAATGTCAGAACTCTGATTCTCCCAGGATCAGGACACTGCGCGGCAATTCAATGCTACCGCAACAAGATGCTGAATGTTTGAAGGGCGCCTTGAGTCGGTCTCGCTCAAAACAGCGCCCGCTTCATTCGACATAAGGCGGTTTCCAAATAGATGCGGGGACAGGCCAAGTTCATCCTGTAGTAGGGTTCCGTCGTCCCGAAGTATCGCCCCTCATACAATGCGACTCCAGCGCGATGGATCAGTCGCTGGTTCAAGTCCGCGACTGGCTTCCCAAACGCTCCAAAATCCAGCCAGGCGAGATATGAACCCTGGGGAAGAAACGCACGCACGTTCGGCAAGTGCTCCGAGACATATTCCTCCAAGAACCGGACATTTCCCTCGACGTAGGCGATCACTTGATCCAGCCAGTCGGCCCCCTGGCGGTAGGCAGCTTCGGCGGCGATTTCGCCGAAGAGATTGCCCTGAGTCATCTGCAGGACACCTAGGTGTCGTTTGAAAGCCGCACGTAGCTCGGGGTCCTGAATGATGAGCGTCGACAACTGCAACCCCGAAATATTGAATGTCTTTCCGGCTGAGATGCAGGTTACAGAACGGTATCCGTATTCGCCGGGCAAGCAGCCGAAGTGGTGATGTCGATTGCCGAACAGGAGCACGTCGGCATGGACCTCATCGGATATGACCAGGATGCCGTGGCGACGACAGATATCCGCCAGTGTCTCAAGTTCCTGCAACGTCCAGACTCTTCCCGTGGGGCTGTGTGGGCTGCACAAAAGAAGTGCCCTCGTATCCCGCCTAATGCAGGCGGCAAGATGGGCAAAGTCGAATTCATACCCGGTCTGCCTTGGAATGAGAGGATTCTCGATGACGACGTTGTTTCTTGCGATCACATCCTCCAGCGGCAGGTAAGCCGGGGTTTGGATCACCACACTATCCCCTTTGTGAGTCGTGAGTCCCAGCAAGATGTCGATCGCCGGGATTATGCCCGGTGGGCAAAATACCAGCCAGTCCTTGTCGACGATCCATCCATGCCTAGTCCGCAGCCACTCGAGGATGGCTTCACTGAAAGAAGGACTGCGTTCCGTGTAACCATAAATCCGGTGCTCTGCCCTTTCTTTCAAGGCTGCAACAATCGGCTGTGCACAGGGGAAGTCCATATCGGCAACCCAAAACGGCAATACGGCAGGGTTACCGAAGTAGTGGCCATTGTAGTCCCACTTAAAGGACTGTGTTCCCCGCCGGTCGTAAACCGCATCAAAATCGTACTTCATCGAATCCTCATGAACGGAACCTTTCGTAGCCAGTGCCGACCGAGGAGAGAAGATCCTTTCCCTGGGCCGATGGGCATGGCCAGCTCAAACCGGCACAGCCAACCCCTTGAAAGGGTGGCACCTCCTCCTCCAGGTACTCGAAAGGCACGCCTTACGTTATGTATCGCATCTCGGTTAGATACCGGTCCCGGCTATCTGGCGCAACCGTAACCACACAGTCGCCCCGCCCGAGTCCCATCTTCTTGCCGGCGTCGATGGCCCCGAAGACATTTGCCCCCGAGGAAACGCCGCAGAATAGCCCCTCTTCCGAACATAGTCTCTTCGCCATGCGAATGGCTTGAAGGTTTTCGATCATCTCCACACTGTCCAAAAGGGCGTTGGGTTGGCCGGTCCCTTGCATGACCAACTCGTGCTCGATGCCATCCGTGACATCTTCCACCACGATTTCGCCGCCGCCGGATAGTATGGGATGGCCCGCTGGTTCCAGGGCAACCACCTTGATGCCGGAATACTCTTTGCGTAAGGCTTTGGAGACACCGGCGACCGTGCCTCCGGTTCCCACCGAAGCAGCGAACAGCCGCAGGTTGAGGCCTCGCATCTGTTCGATGATCTCCACGCCGGTGGTGAACTCGTGTGCTCCGACATTATCCGGAGAACTGAATTGCCTGGCCCACCACACGTTCTTCTGCTCCGCCTCCATCTGTTTGCAGAGTTTTCGGGGAATGAATTCGACATATCCGCCATGAACGCTTCGTTCGTTCTGGATGACTTTGGGTAGGAAAGAAAACTCCTTGGAGGTCTGCGAAACATCGATCAGGCGCACTTCTGCGCCATACGCTTTCATGATTGCCAGCCGTTCATGCTCGCTGGTCTCATTTGGAGCAAATAGAATGAGCTTGTAGCCTTTCACGGCGGCAACCAGAGACATGGCAATACCCGTATTGCCGGTGGTGGCTTCGACGATGGTCGATTTCCCTGGTTCGATCAACCCTTTGCGTTCGGCCTGCTCGATCATCCGTAGAGCAATGCGATCCTTTAAGCTCCCACTGGGATTGAGATACTCAAGTTTGATGTACACATCGAAATCACACTCGCGGGTCAGCCGGCTTAAGCGAACCAGCGGTGTATTCCCGATTCGATCGAGAACAGTCTCACATCGTGCAGTTGTTAGCATGCCTATTTTTTCCTCTTTAAGTATTCGGTTACCTGGCTTTTCGCAGCCCTCGCCCAATACCTCGCTGGAGCGGTCAAGTCATCGCAGGGAGTAGAGCGCTGATGTCTGGATCGTCGGCCAACAAGCCAAGTTTCGGGACAGTCTGCCTCCCGCGACGCGGCAGGACGATCAGAAGCTCCTCCTCCCTGCGTAGGAGGAGCTCTTCTGTGTGCGGCTCATACGGAGGTACTAGCGTGGCCTGCCGCAGAGAATTTCGTTACTAGTCCCCACGACGCGTTCTGCACCGCACTCGTAGCCTGCGGTGCGGCCCCTTGTGGCGGCGAAAGGCCAGTGTCAGCCGGATGCGAGGTAACGTTTTCAATGCGATGGGCCACTAGAACGTAAATTTGGCCGCTAGCTGAATCCCGCGCGGCGCGCCTCCTCCCAGGAACGGGTTACCTTCAGCGACGTCGTCGGCGGCGGTGAGTAGGTATTGGCCGTTGCCGACTTCACGGTTCGCTCCGCCTACAGTGGTGGAGTGAAAACCGCAGCCGCAGGTCTGAGAGAGGTTTGACGCCGGGTCAGCAATGTATGCCGGCAGCACCGGGTTGGCGAAGATCGGATGATTCAGAATGTTGAAGAACTCTGCACGCAGTTGTAGTTTCACGCGTTCACTGATTGAAGTGTCCTTGTAGATGGCGAAGTCCCACTGCTTGTATGTGGGACCAACCAGCGAGTTGCGCCCGAGGTTTCCGTAGTGCCGCGTTCCCGGCACGCAGTCAGAGGCAGCACCAGCCGGCACTGCCTGTGCCGCAGCCGTAATAACACAGGGCATGGCAAAAGAGCTGAGGTCGAGGAAGTTGCTGGGATCATTCTTGTGGTAGACGATAGGCCCGACCACATCCGGCCGGTCGTCGCCTTCGCCGCCGCCGCTGTAATCGTCCTCACCGTTGTAATTCAACGTAAACGGTTGTCCGGCTAGCAGCGACAGTGAACTGTCGAAGCCCCACCCGTTCTTCAGCCGCTGTAGACTGCCTCCCCGGTTCGGCATCTGATAGGCGAATACCCAGTGGAGGCTTTGGGGTATGTTGAAGTTCGAGGGGCCGTATTCGCGCTGAGGATTGTTGCTGTCCTGCGGCTGGGCCGCGTTGGGTACGTAGTCTTCCAGATCGCTCGAGTTGTCCAGCGACTTCGAGTACACATAGTTCACTGCTGAAGTAATCCCATGCCAACCGGTGATCTTGTAGCTGACCTGCAGCGAGTTGTAATTCGATTTCCCGGTGGACACTTCCTGATACAGATAAGTCGTACCGTACTGGCTGACACTGCCGGCGAATGGGTGCGGCACTGAGTAGTCTTGGATGGTCCCAGTAGTAGGACAAGGTTGAAAGGCAATGCCCGTCTGCGTACTGTTGCAGTCGGCCCTCCAGACCGCTTCCGAGTTTGGCTGGTTGATGTCGTAGAAACGGAAGAGCCTGTGCCCTTGCGACCCTACGTAGCCGATCTGCAGCGTAGTTTTGCTTGTGATCTGCTGTTGGATGTTGATGTTGTAGTTCTCCATGTAAGGAGTCTTGATGTGGGGATCCACAGCAAAAATGTCACATTCGTAATTGCAAACGGGCCCGGCTTCGTTCCCGAATATTGGTTGACCGGCGATGATCGTGTTGTTCGGTCCCAGATTTGGCGACAGTCCCGCTGAAAGAATCGGATCGGGGCCAAAGTTGCCATATGCCGGGCCAGGAGCGTAGTAGGCAGAATACGGTAGATGTCCTAGAAAAATGTCCTGAGAGAAAGCGTCATAGAAGATACCGGCACCAGCCCTGATCACGGTCTTGCTCTTTCCAGTCACATCCCATGCGATCGAGGCTCGCGGGGAGAAGTTCTTGTAGTCTGGGTCATACAAGCGGCTTAGACCCGGAGATCCCACCTGGATGTAGCTCCCCGCTCCTGTGTCAGTGACCGGGTCGACGGGCGTGGTCACGAGGAAGTTGGCAAACAGGTTGTTCTTCTCTGCGACCACTCCGTAGTAATCCCACCGCAGGCCGTAGTTCAGTGTAAGACGCTGCACTAGATGGAAACTATCTTGTGCGTAGAGACCGTACCCGTTCTCGAAGGCGTGGCGCCGAGAGTTTCCAGAGTACTGTAGGCCGCTGGTAACGTTGCCGGCAAGAAAGTTCTGCAGTGGGTCCATAGCGGGGGTGGCGTTGAATTTCATCCGTCCGCGGAAATACTTGTCGAAGTCCTGTTCGATGCTGGTACGACGGAATTCAACACCGAACTTCAAATTGTGTTTGCTCAGCTTCCAGGAAAAATCCTCGATGAACTGATTGTTCGTGTCCACGCGCTGCCGAGGGTCTGCCGAAGTGGCGCCCGGTTGCGAGAAGAAGCTGCCACCGGTGGGGGTCCCCGAAACATATATGATCGGTAGGCCAGAGTCGTGCGGGCCGCCGCCTGCGCAATCGGCGGTTGAACCAGCCGCGCATAGCCCGATCGAACTGGGGTAGAAGTTCTGGTCCTGAGGGGAGAATCCCTCGGCGAATCGGTTCCATCCATAACGCACTTCGTTCACTTTGTTTGCGCCAATCGTGTGCACATAGGATAGGGAGATCAACTGGACTCGTGTGGGCGTGATGGTGTTGAAGCCCGGAAGCTGGCCGCCGGAAGCGGTCAGAGCCAGCGGAAAAGACTGGGTGCTATCGCCGAAGAAATAACGGCCGGTCAGGATATTGTTCTGGTTGAAATTCTGGTCAATCTTGCCAATTACGCTGCTCAGGTTGTTATAAGAAGGAGTGATCACCGAGGCGTTGGGACCATTTGGGCATCCGAGATCATCTGAGTGTATATTCGGAATGTTTGGCGCCGGCCAGGGGTTGTGCGTTGCCAGTAGCTGCTTGATAACCGGATTGCTCGCATCGTTGGGACTCAAGGAGCCACCCGGACCCGTGCCCTCCGGCACGCACGCCAGGGTTACCGTTCCCACACTCTCCCGCTGCCCTTCATAGTCCAGGAAGAAGAATGTCTTATTCTTCACGATCGGGCCGCCGAGCGAGCCCCCGAACTGGTTGTTGTGGAAGGGCGCTCGCTGCTGGCTCGCAAGATTGAAGTAGTTTCGTGCGTCCAGCGCGTCGTTGCGGAAATATTCGAACACCGTGCCATGCAGGTTGTTGTTGCCGCTCTTGGTCACCATGTTGACCACCGCACCGGCGTTGCGTCCATATTCGGGCTGGAAGTTGGAGAGCACATTCACCTCTTCCACCGCGCCGACGGGCAGAATTGCCGCCGGGACGGCAAATACGCCACCCTCACCGATGGCTGGGGTGTTGCGATAGCCGTCATTCATGTCAGTGCCGTCGAGCAGGAAGTTGTTCGACCGCCCGCGGGCCCCGTTCATGCTGAACTCGCCATAAGATCCCGGCGAATCGCCCAGATTGGGCGATCCGGCAACGCCGGGAGTCATGAAAAACATCTTTTTGTAGTCGCGGCCATTGAGGGGCATATCCTGGATCTCTACGCTGGTCAACACGCCGCCCAGGTCGGTGCTGCTGGTTTCAATCTGCGGCAACTCGCCGCCCGCAACCTGCACCGTTTGCGTTACTTGTCCGACTTTCAGTTGCACATCCACGCGACGTTCCGTGGCCACATCGACTGCAACGTTGCTGGTCACCGAGGTCTGAAATCCACTCTGCGTAACTGCAACAGTATAGGTTCCTACCGGTAGTTCGGGGATGTTGTAGCCTCCATCGGCTCCGGTCGTAGTCGTGCGCTCCATCCCCGTGCCTGTATTGAGCACTTTCACTGTCGCCCCGGTCACCAGATTCCCGGACGGGTCGGTTACCGTTCCCAGGATGGTGCCGCGAAAAGATTGCGCCGACAAACTCAGCGCAGTGAGAAGTACCAACACCAAGATGATGCGTGTTTTCATGGCGGTCTCCTAAATATGAAGCCGGTCGATTCTTGAGTAGGGATGATTCTTTGAGGGGGGCACGCATATCTTCAGCCAGCGTGCATGTATGTAGTAATATAAATGCACGGTAGTATTATGCATGTAATATATTACATGTCAATGGAATTCTATGCCAATTCCAGAGGTCGTACCTGATCTGTCCCGTAGGCTAGCGAGAGAAGATGCCTACATTACGCTCCGCCGCTGGATTATTGCTGGCGATCTTAAGCCGGGCGAGATGCTGCGAGATCAAGCTATAGCGGACTCTCTTGGAGTCAGCCGTACTCCCGTTCGCGAGGCGCTGCGACGGCTCGAAGATGAAGGATTCGTCGAAACTGCACGGAACCGGTGGACGCGTGTAGCGCTATTGAATCCCGTAAAGGCTGTTCAATCCTATGCCGTTGTACAAGCCTTGGAAACTGAAGCGTTGTCCTGTGCATTCGAGCGTATAGGCGAGGACGCTCTCAGCGAAATGGTGCTCGCGAACGACAGAATGCTAGCCGCATCCGATGCAGGCGATTCATTTACAGCTGCGGGTTCCGACGAGCAGTTTCATCGGGTTTGGTTGTCCTTGTCCGGGAACAACGAACTATCAGCGATTGTGACGAGCCAGAAATTGAAGCTCCATCGCATTGAGGCCGCTTATTTTGCCGGCACCGCTCGTACGCTGGACTCCTATGTTGAGCACGGCCTGATCATCGCGGCGATCGAGCGTGGTTCGCTGGCCGATGCCTGTGGAGCACTGCGAAAGCACTGGCAACTGTCCGAGAAACTTTTCAAACTGAAGTAATTTGGACCAAGCCATGAGGACCCAACATGGCTGCACAGGCGTCTCCGGTACTCAAAACCTTCTCCTTCGGTGGTTGCGACTTCGGTCGCACCAGTCCAGCCGTTGGAGCACTTTCTCCCACCACGAAAATGCTGAATATCGAAATCGATTTCGAGGAAGCGCTGAAACTGCATTTGGCTATCGGGGAATGCATCCGAAAGCTCAACTCATACAACCGCAGCACAAGAGCCGGAAAACGCACAGCCCTCAACCTTGCCATTCACCTTTCCAAAGGTTGAGTGACCACAAACGAGGCAAAGTTGCCGTCAAGCGCTCGGTATACCTCGTGAACGTAAGCGCGAACGTAGCGCTGCGATCGACTCTTTTCAATATCCTCGGGACGGGCAGGGCCAGCTAGGTCAGCAAAACAGTCGGAAAAAACGATTGATCGAGCATACGCTGCGATCTCTCTCCGAAACGCAGCGACCGCGATTGCTGCGGTCTGCTTCTGTTCCAGTAGAGTATCGACCTCTTTTTTAACCCAGCCTAAAGCGTAGGTCAGAACAATGTCGAGGAATTCCTCCGGGATGAATGTGGCGCTCAGTTTCTGCTTCAGGTCTTCAATCGACTGACCGCTGCCGTGCTCGTAGCTGAAGTGCATAATGAGTGGCACAAGTTCATTTTCGTCGGCTCCCAGCACGTCGCTGATGTGCTTCGGCAGGTGCTTAACGTCCTTCAGCAGGATCTTTTTCGCACTAGACAAAGCTGATTGGGCATCGACTTCAGATGTCGCCTCGGAAAAAAGAGTGCAGATCTCGCCATCAAAATCGCCGAACACATACAGCTCAAAGACAGTGTTATGTATCGCAAGTTGCTTATTCTTGATTGCGTCCAGCCAGTTCTGGAGGGTTTTCCACAATGGCTCAGCGCTGTTGCTCACCGGATTTTTGGTGGTGCTGCTCTTTGTTTGCGAGGCAACCGTGCCTTCGCCACTTTCTACTCCTACATCCTCGAAGACCTCGAGCGACACGACAGAGCTGCTATCGGACTCGAGAAGCAGCGACAGCATTCGAGTGTACTGGAGTCCATACCCTAGCAGCTGGCCAGGGACTTGAGTCTTTCCCGGTTGATGATTTGTTTCGTTTTGAGCCATTCCGCCTGCCAAAAGCAAAGGGGGACACGGGCATTCTCCCCGTGACCCCCTCGGTCCGAACCATTATCTACCAGTCTCAACCAACGATGCATAGACCACTTTGGTGCTACCTGACGGGTGGACCGATGGGATCCCGCCCTTGACGAAGCACGTCGAGGACGGGGTGGCACAAGCGTGCGTTAACGCTGGCAGCGAGGGTGAGGCATGGACGGCGGTCGCCTTCTTCAAGGATTGCAGGAAAGCAAAAATCACTTGCCGTTGGGCGTTCCCAAGCAGCTTCGGAGACGGCGATACTTGGCACCCAAGGCGGCTTTGCCGCACGAATCAGATTCCAAGCGGCAATGCGTAAAGCGGTCGCCCCGCTGATTTCAAGGTGGCGCACTACCCCTTCTTTGCTGCCCTGATCTTCGCCCAACGTGCCCGCTGTGCCGCTGCGATTCTTTTCCTGCCTGCCGCTGAGATTTTGCGTGTCAGTCGTCCCGGGCTCTTTCGTGCTGCTCTCTTCCCTGTTGTACTTGAACCCTCCAACAACCGGAGCACCTGACTCAATTTCGCAATTTCTTCCTTCACTTCTTGAATGATGTTCTTGATAGGACTCAAATTCTCTTCTCCTGCCCGCAATTAGCGAAGGCAAAGAATAACACGTTAGTTGGGGCAGATCTGTACAAATAGCCTCAGATGCGGCGCGCTCCGCACGGGCGACGCTGAGCTGTCAAGGGCTCGGCGCTGGGATTGCCGCTTTCAAGCTGACAACTCAGGCAGATAGCCACAATTCCATTTGCTTTGGCGGCAGGAGCTGAGGCGCATATTTGCGGAGAAAGGAGCGGGCAAACTCGTTTGCCAATCGTGAATCATTGTCGGTTCTCATAATTACACACGTTTCGAAACACAATGAGGTATCAGAAAGCGGCTTTACCACTACACCTTCAGCGTGAAAGCCAAGTGCCGTAGGTTTGGTGAGGATGGGAAAGATTGTCGGTTGCACACGGACTCGACCAGCCGAAAACGGCATTGGTCGGTTCGGAACCGCCGTGTCCGGCCCGACAGAGGACTAAAATGTCGACCCAGCCCAGTCGGATTGCTCGACCGCAATCCCCGCACCTGATCCGTGAAGCCCCAATCAAGTCAGCATCAAACCCAGCCCTGATGTCCAATGTCTCGTCTTCAAACGATCAAGTCGGATCTGTTATGCCACAGAATCTACCCAGGCCAGTTGAGACAGTTGTCGATTCGAACGTTCATTTTGACTCGTTGCTCGACAGCGAAGGGGCAGGGCGGTTTCTACGCATTCACCCGGCGACGGTGAAGCGATTGGCCCGCAGCGGTCGTCTCCCTGGATTTCGCATTGGCAACCGTTGGCGCTTCCGTTTTTCCGAGCTAGACGATTGGGCGCACTCTGCGGTACTCTCACGACACTCTTTGCGCCGCGAATAGAGGAGGTCTCTATTGCGGCGAAACACGTATCAGTTCGGTTGGATTGAAAGACAGAGAAGGTCGGAAGGACCATCGGTCTGGGTTTGGCGATTCCGTCAAAAGCAAGCCGATGGAGGATGCAAGAAGGTAGCGGTGCTACTCGGGACAGTCCAGGAAATCAAGACGGAAGCTGACGCCTGGAGGAAAGCTGAGTCCCACCGTATACAGGCAGATTCGGAAAGAGCGGCAGACGGACAAGTTTCGTTTGGCGCTTTGTGCAATCGGTACATTGCGGATGCCCTGCCGTTACGGCATTCCACAAGGAAGTCTTATTTGACCATTCTGAACAAACATGTCATGCCAAAGTGGGAGAACGTGTCAATGTCCCAGGTGAGGCCCATGTACGTTCAGGAATGGCTCAACAACATGACCCTAACCGCAACCACCAAAGGAAAAATCAAAGCTCTCATGCATCGCCTTTTTGAAAGAGCAATGTTCTGGGAGCTAATTCGCACGGAGCGGAACCCGATGGGGTTGGTCGAGATACCGGGATCGAGTCGGCGATGGAAGAGGCCGATCGTTCTGACCGTCGATCAGTATTTCACGATACTCCAACTTCTGACGGAACCGTACCGCACGATGGTGGTTGTCGCCCAGTGCCTAGGGCTCCGGGTAAGCGAAATTCTGGCTCTGCAGTGGCCAGACATCAACTTCGCCGAACTCACCATGCGCGTGACTCGCGCTGTGGTAGACGGCGTGGTGGATGAGGTCAAAACGGAATACTCCGAAGATGACCTTCCGCTCGATCCCGATCTCGGTACTGTCTTGCTCAACTGGAAACGGAAATGTCCACAGTCAGAGGAAGGCTGGGTCTTTCCCAGTCCCGTGACCGGACGCTGCTACCATGCCAGCCCGATCCAGCAGGATTACATTCGTCCTGCGGGTCGCAAGCTGGGTCTGGGCGACATCGGGTGGCACACCTTTCGGCATACCTATCGGTCTTGGCTCGATTTGGTCGGTACTCCGATTGGAGTCCAGCAGAAGCTAATGCGGCACGCTCAGATCGCGACCACCATGAACGTCTACGGCAACGCCATGATGGAATCGAAACGCGAGGCCAACAGCAAAGTTGTTCAGATGGCGCTCAGGCAAGAGGTGAGAAAGGCGAAATGAAAAGAGCTGCCAGAGCGGTTTTTTATCCCATTTCACTGCGGAGGCGGGTTTATTGCCCTTTTTTGCCCCTGCGGCGAAAACATCCGATGCTCGTAACCCTTTGAAAAGTTTGGTTGCGGGGGGTGGATTTGAACCACCGACCTTTGGGTTATGAGTTCAAAGGGAAACTGATACAGAACAACTTACAAGCGCACGGATGACACCTAAGCACCTGTAAGTTCGTGTAGGGAACGCACCCCAGTCCCTCGTTTAGTCCCTAGTCCCCGTCTAGTCCCTCGTTTTTCGTCCGCCCGCTAGGATCAGCACCTGGCTAGCAATCCATTCGCCGCCGGTTCCGGGCGGAGGTTGTCCCTGCGGAATCACGGCGCTTAATGTTGTCAACTATTACCACATGTGTGGTACACTTCTACCACATGCTTGATTTTCGCTCCAAGGCGCGCCAGCAACTGCTGGCCTATTATTTTACGAACCCGACGGCCCGCCACCATGTGCGGGACTTGGCGGAGCGGCTGGGCATCGATCCGTCTAACCTGTCGAAAGAGTTGGGACGCCTGGAGCGCGAGGGTCTATTCGCGTCTGAAGTGAGTGGCCGCCAGAAGTATTTTCAACTGAACCGGGAGTATCCGGTTTTTGATGAAGTGCGCAAGATCGTTGCGAAAACCATTGGTGCAGCACCCCTGATCGCGCAATCCCTCAAGAGAATTGAGGGAATAGACGAGGCATACTTGTACGGTTCATTTGCAAGCAACCAGCAGGACGCTGCCAGCGATATAGACGTGCTCGTAATTGGCTCCCCGCGCGAGGAAGATTTAGCACAGGCCGTGCGAGCGCTTGAGCGGAAACTAGGTCGCGAAATGAACTACACGGTTCTCACGCCGAAGGAATTCGAGTCGCGCCGCGCTCGGAAGGATGCGTTTCTGGAGGACGTCTGGCACAATAAGCGTATTCCGCTCATAGGTACAGATGAAGAAACTAAAAGTACACGTCGTTGACTGGGCGCAGATCGACCGTTTCCTCACGAGCGCGGATAAGAAACTCGCCTCGGCCCACAAAATTCTCGCCTTTGACGAGGAGGCTTGCCTTCAGCAAGCCTACGAAGCAATGCTCAAGGCTTCGCTGGGGTTCATGTTCAGCCATGGGTTTCGTGCTAGAAGTCAGCCTGGGCACCACATTGCCATCATCGATTTTGTGGGGTCGCGCATCGACAAGAAACATGCCGGTCTGCTAACTGTCTTTGATCGCCTACGCCGGAAGCGCAATATGGCCCTTTATGATGACACCGGATTTGTTTCTCACCATGATGCCGAACAGGCGCTTCAATCCGCTGGCGACTACTTGAACGTGATCCGAGTTGATATCGCTGCTCGAAAGCCTTGAATTAAGACGCTTTTTGAAATCGCTTTTGAAGTGATCACCGGGAATTGAAACCGCAATCGGCTGCCACAGTTTCCGCGCACCGGCATCACCGACTATCTCACCAACGGCGGGCGCATCGAAGTCGCGTAAAAGATGGCCGGGCACTCGAACGCAAAAACCACCGGTCTTTACGACCGGCGCAACGATGACGTGAGCGTGGGGGCAAGTCGAAAGGATTGGGATTTGAATGCACGATTTGGCAAGCAGAATACAGGCGCTTTCCGACGTTTCCCGCATCCCCCTGATTGAGGCGCTGATCAGGATTGATGCCGACGCTCAAGCACGCGCGCGCAGACGAAGTCGAGCGAGGCGGGGATGAGACACGTAAATCCCGTGATCTTGGTTATAGCAGCAATGCTTAACGCAATCGCGACTGCGATTCTATCGGCGAACAATGTTTTCAAAGGGCATACGTGGGTTGCTTGGTGTCTCTTCGGTGTCACCTTGCTCTTGCTCGCGTGGGCCGGGATAGATGCAGCGTTCAGCTCTAGGCGAGAACAAGAGAAATTGCTTCCCCGGCCCAAACAAGCGGGCTTGCCCGAACATAGGCCCAACGTTCGGCCCTCTGCGTATGGAAAAGAGGGGGACGCTTGCGGACTGACGATTGCCAACCCCGGCTACGCAGCGTCCGACGTGCATATCCCGCCTGTGCCTGTCGCGTGGTCCGGGTACACGCTGATATTCCCCGACAGGGTGCCACTGCTAACTGAAAGAGATCACCACCGCCTCATTGTGGCACGCTTGGCCCACTCTGCGCAGCCGGGCTTTGGTGGGGAACAGTTGCTCGCGGTAATGCGGTCGGCCAATATCGACTCGTTGAAGTTTGCCATTGTCTACAAGGATGAGGACTCGCGTGAGTACAGAAGCAATTGCGAAATCGAGAGAAATGCGAATGCGCCGAGTGGGCTCGCTGTCGGATTTCTGAATCAAGAATTGGTAAAGGACTTATGAAGCTCTACGTGATCGCGTTGCTCGTTCTGCTGGTCGGTTGCGGACCATCGGCGCAAGAAAAGAGAGCCAACTCGCCAGAATGCCTAGCGGCGAAAAACCAAGCAGCAGAGCGCAAAGCTAAAGCTGAATCGCTCAACCTCGAAATCACATTGAAGAACGATGAACGTCGCCAGCAACTCGAAAACCTGAGGCTTGAAGATCAAATTGCAGAGTTGCAGGGCCGACCTATAAAAAACCGAAAAGCGGAAGCTTTACTCGAAAGCGCTATCAGCACCAACGAGATGCTCTTGAAGTACGACATGGAATCCACGAGCACATCCATAGATCAATACCTGATCCAATCGGCGTGTGAGATACCACGAGAGAAGCCCGCGAACTAGGCTTCAACGCACATTTCGGCCACTACCACAAACCTGTGGTGGCTTGGTGAGTGAAGCGGATACCCACCAAGGCACATTCAGCGGGTTTGAAAACCTCATGTACGGGCCGTTTGGGTTCGGCGGTGGTTAATACCGACGCAACAAGAAGGCAAACAACTGGGCTAGAAAACTGATTGTGGGTTCATCTGCTTACGCTGACTCTGATTCCGTTTTCACCTTTGACGTTCCCGACCCGAGTGTGCTCAACAGTGAATGCGGGATAAAGTAGCTGCCTGACACAGCCTATTTTCTCGATACCTTCTTGATGACCTTTCCATCCGGCCCGTACAGTACAACCTCTGGAATGCTCGGTCTCTCTTGAAGCCACGTTCGCAGCAAGTCCGCCAGTACATCTATCAACTTCTTGCCAGCGTATTTTGCGAGAGGCACAGCAGCCGGAGCCAAGAACAGAGTAGTAATCGGCCAATGGTCGGACTCTACGAAGTCGCCCAGAATCTTCGCTTCTAGTTTTTCCTCAAGATACTTCTGCAAATCGCTTTCGTCCCGGCTGACACCTGCACTTCTGTATTCGATTGTTATCAAGTCCGGCGTGGAAGGCTTCACTTCTTGCTCTCAGCCTCCAAGCGTTTGCCTTCGTCTTCAATAGCATCTATGCGGGAATCACACTTGTACTTAGCGCGGGTCTGAGGACCAAGACTGTCATCGCCGTGCTGTGCGGCTTGCGCACCCTCGACACACATTTCATACTCTAACGTGTCTATCCGGGCTTTCTGGTTCGCAGCTACCTTACCGAAGTTCCAGTTCTCGTAAACGGTGCCCGCAAACCTGATGTTCTCATTCATGGTCTGCTCACTCCAAGTCTTCGCCAGTTCGTAGCCATGCAGGGCAACTACGGGTTGAGCAGCCGCGGGAACTACGTGTTGAGCGGCCACGGGTTGAGCGCCAACCGGGGCAGAATGTGAACATCCTGTAGAAACCAACGTTGAGAATAGAGCCAAAAACGCCAGAAACATCTTCATCGCGTCTGCCCGTTCCATGTGTCGCGTCATTTCCTCAATGACGCCACTGTAATCGTTCTGGCAGCGACGGACAAGGTTATTAGGGGAACACCGCGCCGGGTTCGGCCTTACGAAGCGATGCCCTCCTGCGCTGTCGCCGGTTTCGAGCGGGAAGGTCATTGCTCGGGCTGGCCATCGTATAACGCGCTAAGCCGGGAATCCCGCATCCATCCCAGAGCTTCCCTGCATTCCTTGGGTGGCAGCGGCATTGTTTTCGTCAGAACCTTATCCACGCTTCCATCAGCAAACGGAATGCACTTTGCCCGCAGTTCTGGGGAGATGGTTTGAGGCGCTGGTTTGGGGTTCAGGGCCGTATGGATCAACTCTGCACAGCCGCCGTCACCGCTGTAGGTTCCAATATCGGCGTCGGCAGTCCGACTTCCTGAACCGAAAACAGCAAATTCCGCATACGTGCGGCACGTTGACATCGCATTCATCCATGTTTCCATCATCGCCTTGCCCGGATCGCCGTTTAACATGAAGCCTAGCAGATGCATTTTCGTGGACATCTTGGCTTCTTTGAGTAACTCCCACGTGCGGATATCCCCAACGGATTTTGAATCGCTAAGCTCGATATCCACCATTGGTTCAATCTGGTCAAAGGCTGATTGCCAGTTGGCCATCGCGGCGGAACACTCGCTCTCAACGGCGGCATTGCTCATCTGCCCGTCACAGTGCTTCTCGAACTCTTCGATGGTCTTTAGATAGAGAACACCCACTTTCCTTACGTATTTCGACACTGGATAGAATTCCGGGGTGACGTTCGTCCCACAAGCCTGACGCATAGCCTCAGAAAGCGCCATGTAGTTCTCCAGCGATAGCTTGAAAGCGGGTTGGGCGTTAAATGCTTTGGTCGCATCGGCGCAGTCTTGCTTTTGGGCTTTCGTCATGGGCATCTGTCCGAAGGACAAGGCGGATAGAAGCAGCACCACGAAAGTTTTCACTGTGTCACCCTTTCGACCGATCAATCATGAGCCGTTCCGGTGGTCATGGCAATGACAATCGTCAGGGGATAGTGGCCGAATTGACCGCTAGAATAGAAAAGGCCCGCAGCAACGGGCTTTTTTCTACGTTCGGAAAACAGGAGGGCGTCGGACGACCCACTCCCATTAGCAGTTTAGCGGTTGGGTGTGCGTCCATGCAACATGCATGTCTCAGTTGGTTGGCTGGCTCCGCGCACACCGTTTAGAAACAGCCTTAATGCTAATCGGGGCGGCAGTCGGGTCTGCCTCCGTCCGGAGAACATTCAAATCTGTACGTCCACTATTTTCACCGTGAACAGATAATTCTTTTTCTGACCATTTATTTCCAGTGGTATGAATACTCCGAAGGTTTGGCCTTTGTGTTGCAGTGCTTCCTGTGATGGAGGAAGTAGAGGCAACTCCTCCCAGTCATTCTCTCGCCAAGTAACCAGATCAGCGGGATACACAAAATCTACAATCTTGGCTGTCGGAGGTATGACAGTCTGAGCTTGCGGCTTGTCCCTATCAATCAGTTTGACCCCTTGATGGATCACTCTGTGGGCGGTGCCAGAGAGATCAATGTAGGAGATTTGGTTCCAATCGATGCTGATCGGATTGTCAGTCTTGTTTTGCATCGTGAAGCCTATCTGCTTGGTCCCCACGTCTAGGACGATGGCAATCAGCTCATCTTCAAACTCAAGGGTCTGGCTGAGTTTAGGCTTAATCAGGGAGAAGACGTACTTGGAATCGTAGTAGCTATGGTCTGAATCAAAGATTATCTCAAAATCCGTGACTCTAGAATGAGCGTGAAACTCGACATTCAGAACCTCCGCTGGACTTCGCCCAATTTCGTCCGTGAAATCCTTGGTCGCACCTTTCTGTAAATCTGCGACCTCCAGCTTGTCATCGTCGGCGACAACAATTCGCTTGTCCTTGTCGAAGAGCCTCACCTTAAAACTTGCATATCGCCACCCTCGATCTGTGTCATTCCTCACAGACCCCAACATCTTTCCGCCACTGTACACAACCTTCGTGAGGACAAAGTTTCCGTGTTCAGTTGAAATGGCAAGTAGGTCTTTGCTGACCTGCTCGGGTTGCTTGTCTTTGGCCTGCGAAACAACGTTCGCCAGCAGGATGAATATGACGAGCAGACTAGATTTCATGGCAGATTCCTCTTTGCCCGGCTTTGCGTGGTCACTGAGGCTTCCGCTCGATCTTCACCGGACCCATGTCGAAGGCGTCGGCCTTCTCGTAATTCTTTCCCGGCTTTACAAGGGGCAGACCTTGCAGGTTTATTAAGCTTAGTTCGATTGCGTCATGGAGGTGACGCCGCACAGACGTGTCGCGGTTGAGCATATTCTCAACCTCCGCAAGGTCATCCGGCATCTTTACACTGGGCTTGATTTTGATCGAAATACTGATTTCGTATTCTTGGACAGGAGTGTCGCTGGTTGGACTTGTCATTTTTCGATTCTAGCTCAATTGATCCACTCTTCGTGAAACGATTAGGAAGAAGTTCTAGCTGCGCTTATTGCACAGCAGCAGCCAAGACAGAACGGGCCATACAAGTGACCAGACCTAAATGGCTGAGCGACGGGTACAGGGCCTTGCTCATGGTTCGCTCGACAGATTGGACATGCGTTCGGGCCAATGATCACTCGCTTTAGTTTGATGCCCAGTCGAAGAAATTTGCGGAAAGTAGCTTCTTCCATCGCCCGAGCCATTCCGCTGTGAGCAATCATCTGGGCTTGTCCAACCGACAAATATGGCAAAGCTTTTCGTATCCTGCGGCCAGTTCCCGGAACTCCCAACATCTCTCGAATGCCATCGGATATCGCAACGTTTAACGCATGGTAATCGTTCTCCCGGACATGTTTCAGAAGTTCGAGCGGAAGATACTCCGAGGCGTGCTTAGCCGCCGATTGCGCTGCATTCTTGCCAGTTTCTCCTAGCCGATCAATGGGTGGGCACATGGTGTACCTCAAATAAATTATCCGACCGTTGGGTTCATAAACCAAAGGCCAGTCGCGTTTTAGTATTTGTTTGTTTCTTCTACCTGCCCCGGAATAGTGGAAAGATCTTTTGCCCAGTCTGTCCGCGTGTCAAGGCTGCCGAAGGCACCGCGCTAGCGGCTGCGGCCTTGACACGCGGACAGTCTGGGCTACGCTCCCATCATCCGAGGCAGGTAGGGGCTACATACTAATTCCGAAGCCCGGCCCCTGTTCGTGCCGTGGCCCGATCTCCCGCTGCGGCGCAATTGCCTGCTGTGATGCCTGCTCCTGCTTCACCTCCGGCGCATGGGCGCTGCGGTGGGAAACATCGTGCCCGAGCGTCGCGCCCAGCTTTTCGCGGTCGTTGGTGAAGAGCTGCGCATCGTATGCGCCGCGCGAGACGGCGACATAGGCCATGCGGTTGTTGAGCAGGTCTTTCGCTCCCAGCTCGGTATCGACGTGGATCAACACGCGGTCCGCCGTCTGCCCCTGGCTGGAATGACTGGTCACCGCATAGCCATGATCGAGATGCGGATGCAGACGCGGATCGAGCTGCAGCTCGCGGCCTCCGTCCATCTTCAGACTCAGCCGTCCGTCCTGGCCGATACCCTGCACCGTTCCCAGCTCGCGGTTCGCCGCCTTCAGCTCGTGCGAGGGCGCGGTGAACTGCACCCGGTCTCCGGTGGAGAACGCCCGCTCCTCCTCCCGATAAACGGAGACACCCTGCTGGCGGCGTGGATCGTAGCTCTTCTCCGTGCCGTCCTTCAGCTCCACGGTCAGCCGGTTGCTGGGAGCGTCGATGCTCTTCACCCGCGCGTATTCGCCTTTTCCGATGCCGGTTTCCTGCGAGCTGCGGCTGTAGCGCAGCACATCGCCCACGTTGTACCGTTCGGCCCAGGTGCGGTCCGCTCCGGTGAGATCCTGACGCGGCACAAGTACCTGGGTGCGATGCTCTTCCTTGCCGACCACGCCCTTCGCTTGCAATTCAGTGTGGATCGCCTGGTTAATCTCCGCGCGGGAACGGTTGTCGGGTGAGACAACCAGCGTGTTCTCGGGCAACTTCGCATACTCCTTTGCGATCGCCGCAATGCGTTCTTCGTGGCCTTTGACCTCATGGATGCGGCCTTGCCGCTCCAACCCGGCGACGGCCTCTCCCACCTGGCCGCGCGCCAACTGCTCGACCGTCTGTTTCAGCTCCGGGTCTTTCTGGCGCACGATCTCTTCCAACTTCACCGTCTTCATGCCGGCGTCCTGGAGCTGCGCGAAAATGCGGCCGGCTTCGACGGATTCATGCTGGCGGGTGTCGCCCACCAACAGAACGCGGTCGTTCGGATGCAGGCGCCCGACAAACTCGTGCATCTGTTTGGTGGACGCAAGTGAACTCTCGTCCACCACATAAAGCCGGTGCTCTCCCGTATCCACGCGCTGGCCTCGGGCAAGATGCGCCTGCAAGGTCATGGTCTCGATCCCGGCATCGGCCAGCGTTTGCGCCGCGCGGGACGTGGGCGCAAAGCCTTCCACCTTGTACCCGTCCCACTCCGCGCCCTCGCGGATGACGGCCAGCGTCGTCGTCTTGCC
>PLIC01000211.1:0-1829 GCA_003139995.1 Candidatus Acidiflorens stordalenmirensis | reverse complement strand
CCGCGCCGGTTGCCTTCCTGCATGTGGCCGATGGTCTCGCGCTCCATGCGCAGCATCGCCGCGGTCGTGTACTGCGGGCCCGCCCCAGCGCGCTCGACGGCGCGAAACTCGCCCGCCTGCACCCGGCGCTCGAACTCCTGCCGCACCTGGGCAGACGTGGTCTGCCCCATGCCGCGGTTGAGCGCCGCTTCCAGAATGTCGCGCCGGTCCTCGACCGCCGAGCGCTCGAAAACATGATCGCGGGCATAGGTCACGGCCCGCTGCGCCGCCTGGTCGGGTTCGTAGACGTGCCGCTGTCGTTGTTGTTGTCCATGCTCCCGCGCCTGCGCTACTATCTTGTCGGCCTGATGCCCGTGCTGTGCGGCCAGCTCCCGGTGCCGCCCTAACACTTCTTCAGGCGAAAGCAGTTCCTTGCGGTCGCGCGTATGGTGGGCCGCGATCTGAGCCGCTGCCGCTCCGTCGATGCCTTGCTCCCGCAGATGATCTTTGATCTGTTCCCGGCGCGGGCTGGAAGCCTCCAAATACTCCTTCGTGTAGCCCCGGATTTCCGGCTGCCCATGCTTGCCGCGCTCTAATTCGTAGCCCAGCCTTTCCAGACGCAGCGCCAGTTCTGATCGGTAAATCGCCGTGGCGTAGCGCTGTGACACAAACAGCTCGTGCGGCTGCAAAGCGCGCGTTTGGCTATTCTCCCGCTCGGTCATGTTGAAGATCACGGCATGGGTATGAAGCTGCGGCGCCGCATAGCCATCGACGGGCCGCGCGGTATCATGCTCGAAAGTGGCGGCGATGAATTTTCCGGTTGTCTCCGGGGCATGTACATTGCCGATCCGCGCCTGCGTGTATCGCTCAAGTTCCCGAAGCGCCATGCGGACACTTTCCCGATGGGCCTCTCGCACCCGTTCATCGCCGCCCACAAGCGCGGTAAGCGATACCGACTTCGGAGCGGAAAACGTCGCGTCCCATCCAGCGCGGTGCTCGGCGCTGGTCACCTCTCTGCCGAACTTTCCTTCATAGGTTCTTGAAACCTGGTGCCGGACAAGCTGCTCTTCGGTGTGCGGATGCTGGCCTTCGCTCAACCGCGCGAAGTGCTCGGCCTCAACTGCGCCGGTGAGCTTCCACTGCTCGGCGAGCCTGCCCTGCCACTCACTGTGGCCCTGTTGGTCGCGGCTCCAGTAGTTCTGTTCCTGCGCGGCAAACTCCCGCGCATGGTATGTTCGCGCCTGACTGGCTGAAAGCGGCTTCGAGATCGTAAGCATAAGCGCTCCTCAACTGTGCGGGGAACCGTCATCGCGCCGACGGTGAATGCAGTAAAAACGTGTTCTCGGCAATTTGCCTGTCATTCGATTCTCTTCGTCTCCTTCGAGGCAAACCGCTTTTTGAGTCTGTCATCGGCGGCAGCGATGGTCGAACCGAAGAGTGGAAGCACCGGCTGGATCGGCTTCTTCGACGACTCGGCGTGAATGCTGGCATGTGTTTGTGGCGTTGCCTTCCGCGCAATCTCCGGTATCTTCCGGCTCGCAAATCCCGGCAGGCCGAATCGCGTTCTGCCGATCTTTTTTCTCCATCTTTGCGGCCAACTTGTCGGATGTTCGCCCCATTCGATCCTCTCCAAATCCCACTGGTCATATGCGTTCAGGCTCCGCAATATACTTCCCCCCGCCAATAGAAAAAAGAACATCGCGGCTCCCCAAAGCAGGGGCGTCAATAGCAATCGCCAGAAGCTCTCTCCGTCATAGAACTGCGCCTCAAGAAACGGCTGGAGTCTGACTGTTTGGAGCCATCCATCCGGCCCCTGTAGCAGGCCGCTCCAACCGGCCTGCCGCGCCGCT
>PLIC01000184.1 GCA_003139995.1 Candidatus Acidiflorens stordalenmirensis | reverse complement strand
TCCTTCGATTGGAAAAGACTCTCGGTTGAACTCAAACCCGAGTTTGAGCGAGTGCCGCCCGGTCGTGTGCAGCAGGGTGTCGTTCAGCTTAAACGCGTTGAAAATGAAATCTCTTGGAACAAAACCTTCGCCGCCGAACGCCATCGTGCCATCGTCCATATAAAGCCAACCAAAATCGCTTTGTGGCAAGCCCGCGCTCTTCAGCACGCCGGCAGTTTCGGTGTCGCTGGGCATGCCAAACGAGATGTGACTGACGCTCCGGCTGAAGGAGAAGCGGAAGTCGTTGAGCGTATTGGAAGAAAATTGATGAGTGAATCCGGTAGCGAGATCGCTGTACACACCGTTAAAGGGGGAAGTGAAGCCACGAATTCCCGCAGTGAACAATTCGCCGCGCGCCACGTCGCCGGACGCCAGGTCAGAGTCCCAGCGGGCAAAAATTTCGTTCTTGGAATTAATGTGGTGGTCCACTCTGACAAGGTATTGGTCCGATCGATTGGGTTCACTCTGCGGCGACTCCGCCAGGCAGGTGAGGTCAGTGGGGCCCGGTGCCGTGAGACAAGCGGGCCCGGGGAAATCATGAAAGAACATCGCCGCCAGACTGCCGGTTGCCGCTTGACTACGGGCGAAAGGGGTCTCGCTAATCACTTCGAGGGGAGAGCTATCCGTCAACCGTGATCCGCCGTAGTCCATAAAGAAAAAGGTTTTGTCCTTTTGGATCGGGCCGCCGAAAGAAAAGCCGAACTGGTTCAGCCGCTCGGGACCTTTTTCGACGTTGTCGAAAAAATTCCGGGCGTCAAGGGCGGTGTTCCGGCCGCTGTAAAACATGGAGCCGTGAAAGTCGTTGCCGCCGGATTTAGTAATGATGTTGACAATCGCCCCGTTGTTGCGCCCGTACTCAGCCGAGAAGTTCAGGGTTTGAACCTGCACCTCCTGAATGGCGTCGAGCGAGGGGTAAATCAGCGGTGTTCCGCCGAGCCACTCGGCATTATTCGACGTGCCATCCAGCACGAAGTTGTTGCCGCGGGGCGTGGAACCGTTGGCGATGAATCCGAAATTGAAGGTCACTGAAGAAGTCGGCGAGGGCACGCCGGAGACCACCGGAGCATTGGTCGCCGTTACCCCGGGTTCTTCCGTGACTAATTGGTAGACCTGTCTGCCGTTGAGGGGGAGGTTCTCGACCTCGCGGGTGCTAACGGTATTGGTCAGCCGGCCGTCTTCCGTTTGAACCAAAGCAGCGCCCGTGGCGACCTCGATGGTCTCAGTCGCGGTGCCGACCTGTAATTTCGCATCCACCGGAGTAGTCGCACTGGCGTTGACCGCTACATCATTCAGCACAGTCACCTTAAAGCCAGCGGCCTCGATCCGGACCTGGTAGGTGCCAGGAGGAAGGTGGTGCGCACGGTAGTAGCCGATCTTGTCGGTTTGTGTCCGGTCCATATGGCCGGTCTGCAGGCTGGTGATTGTGACCGTCGCCCCGATAATCGCCGCGCCGCTCGGATCCGTTACAGTTCCCGCAATATCTCCGTCCGTGAATTGCGCCTGCAGTTTCACAGCAAAAGCAAGCAACGCGAATATCAATAGCCATCTTGCCCATCTGTCAAAGCTTTTCATGATGACACGCCTCGTAGTCGGTATCTGAAGCTGGGCCCGTGTATCAGAATCGTTCCACCGGAGAGGTGGCAGCGTCTTAGCGCGTTCAGGTCTAAGCCCTCTCGGAGGTTCGCATACTTTACCATCATTCCTGCAAGGTTTGTCAAGAGCAAACTTCAAACCCCTATCCACGATTCAGAATTATCCATAAGACAATGAATAGATTGGCTTTATGCGGACAGTTCGAGTGGTGTGCGCAGTTCTGTAAGGTTGTAAGGTTTGCGGTAGATTCTGATTGTTTTGTAAGATACAGGCTGGCGAAGATAACGCCGTATCACACCATGACCGAGAAAAAGGTCGCCGTCTATTTTCGGATCAGTGAAGCGGCCCACATGCTCGGGATCAGTGCTTCTTCCCTGCGGAACTGGGAACGGATGGGCCTGATCACGGCGGCTCGCAGCCAGGGTCGCTATCGCCTCTACTCCCGAGAGGGGCTGAAAAAGCTGAGGAAGATCAAGTATCTGAGAACCGTACAGCGCGTCAATCCGGCTGGAATCTTGGCCATCATGCAGGACAAACGGGAAAATGAACGGGCCCCCTCCGCGACGAAGCATAAACAGAAAGCGATCGCGGAAAGGCTACTGGAACTGCGGCGGGAACACGGCCTGACTCTTGCCGAGGCTGGCCAGAAAACGGGAGTGAGTGTCAGCTTCCTAAGTTCCTTGGAACGCGGGTATTCCAAGGCCTCCATCGCCACTCTGCAAAAACTGGCGCGTCTTTATGAGACGAACGTCCTGGCTTTTTTTTCCGATGAGGATAATTCGCGCCGGCTGGTACGAGCGCGAGAGCGAAAGGTCCTGGTACCCAACCCCGGTGTACAAATGGAATTGCTTGCCTTTGGCAAGAGGGTTATGGAACCGCACCTCTTCCGGATCGCTCCAGGCGCTGACAGTGGCGGCTCCTACAGCCATGAAGGAGAGGAATTCATCTATGTTCTTCAGGGTAAGCTCGAAGTGTGGATCGATGAGATTGAGCACTACGCGCTAGAGGCAGGAGACAGCCTGTATTTTGAAAGCACACAGGCACACCGCTGGCAGAGCCTCAGCGAAAAGGAGACCCTGCTCTTGTGGGTGAACACGCCGGCAACTTTCTGAGACTCGCAGGGGGAATGCACCAAGGAGACCAATGAAACGGCGACACACGGTTGCAGGACTGATACTGCTTGCAACCATCTGGTTCACTCCCGCTGCCCAGACATGCAGGGATGCTGACCTTTTTCTTCGCAATGGCCACATCATTACGATGGACGGAGCGAAAAGGGTGGTCGGCGCCATGGCAGTGCGTGACGGCAGAATCCTCACCCTCGACGATGACGACGCGCTTGCAGGTTGCGCCAGTTCCCGCACCCAGGTGCTGGACTTGCACGGGCGCACGGTTCTGCCCAGGCTTATTGATGTCCACACTCATGCCATGGAGTGGGTGAAGAGCATTTTGCGTGGCGAGATTGCTGCCGGATACCCCGCCGTCCATTCCATCGCGGAGATCATGCAAACCGTAGCGCACCGCACCGCCACGATTCCCCAGGGACAGTGGATCGTTGGTTCCGGCTGGGACGATGCCAAACTCGCCGAGCGGCGCTACATCACTCGGAAAGACCTTGATACAGCTTCACCGGACCATCCCGTTTATCTGAAGCACGTGAGCGGTCACCTGAGCGTGGCCAACAGCGTTGCCCTCAAGCTCGCTAACATCACCAAGGATACCCATGATCCGCAAGGTGGAGTGATTGAGCGCGACGCCTCTGGAGAACCCACCGGAATCCTCAAGGACACAGCGGTGGGACTCGTCACTGCGTTCCTTCCTAAAATCCACCTGATCTTGACATGCGTGCCGCAGAGCTCATTCCCGAGAAGGCCGCCGAGGTTGGCCTGACTACCATCCATGACATCTTTCTCTCGCCCGACGAAATGCGCAGGTACCAAGAGGCACGGCGTCGCGGCTGGCGGAACGTGCGTGTCCAAATGTCGCCCAGGATTGGCAGCATCGCCGACGCCGAGAAATTGGCCCAGATGGACGTGCATACCGGCTTTGGGGATGATCGCTGAAATTCGGGGCTGCGAAGATGTTTGCCGACGGCGGCATGGGCGCGCGCACCGTTGCCATTTACTCATCGGGGGTAATCGGCGAACCGAGCAACCTCGGCGTGCTCCGCTGGACGCCAGCCGACATGCAGAAGGCCCACCTACTTGCTGCCGGGGCCGACTGGCAATTGGAGACGCATGCCATCGGCGACCGTGCTATCGACGAGGTGCTGGATTCCTACGCCGCAGTGATCCAACAACTGGGCCTGAAAGACCACCGCTTTCGTATCGTGCACGCTGGCATTTCAACTCCGGCGGTGCAGAAACGCCTGCGCGAACTCAATGTGGTGGTCGACGGCAATCCCCCCTTTGTGTACTGGATTGGAAGCTGGTTTCTTAAGTACGGGCCAGAGCGCGTACGGTGGTCGTATCCGGCGAAATCCTACATCGAAAATGGAATTGTCGAGGCCGCCGGCTCCGATGTTCCGGTGACGCCAATCAGCCCCTGGTGGGGGATCTGGGCGGCGGTTGTTCGCAGAAACCTGCAGAGTGGCTAGATTTTAGCCCCAGAGGAACGCATTTCTGTCGAACAGGCGCTCGCGCTGTACACACGTAACGGAGCCTACGCCGGCCTTGACGAGGACCGCAGAGGAACCCTCGAACCCGGAAAACTCGCCGACTTTATTGTTGTCGACCGCGACCTGCTTACCATACCCGCAGATGAAATCTAAGGATGTGAAAGTCCTCCAGACGTTTGTGAGCGGCCGCAGCATGTATGATGGCCTTCCCGCCGGACACGTTCAGTGACAGAGCGGAGCGATTTTGTTGATCTCATTCACGGCTGTGTACCAGATGAACTCATTGCCGTCGCTGAAGATGTAGTAGGTTGCTCCATTCGGCAACAGCAACACCGTGATCCCGCCGTAGCCGCTCATGAAAGGCACCCAGAAATTGCAGCGGTACTGTGGAAATTCGGTGGTAGTCATGTACTTTGCCCAGAACAGGTTGTGATACCGGAACGTGTTCGGCACAACGGGCGCCCCCGTATCCGGTACGGGCACACCCAGGGTGGACGAATTTGCCGTGCGGAACAGCGACTCCTGCAGCCGGGTTGAATCCAGCACCTGCGCGTGGTTAATTACACCGCCGCTGTTGTTGAGGAGGCGGCCGATTTTGGCGATGTCATCCTGGATGAAAAACAGTCCGTAGCTCCCAAAGGGTTTTCCGGACGCACGGTTGTCCGTGTGTAGCATGGACAAGCTCCCTTGGCTCATGTTCAGCGGCTTGAAAACGGCGTCGCGGATCGAATTGAAGATGTCCACCCCGCTGCCTTGCTGTCGCTGCAAGTAGTTGTTCATGGCCTGCGTCAGGATGAAAGTGGCGTGGGTTTGGTACACCCACGTGGTCCCCGGAACAACCTTGTGCGGAAATGGTTTGAATGCGTCTGCGATCTTCGTGCTGTACGGCTCGGCTAGAAGAAACGCGCGCTCCTGGGGGCTGCCCTCATCTATTTCAGGGCTCGCGCTGATGTAATTGCCGGTGGCCATGTCCGCCGTGTTGTCGAAAGTCACATTCGTCCAGTCGCCACCGTCCACGTGCTGCGGGATGTAATCCCGAATCAGCTGGTTATAAACCTCGCTTCCATACTGCTGTCCCAGCCACATCATCGCCAGTCCGGCAAACGACGACTTCGCCAAAGAGTAGGAGGGCAGGCGCATGTTGTCACAGAAAGCGTAAGTGCCGTAGCGCGTCTGGCAAGGGCTCACGTAGTTGACGCCATTGATAAACAGCCCATAAGCGGTAATGTCAGCGGGCGACTGGAACCCCTGGGTGAAGTTGGCAATATTGATCCCGGAATTTGGGTAATCTGTCGCCAGCGCGCTGAAAGGCTTGGTGGGCAGGCGGTTTGCCACTTCGACAGCTTCCGCGTTCTCCAGCACCTGGTCGTTGGCGACGCCGCCGGGAGTATAGGTGGCCGCGAGTTGTCCCCACATGTCGAGCTTGAAATACAAGCAGGTTTCCTGCGTGACTTGGTAACGAACCTTCGAAATGTGGCTCTTCCGGCATTTTAGTGGCTTAAGGAGCCAGGTCCAGACCGCCGCAGTGGAAGAGGATTGCAGCTGCGAAGTTCTTCTTATTGCGGAAGCCGCGTGCGGTGTACTTGACCCACTGGATCTT
>PLIC01000145.1 GCA_003139995.1 Candidatus Acidiflorens stordalenmirensis | reverse complement strand
AGCAGGCCGAGGCGGAACGCGAAAAGCGCTCGAAGATCATCCACGCGGAAGGCGAGTTCTCAGCCGCCCAGCGCCTGGTCGATGCCGCACACCTGTTGGCGACCGAACCGATCAGCATACAGTTGCGGTATCTGCAAACGCTCACTGAAATCGGGGTCGAGAAAAACACGACCGTCGTGTTCCCCGTGCCGATCGATTTCTACTCCGGCATGCAGAAATTGCTCGCGAGCGTGCCCGCACCCGGCGCACCGGCGAAAAGCTAGAGGTCGACGCTACTTCCTATGCCCACGGCGCCGCAGGATACGGAGATCACGATTGGCACTGGCCGCATGCTGGCCATTTTTTTCGCCTTTGTCCTGGTCTGCGCCTTCTTCTTTGCGATTGGCTTTTCGCTCGGACGGAGGACCTCCATGGCAGGCGTGGGCAACCTGCTGAGCGCTCCCACTGGAACTCCGGCGACCATCGTTCGGCCCTCGGCTGCAAAAAGCGACGCTCCCCAGCCAACGCCGCAGTCTTCGTCTAACGATTTTAGCTTTTACAAAGCCGTAGGCGAGAAGAATGCCGACGCCGCGCTCACGCCTCAGAATTCGACGGCGCAACCGGCAACCCCAACCGCAGCGGCCCCAACCGCGGAAGCGCCGACAAAGGCCGCCACGGACGCCGCAACCGCGGCGCCCCCGATCGGCAGTTACTACGTGCAGGTCGCCGCGGTTACCCGGCAGGAAGACGCCGATGCGCTAGTCGAGGCCCTGAAGAAGAAGCAGTATCCAGCCTTCACCGCTTACAATATTTCCGCCGACAAATACTATCGCGTTCAGATCGGACCCTACGCCGACCTGAAAGACGCCGAAGCCATGCGCGCCCGCCTCATCGGCGATGGCTACAATCCGATTGTGAAAAAGTAGAGAAGAATTTGTAATTGGTGGCTTGTAATTTGCAATTTGAAAACCTGAGACGACAGAACATGGGATTGGGTTCAAATTACAAATCAGAAATTACAAATTACAATTCTCTCTCACCATGTCTCACGCCGCTCCCCATCTCGATCGCTTCCTGCACGCCATTGCCGATCCCACTCGCCGCCGAATTCTGCGCGCGCTCAAAGAAAAAGGCGGATGCTCCCTCGACAAGGAAACCGGGCTCTGCGCCGCCGATATCGAGCAGCGTGTGAAGCTGGCGCAGCCCACCGTTTCCCATCACATGCGAATCCTCGAAAAGGCCGGCCTGGTGGAAGCGAAGAGAGAGGGCCACTGGCGCTGGTATCGGCGCAACGAAAAGTTTATTGCGGAAATGACGCGGGGACTGAAGGGACAACTTTAGGCGGTTTGACTGCGGCTATGCTCCCGCGCCCGCCATGGAGGCTTTTTCTTCGTCGTTCTTCTCTTTCGTCTTTGCTGCAGATTTCCCTTGCCTCTGGCTCAGCCCACGCACATGTGAGATCAGGTCCGCTACCTCAAACGGCTTCGCCAGCGACGGCACGCCCTGTTCATGCAGGAAACTTCGAGTCTCGGCGTCGGTCGCCGTGGAAAAGGTCA
Organism: Candidatus Acidiflorens stordalenmirensis; assembly: GCA_003139995.1. Classification (GTDB taxonomy): domain Bacteria; phylum Acidobacteriota; class Terriglobia; order Terriglobales; family Acidobacteriaceae; genus Acidiflorens; species Acidiflorens stordalenmirensis. The sequence continues at coordinate 28,104 of PLIC01000145.1, read as the reverse complement.
GCAACAGCCCTTTCTCCAGACCGGGGCAGTTTTTCGCGATCCACTCGTACATTTCCTGTGCGCTGCACCCGCCCGGCATGCGGCCATTCATCACGATCACGTCGAAAGAGCCTTTACGGAGCCGCTCCTTCGTGTCATCCACGCTCATGGATGTTGTGACTTCGGCTCCCGCGCCGACCAACACGTCTCGTTCAAATTCCATCACCGCTTCTTCGTCTTCGACCAGCAGCACGCGCCCTGCCAGCAGCGACTCGCGCCGCGTGGGCGCCACCGTCTCCCGCAACGCGGGTTTCTCGCTCGCCAGCAAGCGGACTTCAATCGTCGCTCCGCCCTCTTCCCGGTTGCGGGCCACGATTTCCCCGCCATGTTCCTTGACGATCCCGTAGCAGATGCTCAAGCCCAGGCCGGTTCCCTTGCCCACCGACTTGGTGGTATAGAAGGGATCGAAAATCCGGTTCGGGTCCTTGATGCCCGGGCCGCTGTCATCGAACTCCACGCACACGAAGGCGTCTTTCTTGAACACCCGCACTTTCAGCACACCGCTGCCGCTGCCTTCCACCATCGCATCGAGCGCGTTGTTGATAATGTTCAGGAAGACCTGCTCCAATTGATGCGGATCGGCCACCACCGAGGGCACGTCCTCCGGAATTTCGCGTTCCAGCGAAACATTGTTGACCTTCAAATCGTATTCGCGCAGCGTGAGTGATTCTTCCAGTACCTGGCGCAAGTCCACTTCCTGCTTCTGCGGCTTGCGCTGGCGCGCAAAAGAAAGAAGATTCTGCACCACCCGATGCGTCCGCTGGGCCTGCTTGAACAACTTACGCACATAGTCGGCCGAACGGTGATCGAGGCCGGCGCCTTCCAACATTTGCGCGTAACCGAGGATTGCCGTCAGCGGATTGTTCAACTCGTGCGCCACGCCAGAAATCAATTGTCCGACGGCCGACATTTTCTCGCTTTGCAGTAGCTGCTCCTGCGTCCGCCGCAAGTCTTCGTATGCCCGGCAAGTCTCCTCGTAGAGCTGCACCTTCTCGACCGTAGTCGCCAGTTGCCGGCTGATGGCGACCAGCAGGTTCTCATCGTTACTCGAATAGTGCCGGTCTTCCTTGCTAGCAATACCCATGATGCCGATGGGTTTGTCCTTGCTCCAGAGCACAACCCAGATCCAGTAGGGCAACCGGTCCGCGCACACAAATTCCACCACCGCCGGTGGCAGGTGCGGTATAAAATCCTGCGTCACCACTTCCGCTCGCGAGCGCATCACCAGATCGCCCAGGCCTTCCGGAAAGACGACTTCGGCCATGCGCACGCGCGCCTCGCTTCGCGGGCCCCAACCGGCGCGCCGCCGGTAGGTGCCCTCCGGTTCCGCCGCCAGATAGACCGATCCCGTCTCCGCCCCAAACAGCGAGATCGCCTGGCGCAGCGTCAGGTTCAGAATTTCATCCAGATCGAACGACTGCGTCGCGATGACGGCCATCGCGTTGAGCGCGTTCAACTCGCGATTGCGCCGCCGCATCTCGTCTTCCGAGCGTTTCTTCTCCGTGATGTCGAGGACGAAGCCCTGATAGCGCTCAATGTTTCCGCCCGGATCGCGCGTTGCGAAGCAGCTCTGTGCCACCGTCAGCAGCGTGCCATCTTTGCGCCGCGCCGTAATTTCAAAGTTGCGCACGTAGTTGTGCGCCTCGATTTCCTTGCGGAAAGCCTCACGCTCCTCGGGGACCGCATGCAGCACGCTTCCCACGTCGAGCGCCATCAACTCGTCCCGGCTGCTGTAACCAAGCATAGTGACAAAGGCGTCGTTGCAGTCGAGCAAATCGCCATCCGGCGTCGCGACGAACACGCCTTCCTGCGCCTGCTCAAACAACATACGGTACTTTTCCTCGGCCATTTGACGCGCGGTCGTATCGTGCACCACATGGATGACGCCCTTCTGCTGGCTTCCCTGCTCCGCATACGATGAGGTCGAAATCACCGACTGCCCGCCGAAACACAGGTCTATTCCTTCCGTCAGCCCCGAGCCACGTTCGCAATACGGGCATCCGCACCAGGCACGCTTTTGCGGGAGAACCTCTTCACACAGATTGCCCAGCACATCGGCCGGCGCCTTTTCCAGCCGCTGCAGCAGGGCTTGATTTGTCTTGAGGATTCGGAAGTCCGCGTCGTGCGCCAGAATCAGATCCTGGATGGAATCGAAGGTATTCATCCACTGCCGCTGCGAGCGCAGCACCTGCTCCAGCAACCGTAGACTCTCGGCCGCAATACCCAGCGCCTGCGCCGCCGTTTCCAGAAACTCCAGTTCTTCCCGGATATGGCGCCGCCAACGTGAGCAACCGAGCGACAGCATCCCGATCACCGTCTTCTTGCCCAGCACCGGCAGCAGCACCACGTGATGAATGCCGTACTTCTTTAGCTGTTCCCGCTCTGGCTCCGGCCTCTCCGAGAGCTTGATCACCGCCGCCCGGTTTTCCTGGAGGACGCGGGCCTGCGTTTCATCCGTCCCGGCTTGCGCCATCCCTGCTTGACCCATGGCTCGCAGACATTCCGGCGACAGGCCGACATGCTGCGTTGGCGTCAGATGGTCGCCTTCCATCAAATGGAACCACGCTGCTTTCGCTCCCACTACGGCTCTCAGTTTTTCGAGCGCGGTCTGCATCATCGGGGCGTGATTCTGGCCACGCGCAATCGTGACCGTCAACTCGTTCAGCACCGCCAGCCGGCGCGTGCGCAGCCGCGAGTCGTCCAGCACCACCAGCAAGATGCTCGAACCGAACAGCACTTCCGCCAACAGGTACCCTTCACTCGGAATGCGACTGGTAAATGGAGGCCAGTGCAGATTCAACGTCAGCAGCCCCGCGCCGAACAGTAAAGGCCCCAGCCCGATACGCCCGAACCGGTACCGCAGCAGTTCGACGGCTGCCCCGGCCGCAATCAGCCGGCATGATACTTCCAACCCCAGCCCGAGGGCCTTCGAATCCGGAAAATACAGCGGCCGCATTGCGGCGCAGACCATCAGAACCCATGCAACCGCCGCCAACACCGTGAGCGCTTGCCGCGCCCGCGCCGACATCAGCGCCGCCGCTGCAAACAGCCCCATCGCCAGCACAAAGCCGGCCTGCGCGAATGCCGCCATCGGCTTCGACGCGGCGTGCAACCCACCCGCGCCCGTTACCCAAAGAAACGCCCCATAGGTGACCCAGCCCGCTCCCCACGCCAGCAGGCATCGTTCCCGGAAAACCCGGAAGAAAAGCAGACTGACCACCACCACGATCAGGGCGGCCGTTTCCCGCGCCGTTAACCGGGGGACGGTCAACACGCCAAGCGAATTCCCAAATAAACCGGCAGGACTCATAGATAAGCGCACGAAAAATAGGCGCACGAGCACCTAAGCTCTTAAATATCACGCTCGTCCCCCATCGTTACCGGATTTCCGTGTCCCGTTGGTTACTTTCGGAATGTGAAGTCGTGGCCTAAAATGAGGGATACATTCACTCAGGGCCATGCCTAACGACCGCATCCTCGTGGTGGACGACGAGGAAACAATCCGCGAGATTGTTTCCTCCATGCTCGGCGGCGCCCATTTTAAGACCCGCCAGGCGTGCAGTGGCATGGAAGCCCTCTCGATTCTGGAATCGGGCGATGAATTCGATCTCGTCCTCTCCGACCTGATGATGGCGGAAATGGATGGCATTGCCCTTTTGGAACGTGCCAAGGAACGTTACCCTGACATGCCGATCGTCATGGTCACTGCGGTTCACGACATTCAGGTTGCGCTGCAGGCCCTGCGCAATGGGGCGTACGACTACCTGCTCAAGCCTTTCGAGCGAGAGCAACTGCTGGCCACGGTGCGCCGTGCGCTTGAGAATCGCCGCCTCAAGCGCGAAAACGATGCCTATCGCACCAACCTCGAGGCGCTAGTTTCCGCCCGTACCCAGCAATTGAACACGGCGCTCTCCAGCCTGAAGGAGTCCTATGACATCACGCTCGAAGCCTTGGGCTCTGCGCTCGACCTCAAGGACGCCGAGACTGAAGGCCACTCCAAACGTGTGACCGCATTCACCATGGCCATCGCGAAAAAAATGGGCCTGTCGAAAGAAGAAATCAAGGTAATCGCATACGGAGCCTTCCTGCACGACATCGGGAAGATGGCCATTCCCGACGCCATCCTGCTCAAACCCGGCAAGCTCACGGACGACGAAATGGCCATCATGAAGGAGCATTGCTACCTCGGCCACAAGATCATCTCCCGAATCCCCTTTCTGGCGGAGGCTGCCGAGATCGTTTACGCCCACCAGGAGCGCTATGACGGATCAGGCTATCCCCGTGAACTGAAGGGCGACGAGATTCCCCTCGGCGCGCGCATATTCTCGATCGCCGACACCCTCGACGCCATGACCACGGACCGCCCCTACCGTCCCAAACAAACATTTGAGGCCGCCCGCGAGGAAATCGAACGCTGGTCCGGCCGCCAGTTCGATCCCCAGATCGTCAAGGTTTTCCTCGAAATGCCCGACAATATCTGGGAAGACCTGCGCGAAGACATCAATAGGCAGAACCAGAATGGGCAGAACCCGTCCTTCCCGAAGGTGTAACCGCGGACACCGCTGACTGAGCGTGCAGCGTTGAGCGTCCAACCCCGGCCGTCCGACGCTGACCAGCATTCCCCGTCCAGCGCCAGGCATCGTTTTATCCTCATCGCCTCATCCAACGGGACAAGTGAAGTCAATCCAAACGGCCCCACTACGGTCGTGTTCGACCGTTCTGGGGTGAATAACCGGTGCCCGCTAGAATGCGCCTGTTTCGCATCTGGCGGGCAGCCCGGGTTTTATTCTGGCGCGCCAGCCTATTCGCCAATCGCGACCTCCGGCTCAAAAAAGGCCCCCCTCGAGGTGCGCCTGGATCGCGCGCTGCAAATTCCCCATCACTGACACTCTCCGCTTTCCGCTCAACTCGGAAGCCGAGCCACCACCCACGCCCGTCCACGGCTTGACACGCATCCAAATGGTCGCGGGGGGCTCTGTCTGATTTAGAATCAAGCAGAAACGCACCTTAGCCCAAAACTCAGTTCGGACTGAGAATTGCCCCTGTGGAAGATGCACAGTCTCCATGGCTATTAAGCTGAAAATCGCGAAGGCTCGAAGCGGCGGCAAAAACCGCCTGCTGTCCCGCGATCCCATCGTGCGGATTGCCCTGCTCGCTTTTCTTTCGGCATCGCTCGTGGTGGTCGGCTTTTTTGCCTACTGGTACGTAAAGTACGACCGCATCATCGAGCAGCGCTTCCGCGGTCCGGCGTTCGCAACTGCGGCTAAGATTTTCGCTGCGCCGCCGGTGGTGAGAGTCGGATCGAAGTTGCCCGTCTCTGAAATTGCGGCGGAGCTGCGTCATGCCGGCTATTCGGAAAAGGAGGGCGAATCTCTGCTCGGCAGCTATCGTCTGCATGGCGGCTCGATTGAAGTGCTGCCGGGCCCCGAGTCTTATCACAGTCCCGAAGCGGCCACCATCACCGTCGCGGACGGAGCGGTTTCGGCCATCAACAGCCGCTCCGCCGGAGAACTTGCGGCCTATGAACTCGAGCCCCAGATGCTGGCTTCGCTGTTCGACGCCGAGCAACGCTCCAAACGTCAACTGGTGAAGTACGACGACATTCCCAAAGTTATGGTGGAAGCGGTCACAGCCATCGAAGACCGCCGCTTCTTCCAGCACGGTGGAGTCAATTTCATGCGGGTGGTCGAAGCCGCCTGGATCGACCTCACCCATCAGCGCCATCAGCAAGGCGGCTCGACGATCACGATGCAGCTCTCGCGCGCATTCTTTCTGAGCCCGGAAAAAACCTTCAAGCGCAAGCTGATCGAAATGCTGATCGCGGTGGAGTTGGAGCAGAAGTTTTCCAAGCAGCAGATTTTCGAGTTTTACGCCAACCGCGTCGACTTGGGACAGCGCGGCTCCTTCACCATCTCGGGCTTCGCCGAAGGCTCGCGCTCCTATTTCAACAAAGACCTGAAAGACATCACCCTGCCGGAAGCCGCGCTGCTCGCCGGGTTGATCCAGGCGCCCAGCTATCTTTCGCCCTATCGTCATCCCGAGCGCGCCCTCGATCGCCGCAATACCGTGATCGAGTCCATGGTCGAAACCGGCGCCATCACGCGCGCGCAAGCCGATAAAGCCAAGGCCACGCCGCTGAAGTTGGCCCCGCCGAACGTCGAGGCCAGCGACGCGCCGTACTTCGTGGATATGGTTCGCGACACCGTCGTCGGCAAACTGAACGAGCGCGAGGTCAACGAACAGGAGTACCGCATCTACACGACGCTCGATCCCGGACTGCAGCGGGCGGCCGCGCAAGCCGTCGAAACCGGCATCAAGCTGGTGGACGATCAGGTCACGAAAATGCGTACTCACAAGACGAAGGTCGGGAAGAACAAGTTTGAAACCACCGTCGCGCCCGGCCCGCAGGCGCAGGTGGCGCTCGTCGCCATGGACCCTCACACCGGCGAAATCAAGGCTCTGGTCGGCGGACGAAACTACGGAGCGAGCCAACTCAACCACGCGCTCGCCAAGCGCCCCACGGGTTCCATCTTCAAGCCGTTTGTGTACGCAGCCGCCATGAATACGGCGCTCGATGGCTCGACGACGGTAATCACTCCGACCTCCCTGGTCGCCGATCAGCCTTCGACGTTCTCCTACGGCGACCAGATCTATGAGCCGCGCAACTACAAGGAGGAGTACCACGGCGACGTCACGGTCCGCTATGCGCTGGCGCTTTCGCTCAACAACGCAACGGTAAAACTGGCGGAAGAAGTGGGTTATGACAAGGTGGCGGATCTCGCCCGGTCTGCCGGAATCGCATCGGTGAAAGCCACACCGGCAATGGCACTCGGCGCCTACGACGCCACGCCCGTCGACATGACGGCCGCCTATACCAGTTTTGCGAACGGCGGAGTGCGGCTTTCACCCATTTTCGTAAATTCCGTGCGCAGCTCCAAGGGCGACGTCATCGTCAACTTTGGGACCGAGAAGAAGCAAGTCCTCGATCCGCGCATTGCCTTCGTGATGACGAACATGCTGGAAGGAGTAATGAACTTCGGCACCGCTTACGGGGTGCGCTCCCGCGGGTTCGCCGCCCCGGCGGCAGGTAAGACCGGCAGTTCGCACGACGGATGGTTCGCCGGATACACCAGCAATTTGCTTTGCATCGTCTGGGTAGGATACGACGATTACAGCGACATTCGCCTGAGCGGCGCGCAGACTGCAGCCCCCATTTGGGCCGAGTTCATGAAGAAAGCGGTTACGTTGCCCCAGTATTCCGACGTGAAGCCCTTCACCCAGCCGGAAGGCGTGATCGATGTGCAGCTCGACAAAATCACCAACCGCCTGGCGACGCCCTCTTGTCCCGACGATTACACGATCGCCTTCGTGGCCGGCACCGAGCCTCGCGATACCTGCGACCAGAGCGGCGGTGTGCAAGGGTTCTTTTCCCGCATGTTCGGCGGAAATTCCGAGAAAGCGCTGCCTCCGGCCAGCGCCGACGGGAACCAGCAGCCCCCGACCGGTGTCCAAGCAGAGGAAGAGGCCAAGAAAAAGAAAAGTTTCTTCGGCAAGATCATTGGCGTGTTCAAGGGAGACAGCAGCTCCCAAAAGAATGACAAAAACGAGCCTGCGCCGTCTAAGAGCAGTGACAGCGGCACGCCGCCGCAATAGTAGCGTCGTAATACAGAGCGCCTTAATATAGGCCGTACTATAGAAGCCCGGTTCCGTGGTCTCAAACTTGCAAGGGACGTAACGCCATACGCTGAAAACTATGGGACTCTGAAGGTTTGTAACGTTCGGCCCGGGGGTGGATATGCTTTTCTGGATCCGCGTCAGCTCTGTGTCACTTCTCTTCGCTGCGCTTCTCGTTCTCCCATTGCAGGCTCAGAATTCCGAACAGTTGGAAGTCGGCCCTCCACCGCTGCACCGCGCCGATCCACCCGCTCCCGGAGCGACGCCCGAGCAACTCGAACAACGTGGCGACGAACTGCGCGAGAAGAAGAACTATCTCGACGCCATCGACTACTACCAGGCCGCTCTGAAAGCCGCGCCCGGCAATGTGTCCGTGTTCAAGAAAATCGGGATTTGCCAGCTTCTGATGCAGCGCTACAGAGAAGCCAGGAAGAATTTCGAGCGCGCCATCCGCGCCGATCGTAAAGACGACGTCGCTTACAACAATCTCGGCGTCGTTTATTACGAGGTGCATAACTACACCGCAGCGATCCGGTATTACGAGAAAGCGATCTCGTTGCAGAATGACGCGGCGTCCTATTACAACAACTTGGGCGCGGCATATTTTGGGAAAAAACAGTTCGACAAAGCCATCCAGAATTATTCCAAGGCGCTGGAGCTTGATCCCGACATCTTCGAGCGAAGCTCGCGCGCCGGAATTCTGGCCCAGCTTCCTTCTCCCGAAGACCAAGCCCACTACGATTACGTTCTCGCCAAGCTGTACGCTAAGTCTGGCTCGCCAGAGCGTTCGTTGCACTATCTGAAGAAGGCGATGGAAGAGGGTTACAAGGACATCAAGAACGTATATAAAGACAGCGAGTTCAGCACCCTGCGCAAAGACCCTCGCTTTGTGGAACTGATGGCCTCGAAGACGCCGGCCATCCCCGATTAGAGCAAATCCATAGTTGCTGTAGCCGCCGGCAACTGCCGAGTTGCGCTCGGCATGGACGGGCGAGGGCGCCCGTCCCCACACGAGCGGGATACAGCAACGCTGAATCCGCTCTAGATGCCGGATAACTTGCTGGCAGTAAATGAGTTAGAAGAAACGGGAGAAAATTGGAGAAACCCGCGAAACTTTCGCGGTGAAGCGGGGTTTGCAAACTCAATGCTCCTGAAAACAACAGGGTGAGTAGGGAGAACAAACGCCCACCGGCTGCCGAACCCGAGCACGCCCCAAGCAAGCAACCGGTGGGTGAATTTCAACTGAGAACTGAGAGCCGACAGCTAAAAGCCCTCAGCTTCTCTCCGAAATATATTCCTCGACTGCCTTTTTCCATTTGCCCTGCGCTTTCAGGATGTACTCAACCGCGTCGCGCGCGGCGCCGTCTCCTCCGGCGTGCGCCGTAGCCCAGTGGGCTTCGGCTTTCACCTCGGGCCGCGCGTTCTTCACCGCGACCGCCAGCCCGCATTGGCGCATCGCCGGCAGATCGATCACATCATCGCCAACGAAAGCGGCCTCGGCGGCGGTGATCCCGTCTTTATCAAGAATCTGCGCCAACACCGACGCCTTGTCCTGAATGCCCTGGTACACGTGGTCAATCTTCAGATCACGCGCCCGCAGGGCAACCGTTTCCGAGATGCGCTTGGTGATAATCCCGGTCTTGATTCCCGCCAGGCGCGCCAGCGAAATGGCGGTGCCGTCGTGCGCGTGGAAGCCTTTGGCTTCGATCAGGCTGGCGCTCTGGAACCCGAAGCCGCCCTGTCCGCCATACTGCGCGGACTTTTCGAGGACACTTTGCTGGACTCCAGATTGCGGGCCAGGCGCAGGGAAAATCCAGATTTTGCCGTCGGTAAGAACGCCGTCGACGTCGAAAAGAATGAGTTTAATTTTGCGGGCGCGAGCGGTAGCGGATGGTTTAGGCATCGCCGAGATTCTAGCAGGCTGCGGGAAAACTCGGGTTTCGTATCAAAGCATCTGTTCTGCGGCTTCTGCCATCGCTGCCCCTTCATCGTGGTCGTGGTAGGGCTAGCAGCCATGGTTCAACTGTTCAAGACGGCTCATTCTCCTCAATACCTCCACTGGCAGTGTCATTCATCGGAATGGAGGCGCGCTAGCCAATTAACCGCTCCGCTGGTCTCAGACTAATCGGGAAGATTCCGATCGATGTTTTGTTCGCCTCTTCTCAAATGTGAGCGGTTTGGAACAGACGGCCAGATTCTTACCGAATAAGATTATCCCGTTTCCCCTGGATGCTCCAAGTTCTTAGGCCGGAGCCCGAAAGCCGCGAGGGTTCGACATCGGAATCGGAAGCAGAATCAAATCCCAAGCGAAATTCTAGACCGCCGCAAGGCGAGAATCTTCGGAGGATTCCATGAAGAGAGCATTCCTGTTGATCGTTGTACCGGCCCTGCTGGTCGCGCTGGGGTTTGCACAGACTCCCGCGACGAGCATCAATACAGACCAGACCAACATTAAGGGTTGCCTGGGTGGCTCTGATGGTAACTACACAGTTGTGCAAGACAACACTGGCCGCATTTTCAAGATCACTACCAGCAGTGTCGATCTCAAACCACATCTGGGCCATGATGTAACCCTTATCGGGCACAGAGCCAGTGGAGTGGATCCCGCCGCTGCCGATAACAGCTTTGCCGTCACCGAACTGAACCTGATCTCCGAACACTGCGCTGCGGCCGCCGCTGCAACCACTGCGACTGCCAGCACGCCTTCGGAAACCGCCACCACACCGGCTGCGCCCGCTACTGCGCCCGCTGCCACGATCAGCACACTCCCGGAGACTGCCGTCACACCCGCTGTGACCGCCGCTGCACCCGCTGCGACTGTCACCACACCTGCGGAGACTGCCGTCGCACCCCCTGCAGCCGCCGCTCCACCTGCGGAGACTGTCGTTACACCCCCTGCAGCCGCCGCTCCACCTGCGGAGACTGTCGTTACACCCCCTGCAGCCGCCACTCCACCTGCGGAGACTGTCGTCATACCCGCTGCAGCCGCCACTCCACCTGCGGAGACTGCCAGCACACCTGCTCGACGTCCTCGGAGAATGTCAGCAACACCTGCTGCAGCCACCACTACGCCCGACGTGACTGCCAGCACGTCCTCGGGGACTGTCACCACACCTACTGCAGTCGCGACTACACCCGCTGCGACCGCCAGCACGTCCTCGGAGGCTGTCAGCACACCTGCTGCAGCCGCCACTACACCCACTGCGCCTGCCAGGAGCTGGTCCTCATGGCTCTTGATTCCGTTCGTCGTGCTGGTAGTCGTCATTGGCACGATGGTTCCTCTCATCCACAGGTGGCGAAAACGGAAAATCTTGGAGCGGACGGGCGCCCCAAATCTTTCTTTTAACCGTGAAGAGAGTTCCGACAAAAACAAGAGTGACCGGCCGGGACCACGCAAAGCTGCCTAGGCTGAGTGCAGAGTAATGAGTCCGAACTTTGGCGCCGGTGGCAACCGCTGCCGGCGCTTGGGCTGCTTTAGCGCCCAATAGAAAATCCACCCCGCAGGTGGCTTTTCTCCTTCGCCTGCCAATCGCCCGCTCGACGGTATAACGCCCGACGGAAACCGGCTCTCTACTAGATCAGGCGAACATTTTACGAAACTGCCGATTCTCGCTACAATCGCTTTCATGCCGTCCGCAGTCTCTCCTTCGCTGGCCTGGGCTCATCCGCTGGTGCAGGAGTGGTTCACCGCGCACTTCTCCACGCCGACCGAGCCACAGGAGCAGGGCTGGCCCCACATCTTCGCCGGCCACACCACGCTGATCTCGGCCCCAACCGGATCGGGTAAGACGCTCGCAGCATTCCTCGCCTGCATCAATCGCCTTGTGTGCAAGGCCCTCGCGGGCGAACTGCGCGACCGCACCGAAGTTCTCTACGTGTCCCCGCTCAAGGCCCTCGGCAACGACATCCAGAGAAATCTCGAAATCCCGCTGGGAGAAATTCTGCAAATGGCGGGTGATCGCGGGCTGCTGATGCCGGAGATCCGCACTGCCGTGCGCACGGGCGATACCTTGATGAAAGACCGGCGCGCCATGTTGAAGCGTCCGCCGCATATTCTTGTCACCACGCCCGAGTCGTTCTACATCCTGCTGACGGCGGAGAAAAGCCGCGCCATCCTGCGCGATGTCGAGACCGTGATCGTGGACGAAATTCACGCCGTNNGCCGACGACAAGCGCGGCGTGCATCTCGCGCTTTCGCTGGAGCGGCTGGAAGCGCTGACCGAGCGCCCGCCCGTGCGCATTGGGCTTTCCGCGACGCAGAAGCCGATTGAGGAAGTCGCGCATTTTCTTTCAGGAAATCCTGCGGGCAACTCCGACCCCCAATTCGCTCGAAAGAAAGCCCGCCCCACTCCCGTGATCGTCAACGTTGGACACAAGCGCACGCTCGATCTCGGAGTCGAAGTCCCGTCGTCCGAACTCGGCCCGGTCGCGTCGAACGAAATGTGGGATGAGATTTACGACCGCATCGTGCAACTGGTCAATGCGCACCGCTCGACGCTGGTCTTTGTGAACACGCGCCGACTGGCCGAGCGCATTGCCCATCAGCTAGGCGAGCGGCTCGGTGAGGAAAACGTCGCCGCACATCACGGAAGCCTGTCGCGCAAGCTGCGTCTGGAGGCGGAGCGGAAGCTGAAAGAAGGCCAGATAAGAGTTCTGGTGGCGACCGCATCGCTCGAACTTGGCATTGACATTGGAACGGTCGACTTGGTGTGCCAGATCAGCTCGCCGCGTTCGATTGCGGTTGCTTTGCAGCGCGTGGGGCGGTCGGGGCACTGGCGCGGCGCGGTTCCCAAGGGAAGATTTTTTGTCACCACGCGCGACGACCTCGCCGAGTGCGCCGTGCTGGTGCGCGCGATTCGTCACGGAGAACTCGACCGCCTGATTTTTCCCGAAGCTTCGCTCGATGTGCTGGCGCAACAGATTGTAGCTTGCTGCGCGGCTTCGGGCAGCGCCGCCACGGCTAACAAATCGGGTGATCAATCCAACGACGGATGGGACGAGGATGAGTTATTTGCGCTCGTGAAGCGCGCCTATCCCTATCGCAATCTCTCGCGCCAAGCGTTCGATGCCGTCGTCGCCATGCTTTCCGAAGGAATCGCCACGCAACGAGGCCGCTATGGCGCTTACCTGCATCACGACCGCATCAATCGCAAGCTGCGGGCGCGGCGCGGCGCGCGCCTGGCCGCGATCACCGGCGGCGGCGCGATTCCCGACAACGCGCTGTTCACGGTGGTGGCGGAACCGGAAGGCGTTGTCGTGGGCACGGTGGATGAAGATTTCGCCACTGAAAGCATGGCTGGGGAAGTCATGCTGCTGGGAAACACGTCGTGGCGCATCCGTCACATCGAGTACCGGACTGGCCGTTTGCTGGTGGAAGACGCGCATGGCGCAGCGCCCGGCATTCCCTTCTGGCTCGGCGAGGGGCTGGCGCGGACTTCGGAGCTTTCAGCCCAGCTCGGCGAATTGCGGCGGGAGATCAGCGACCGCTTGCCCGGCGTGGTTCCTGTAGAAGGATGGCGGAGTTTGCCGGTAGTCGCGGACACGGTGAGTTGGCTGGGCGAAGAGTGCAGACTCGATCAGGCAGGCGCGGAACAGTTGATCCAGTACGTGATCGAGGGCCGCGCGGTGCTGGGCGATGTGCCGACGCAGGCGACGATCATCGCCGAGAGATTCTTCGACGAGGGCGGCGGGATGCAGCTAATCATCCACGCGCCCTTTGGCGGCCGCATCAACAAAGCCTGGGGACTGGCGCTGCGCAAGCGCTTCTGCCGCGGCTTCAATTTTGAGCTGCAAGCGGCGGCCACCGACAATGGCTTGAACATCGCCCTCGCCGAGCAGCACAGCTTTCCTCTGGCCGATGTTTTTCACTTCCTGAATTCCGAAACCATGCCGCCGATCCTCGAACAGGCGGCGCTAGCTTCTCCGATTTTTAAGACCCGCTGGCGCTGGGATGCCACGCGCGCCTTGGCTCTCTTGCGTTTTCAGGGCGGCAAGAAAGTTCCGCCGCAGATTCAGCGCATGCGCTCCGACGATCTGCTGGCCTCGGTGTTTCCCGATGCAGCGGCGTGCTTCGAAAATATCGAAGGCGACATCAAGATACCCGGCCATCCACTGGTCGCCGAAGTCATGAAAGACGTGCTGACCGAGGCGCTGGATATCGAAGGCCTCGCCGCTGTGCTGCGCGGAATCGAGCAGGGACGGATTCGCTGCCTCGCGGTCGACACTCCGATGCCATCGCAGTTCTCGCACGAAATTCTAAATGCGAATCCGAACGCATATCTAGACGATGCGCCGCTTGAAGAACGCCGAGCGCGAGCCGTCGAAATGCGGCGAGTGTTGCCCGCGTCGGTCCTCGAAGAAGTCGGAGCGCTCGATCCCGCAGCCATCGCGCAAGTGCAGCAGGAAGCGTGGCCAGACGTGCGCGATGCCGATGAACTGCACGATGCGCTGCATACGCTGGTAATGATGCCGGAGCGCAGTTCTCAGTTCTCAGTTGTCAGTTCTCAGCAACAGCCATCGACAGCCAACTGGAATAACTTTTTTAGCAGATTGCAGAGTGAGAATCGCGCGCTGCTGGCGGAAACCGCGGGCAGGCAATTTTGGGTGGCGAGCGAGCGCCTCGCATGGTTCCAGGCAATCCATCCCGTAGAGACGGGGCTTGCCCCATCTCGTGTGGTCACGGGGCTGTGCCCCGTCCCGGCGGGGCGGAGCCCCGTCACCACACAAGCAGACGCAGCAAGCCGCATCTCTACGATGAACTTTGATGACGCGGTGCTGACTGCGGTCCAGGGATGGGTGTCGCATCTCGGCCCAACCACAGCATCGGAAATTGGCGAGTTATTGGGACTGGCGGCTTCCGAGATCGAGCAAGCTCTACTCCGCATGGAAGCCAGCGGAGCCATTCTGCGCGGCCAGTTCCGTCCCGCCGATTCGCACCCCGCACTGTCCACTGCGCGCGAGGCCGAAACCGAGTGGTGCGAGCGCCGTCTGCTGGCGCGCATTCATCGCCTGACGGTCGCAACGTTGCGCAAACAAATCGAGCCGGTCACAGCCGCGCAGTTCATGAACTGGCTTTTGCGCTGGCAGCACCTGGCTCCGGGCACGCAGGTACGCGGCGAGCACGGGACGCTCGAAGTGATCCGCCAGTTGCAGGGGTTTGAGATTCCGGCGAGCGCGTGGGAACGGTTTGTGCTCGCGCGCCGAATCTCGGACTACGATCCCGCGCACATCGATCAGCTGTGCCTGACAGGCGCGGTCGGATGGGGCCGCTTGTCACCGCATCCCGCGACCCTTGAAGCAGCGGGAACCGATGAGAGCGGACACGAGAATCGCCGGCGAGTGATTCCGACGCGAGTCGCGCCGATTGCATTCTTCGTCCGCGAAGATGCCGACTGGCTGCGCCCGCATCATCCCGGAGCGGAGGATTCTGCTAATTCATTCTTAAGTCCCGTAGCGCAGGCGGTACTCGAACTTTTGAAGCAGCGAGGCGCGCTGTTTTTCCCCGACATGGTGCGAGCGACGGGCCGCCTCAAGGCCGAAATCGAGACTGGCCTATGGGAACTGGTCGCAGCCGGCCTCGTGACCGCCGACGGATTCGAAAACCTGCGCGCGCTGGTGACGCCGAAAAGTGCGGCTGGCAGCGGCAGCGGCAAAGCCCGCCGGCCGCGTCATGCGCCGGGACGTTGGTCGCTCTTGCACACGGAGAGCGCCGATCGCGACCGCAGTGTCGAGTCCTGCTGTTGGATGTTGTTGCGTCGCTATGGTGTGGTCTTCCGCGACCTGCTGGCGCGCGAAACGATTCTGCCCCGCTGGCGTGAATTGCAGATCGGCTACCGCCGCCTCGAAGACCGCGGCGAAGTGCGCGGCGGCCGATTCGTCGATGGATTTCTGGGAGAGCAGTTCGCGCTTCCGGTGGCAGTAGAATCCCTGCGCGCCCACCGCAATCTGCCGCAGAATGCAAATGGCGAGCGCGTCGTCGTCGCAGCCGCGGATCCGCTGAACCTGGTGGGAATCATCGTTCCCGGCGAGCGCATTCCCGCAATCTCAGGAAGAAGCGTTACGTTTCGCGACGGCGTGTGGGACGCGGACGGTGCGCTACTCGCTTCTGGTTACTAGGAGAGCGTGCTGAAAGCCGGGTCCGGAGCGGCGTACGAGCAACCCCTTCCATGAATTGTCATCCCGAGCGAAGCGAGGGATCTGCAGTTCGCCGCGAGATGCAGACCCCTCGCTTCGCTCGGGATGACAAACTCTGGAGCGGGATCTCGCTTTCGCGGCTGGCATCTAGAGTCACGGCAAATGTAACTTAAGCAGCACCTGCGGATTCAAATAGACCCCTTGCCAGCGCACGGCCAGATGCAGATGCGGCCCCGTGGCGCGTCCCGTGCCTCCGCTGAGTCCGATCATGTGGCCTTTGCTCACCTCGTCGCCTTCTTTGACGGAAAATTTCGACAAATGCAGATAGAGCGTCAGCAGTCCTTGCCCATGATCGATCACCACGCAATTCCCTTCAAAGAACAGAGCCCGCGCCAGGATGACGCGCCCGCTATTGACGGCTGCGACCGAGGTTCCACTGGGCACCCGGAAATCGAGCCCCTGGTGCGTGCTCTCGACGGAACCGTTAAAGACGCGCTCGACTCCGAACACATCGGAGATCGCGGCATCCACCGGAGGCGCAAACGATCCTTTCCATTCGCGGCCGGCGCTGACAGTCTTAAAAACCTCGGCTTTTGTTTCCTTGTCCTGCTCGATCTGGCGCTGTTCTTCGGGGCTGGGCGCGGTATAGCGCGCGGGAACCTTCAGCAGCACGCGGGGATAACGTTGGCGTTCCACGCGGATTTTCTTTTCGAATGAGATCGCTTGCCCAGCGGATTGCCCAGAGGCGGTTTCGGCGTGAAGCTGAATGGGATAAGTTCCCGGCTTGGTTTCCAGACTGACTCCGGCGAGCGCGAACCATGATCTGTGGCTCACGTCGAAGCTGAATGCGATCTCGTGGCCTAGCCAGTTCCCCGAAAGCGCGCGCACCGGCTTCGGCGTAGTGACGCGGAAGAGCACCGGCGATCCGTTGACCAGGCGAGCAGGCTGGTTGCCGACAGTCCAATTTCCGGCAGTCTGCTGCGCGGCAGTTGCGGCCGATAAGTTCGCGGCTCGCGAAAACAGCAGCAGCGCAATGAGTGCAACGAAATGGAAGAGGCGTTCGCGCATTGCGGTTACACAGGCTCCAAGAAGAACTGGACCGGGCGGAATCGAAACGCCATTTCTTAAGCCGTCGATCGATTCCGCCAAGTCCGCAGAGCCTTCCCTATCGCTGCTTGCCTTCATTTGTGTGGGGCTGGCTTCTCCTGCTGCGATTTCTCTGGCTGGTCCTTTGCCGGTTGGGGCTTTGCCTGCCAGTTGCGATACTTCGTCTCTTCGTCGCGCGCCTGGGTCTCGCTCTTGGGCTGCACCGTAGGCGCGGGCCGGGCTTGCGGATGCGACCATCCTGGTTGCGAACTCGGTTGCGGACGCGCTTCCTGGTTGTTAGGCTCGGAAGCGCGCGTCGGCTGCGAGGTTTCAGGCTGCGCCTGCGAACCGGGCCGAGGCGCTTGCCATTCCGGCTCTGGCCAGGCGGTGACCGGCTGTTTCCCCGGCGCTACCGGACGCACGAGGAGCTTATCCTGCCGCTGCGCGAAGGGCACGGGCGGCTGCGAGGGCGCGTGCTGCGCTACGACTTGACGGTTGACGACAGCCCGGGGAGGCGCAACCGTGGCCGGCCGGCCGGCTCCCATCACGCTGCCGCGCACGGGCTCGACGCCGCTCATGTGGCTGACCGGCGCCTGTGCGATTTCACGCGGCTGCACCGCCACAACGTTGCGGGCGACCGGACGCGCATTCACGAAAGTATCGCGCGAAACGGCAGTCGTAGCGGCCGTCTGGTTGACGTAGGCGATGCGATTCGCAACTGTGTTGTTGATCTTAGTGGCCGTGTAAGTGTTATAGACGCTCGCCACCTTAGTGACATTTACCACCGTGTTAGTAACATTGACCTGCTTCACGTAAACCCGGCTCACGTGATATGCGGGGACAAACACCTCCCCGGGCCCGAGCGGGAACCACGCCACGCCGGCGCCTCCGCCGAACGCCGAGAAATGGAACCCTCCCGGGCCTCCGACAAAAGCTACCAGCGCGGGAGCGTACACCGGCCGCACCGCGGCCGGCCCGGGCACCCAAGCCCAGCGTCCGCGAATGAGAAACCAGCGGCCGTAGTGAAAGGGAGCGAATCCCCAGCGTGCGTCATCGACCCAGGTCCATCCCCAGGGAGCGACCCACACCCAATGACCGAAGCGATACGGCGCCCAGCCCACCGGGATACTGATCGGCATCCACACCGGACCGTAGTTTCCGTCGTACGACCAGTCTCCGTTATCATCCAGATCCTCGTAGCCGGTCATCTCCGGCGATACGTAGTTCGCCGATTGCGACTGATCTTCACGACGATCGCAATCGAAGGCCCAGCGGGTGAAGTCGTCGGGCGAGGGAAGCGTATCGATGTCGTAAGTGAGTTGCTGATCCTCGTCTCCAGTGAAACTCGCCTCTTGATTGGCGATGATGGTGTAGTTGTTGCCGCCGCCGATGGCCTCGCCACGGCCTCCGTACACGTCCACGATTGTGGTCTTGCCGTCGGGATTAACATCCACGCGATATTCGCCGGTGCGCTGCACGATGAAAGCAAGATTGGGAGTGTCGACCTCGACGGTGTCATCGTCGTCGAGGTGATGCACGCGCACCAGCGCCGAGCCCTGCGCCAGCCGCAGTTGCAGGACGCGGTCGTCAAGTTCAAGGAACGTCAGACTGGTTTCGCTGCCGAGGCGGATCGCGGTCGAGCCCACATGCAATTCCGCGCGCGCGTCCTTATCGGTCCACAAATTATCGCCCGTGGTCAGCGGACGATTGGGGACGGCATCGACCCAGTCGCCCTCGCCGCCGGGCTGAAAAGAAACCGACCCTTGCGTGTAATTCATCCGGGCAACGCGCGCCGGGGGATCGTCGTCATCGGCCCAGCTCCGGGCCGGCAAAAGAAACGAGCAAAGAACAAGAACTGCGCAGAACGGCCATAGCCAAGCCTTTTGGCGGTTCATAATCGACTAGCCTCCATGGAAAAACCTGTACAACTAGATTGAACACCATTCAGCGTCTAATGTTTCGGTCGCGCTGGGAAGTGACTAACGGGAATCCGCAAGGAACGAAGCTGGGATTTTCTGATTCGCTGCGTGGGCTGCTGCCCACCGGGCAAGAAGCCGTTGAACCGGAATAGCAGGATTCAGAGCGATGGAAGCCTTGCGGTCAGCACTGGAACACAAACCACGTTGCTGCAAGTGTTCGCCGAACCTAAGTTGTTGGGAGATTTGGTGGACCTGGTCGGGATCGAACCGACGACCTCTTCCATGCCATGGAAGCGCGCTCCCAGCTGCGCCACAGGCCCACTTGGCAATTGCCGTGTTTCAATTTTCGCTTAGCTTCGTCTCCGCGTCAAACTCGACTTGGGCAGTCCACCTCAACTAGGATAGGGTTGGTAAGAAGCAAAGACATAATCGGAGCCCCATGTTGAACTCGCGGAACATCTTTGTTCGGTCACTTCCCTGCCTCATCGCTGTGCTTGCGGCGGCGTTTGCGCCGGCTACGGCACCCGCGCAAGACGCGGCTGCCGTGCCATCTGGAGCGCAGCCTCCGGTCGCTTATGCATCGGTAAGCGAATTGAAGGGCATCCTGGCGCAATTGCAACAGACGGCGCAGAGCATGCAATCCGATCTCGGGAACACGCGCATCGAGAAATGGAAGACCGACGGCGCGACCAAGCGACAGACTTTGGCGAACGTGGAATCCATCCAGCGCAACTTGCAGTCGGCGCTGCCGGAAACCATCACGCAACTGAACAATGCGCCGGAAGATCTGGGAGTGAGTTTCAAACTCTATCGCAACCTCGATGCGCTATATGACGTCTTTGGTTCGGTGGTGGAATCGGCGGGAGCGTTCGGATCGAAAGATGAGTTTCAGAGCCTGGCCAACGACATGAACGGACTCGAGAGCGCGCGTCGTGCGTTTGGCGAGCGCATGCAAAAACTGGCGGCGAGCAAGGAAGCTGAGATGACGAATTTGCGCGCGCAGGTCAAGACGCTGACTGCGGCGCCCGCGCCGCCTCCGCCACTAAAGAAGATTATTGTGGATGATACCGAACCTCCGAAGAAGCCGGCGAAAAAGAAAGTCACGAAACCGAAGCCGGCGACGGCAACGACGGACGCTCCGCCGAGTTCTGCCCCGGCAAAGTGAGGAGGCCGGCATTTGGCATCGCGTGCAGTTCTGGCTATTTTCTTGGTGGAAAAAAATGCGGTAGCGCATATGATCGTGGCTCGGAACCAGATTCATCCCATCCTGGTACCGGCAATCGCTGCGGGCATTGGGGTTGGCGTTGATCGCCATTGGGGGACGCTGGGTGTCTGATTCAACCGCTACTTTGTCCGCGGGAGATCTCGTCGGCAACTACAAAATCCTCGGCCTGGCCGGAGCCGGGGGCATGGGCGTGGTATACCGCGCGCTCGATGTCAAGCTGGAGCGCACGGTCGCGCTGAAGTTCCTTCCCGAACACGTGGCTTCAAGCAGCGACGACAAAGAGCGGTTTCTGCGCTAAGCGCGGACGGCGTCTTCGCTCGACCATCCCAACATCGGCGCGATCCACGGCTTGGAGGAAACCGGCAGCGGCCGCTCCTTTATCGTAACGGCGTATTACGCGGGGGAAACGCTGGCGCAGAAGATGCGCAGCGGTCCTCTTCCGGTGGCCGAAGCGGTCGACATCGCCATCCAGATTGGGAAGGGCCTAGCAGCTGCTCACGCCGGCACGGTCGTGCATCGCGACATCAAGCCTTCCAATGTCATCCTGACGCAGAGTGGAGCGGCGAAGATCGTGGACTTCGGGCTGGCGCGGCTGACGTCATCGACCGGCAGCACGCAAAGCATAAGCACCGCCGGCACCATCGGCTACATGTCGCCGGAACAGACGATCGGAAAGCTGGTGGACCAGCGCACCGATATATGGTCGTTGGGGATCGTGCTGGCGGAGATGGTCACGGGGAAGAATCCGTTTCAGCGGGATACGGCGGCGGCGACAATTTTCGCAATCCTAAACGAGCCGCCGCTGCCGATGGACGAAGTGCCGCTCGATCTGCTGCGCGTGATCTACCGCGCGCTGTCGAAAGATCCGGCCACCCGCTACCAGAGTTGCGGCGAGATGGTAGCCGAGCTGAAGGACTTCCGCAGTCGGTTCGACCCCGCGGCGGCGCCAAGCGCGAGCGGGGCATCGTCTCTAACGGCGGCGGAACTACGGAAGCAGATTGAACAGGCCACGCGCCCAGTGTGGGGCGCGGCTGTCGCCCCGGCGCCAAGGTGACGGCGGCGGCAAGATCATCATCAGGAGCTCGTAGCAACGAACGTGCTGGCGAGCGATTGAAACGAGTGACAATTTAGGTCCTTGACAAGCGCTCCCAGCTCTGTTCCTGCTTCCATGACGGCGCCACCGCTGCGACCTGAATTGATTGGCCGCAGCGGTGGAGGCTGTCATGCTCTTTGTCGTGTAGGGACGGGCGTTCTCGCGCGTCCAAGCCGAACACAGCTCGGCAGGCTGTCTGCGGTCACAGTAACTCCGGATTCGCTATAACGTCAGTGAGGCGCTGCCGGGCGGCAGCTCCACGCCCGTTGCAACTGAGAGGGCCCGGTAAGCACGCGGCCCTGCAGCTATGCTATCGCTCCACCATCGACGATAATTGTTTGCCCGGTGATAAACGCCGCAGCAATGCACTTGGGATCGAACTTGCGAAGGTGCGCGAGAGTCTGGGTGAGCGTGCTTCGTCATTGCCTTCGCGAGACGAGGCACAGGCGAGAGGTGCTCCATGCAACGCAGATCATTCCTGAAGGGTGCGGGTGCTGTGACCGTCGTGGTTGTGGGAAGTGGAGTCTGGCGCGCCTACGACCAGGGCGTCTTCAGCGTCGGTGAAGGGCCGGCTTACGAACCATGGAAAGACTGGCGCAAGAATTCAAACGCTGGAACCCTCGCGCTGGTGCGCGCTGCGATTCTAGCCGCAAGCCCGCACAACGCGCAGCCCTGGCTTTTCAAAGTGATGAATTCGTCGATTGAGTTGTATATCGACACCAAGAGAAATGTCGGGGCGCTCGATCCCTATCTGCGAGAAGAGCACATTGGGATGGGCTGCGCTCTCGAGAACCTGATGCTGGCTGCAGCTGCCAATGGCTACGCGCCCACGGTGACGCTCGTTCCAGCAAAGCTTGCGCCGATTCCCGCCGAGCCCAAACCGGAGCTGGTGGCGCACGTAGACCTCGTCGCGGGCAACCGCGAGGAAAGCGAGCTATACGATGCGATCCCGCGGCGTCATACGAACCGCAGTACCTATAGCCCGCAGAAACCGATCCCGCCCCAGTTCGTCGACACTCTGAGCGGCTTGGCCAGCGACGAACCAGACGTCAAGATTTTTCTCTTCACGGCAGAGGCAGACCGAAAAAAGATCGTGGAAATAAGCTCCGCGGCGAACACCGAAATCTATTCTGACCCAGAGGTTGATCGTGGTAGCCAGCGATGGATTCGGATCCACTGGAGTTCAGTCCAGAAATTTCGCGATGGCCTTACGATTGATGCCTTCGGGATGCCCCCGATCGCGACTGCAGTTTCCAAGATGATGCCCTTGTGGATGCTGAAATGGGCGGCATCGCGAGGGGCGATGGGCGGGTATTCGAATCTGATGCTGAGCGCTCCCCTGATTGGCATCATTGCGGTGCATGACCGTTACGACCGGGAATACTGTTTACGCGCAGGGCGAATTTGGCAACGGGCGCATTTGTTGGCAACGGCTCGTGGCCTGGCAGGACGGCCCTGCAATGAGGCAGTAGAAATGATCGACCATGAGAAGGCGCTGGGGAAACAGGCACGGCGGGCGGGCCTGCTTGGCGATGTCATAGCTGATGCTGCGTGGCAGCCGACCTTTGTTTTCTATATGGGCTATCCGACATTGACAGCCCGAGCGAGCCCGCGGCGGTCGATTGAAAGTGTAGTTCTTTGACGGCCGTCGAGTTGCCCATCTCATAAACCCTCCCGGCCAGAGCGGGAGGCAGCAACCCCACCTCAGGATTGGCAAGAAAGCGCTCTCGGAAGCGTTGCAACCGATTGCCTGAAACTTTCCGCGGCACATTTTGGATTGGAGCTTTTTCCGCAACCTGCTGGAGTCATTGTCCCGCGCCGCAGTGGGGAATCGCCGGACGTTCTCTCAGCGTCGCCTGAATCTGCCGGCGTTGCTCAGAGCTCAGCGCCGTGAACTGAAATCCGTACTCGGTTCCCAGTGCGCGAACAACTTCCGCCGGGATCACCTGTTTGTCGGAGTCCAGCACCGGGATTTCGAGCGTAACGAACTCGCCGAGCAGCAGCGCCTCGGCAACGAATGCCCCCAGGCCACTTTCGCTGAGATCGCGCGCCCAGCCCTGCAGGCTAAGTTTCTTGCCGCACCGCTCGAGACGAATCCGAATCCTGGTCTCGAACACATGCCTGGGTGAGACCGAATCAATCGAACCCGTCACTTCGTCAGAAAAAAAGTTGCCATTTGTCGAGATCCGTCTTCCCCATTAGGTTTGGACCGGGAAGAATACCAGAAAGGGATTGCGGCTAATCTCCAGCCTGCTCTCATCCAAGCGGTCGCATGAAGGATGATAGCAGAGCCAGACAAGTTCTAGAAGGCTACCGAACAAGTCGGCTGCCGATGCCCAGCCCCTAAAGGGGCATCTGATTTCGAAGAACTTACGGTATCGGTAAAGCGAATGTCCTGATACGAAGCCCAAGCGTTTTCCGCAGCCTGCTGGAAGGGCTGCGATGTTCTTCATATCGATGCAGACCTCGCCAATGCGAGCGGTTGCGCTGGCCTAAAGTCCAGTCCCTCCGTGGCCGATGAGCCAAGAAGGGGGCGCAAGCGGAACAAGCGACAGGCATTCCCCCTGCGCGGAATGAGCACTTTCTCATGAGCATACGTGCCCTCATCGTGGATGACTCCTCGGTCATGAGGAAAATCGTGGAACGTTCGCTGCGCCAGGCGGGTATTGATCTGAGCAAGGTATTCGAGGCTGGGAACGGAGCCGACGCGCTTGTTGTCCTCCAGGAAAACCAAGTCGATCTAATCCTCTGTGACATCAATATGCCGGTCATGGACGGACTGGAGTTTATCAAGCAGCTTCCGGGAGTCGCGAACGCGAAAGACGTGCCTGTGGTCATGATTACGACCGAGGGCAGCGAGTCTCATGTGGTACAGGCCTTGTCCTGCGGCGCTCGCGGCTACATCCGCAAGCCTTTCACGCCGCAGCAAGTGAAGGAACATGTCGTCCCGGTTCTGGGAGGTAAATCATGAAATCGGCAAATGAGTTGCATGCAGCCAGCGGCAGCCACGAGAGTTGGATTCCGCTGCTCGAAGTGGCGGCGCGGGAAGTCTTCGAGCTCATGCTGGGCAGCCGACTGACCCTACCAGAAACCGCGGAGGAGACAAACCTGAACGTTACTGCCATGGTGGGACTGGCGGGGCAACTATGCGGCGTGCTCAGCGTCCGCTGCGAGGATGGGGCGGCCGCGCTCATGACTTCCAAAATGCTCGGCGTGGAACTGCACAAGGTTGGTTCAGAAGAGATGTCGGACGCGCTCGGCGAAATTTGCAATATGGTGGCTGGTAATTTCAAGAACAAGATTTCCGGTCTCTCGGAAGGCTGCATGCTCTCCCCGCCCACAGTAATCACCGGCAACGACTATAGTCTGCATTCCCAGGCAGAGTCCCCTGGCCTTCAGGTCCGGCTGCTGTTTGAAAGCATGCCCATGATTGTTTCCCTCCAGATCCAGAGCTAATCGTGAAGGTCGCCTGCCGCACCCGGGCGGAACTTTTTGCGGAACCCCGGGGATGCCTGCTGGAGCTCTCTCGCGATGCTAGATTAGAGTCTGATATTTGTGGTCATTTCACAGAGGAGTCCGTGGCCCGCGCGACCTCTTCGGCGCCGATCTCAGGTGCGCGCCGTCGCCGGGGCCAACCCGAATACCGTAGAAACCAGGGCATGGATTTCCCCAACAGCTTCATCGAGTTCAAAGGTGAAACGCACCAGGTCCACACCTTCGAGATCGCGGTGTTCCTGCAAGAGAATGGCCCATGCGGGGTCGGCGATCAAATCCACCATGCGCCGCTCATAGTATCCGTAACCCAGGCCGCGCGTGCGGCAGAGAAGGTCGCTCAAGTGCACCAGAGCCACCAGCGGCTGCGACTTCTGGCTTTGCCCGACGCCATGATGATGTGCGATCACTGCGATGATGTCGTCGGCCAGTTTCCATTTTTCAGCCAGAACGCGACCGGTCTCACAGTGCGTGAATCCCATGGTGGAATGTTCTGCCTCGTGCAGCGGAACCTCCTCCTGGCAAGCGCGCTCCATCGCCATGGCGAATTCCTTGGGAAAAGCCAGGCAGTTCACCATGAACCCTATGTCATGCAGAAGCCCCGCCATGTATGCCTTCTCATGATCCGCAGCGGCTAACTTCTCGCTGAATTTCCGGCACACCATGGCGCACCCCAGCGAATGTCTCCAAAATACGGCGGGATCCAGCGCCCACTTTTTCGCCGGAAAAGCCTGCCCCAGACAGCAGGTGAGAAGAATGGTTTCGACGCGACGCAGGCCCAGGCTAATCACCGCTCCCTTGATCGATTTGGGCGGCTGCGCCATGCCGAACAAGGGGGAGCCAGCTACGCGCAGGCATTGGGCAGCAATGGCGCCGTCATAAGATATCAGGCGTACCACTTCGTCCAACTTCACTTCGTCCACGGAATTGTTCAACAACCTCAGCAAGGGAAGAAAAACCGCTGGGATGGCGGGCATGGTTTCGATGCGCTGCACACGCTCGCGAATCGTTCGGTTGACGGATGTGGTCATAATTTGCCGCTGCTCAGGGATGGTTTCCAATACGCGATGGTTCCGGGAAAATGGACGAGGTGAAACTGGTCATTCAATTTCATCAACGATTCCGAGGTTCCGAGAAAGAAATAGCCGCCGAAATTAAGGTCGCTGAAAAAGTGGTTAATTACTTTCGACTTCGAGGCGCCGTCAAAATAGATCAGCACATTGCAGCAGAAAATCAGATCCATACCCTTCATGAAAAGCATCTTGGAGTCGTCCTGCAGGTTCAGACGGCTGAACGCGATCAGCTTTTTCACCTCGGGGCGTACTTGCAGCCTCTTCTCATCGACGGTCGAAAAGTACTTTCGCTTGTAGAGATCGCTGGTGTTGCGCAGCGCATAGTCGCCGTAGATGCCGGCCTTGGCGGTTTCCACCGAACGGTCGTTCAAATCGGTGGCGAGAATCTCCACCGTCCAGCCCTTCAGCAGGCGTTCGCTTTCCTCAAGCATGTTCATCGCCAACGTATAGGACTCTTCGCCGGTAGAGCAGCCCGCGCTCCAGATGCGCAACCTCTTGGTGACCTGCTTGACTTTTTCCGTCACGATCTCCGGGAGGATTACTTTCCGCAGCGCGTCGAGCTGCGGCTGGCTGCGGAACAGGCAGGTCTCGCCGATGGTGATTTCGTTCAGCAGTTCCCTGAGTTCCGCATCGCGGGATGGCGCCGCGGTGAGACGGTCCCAGTACTCGCGTGGAGTGCGCGCGTCCGTCTGTTTCATTCGGCGTGCGCAGCCGTCGGCTAGGAGGTAGAGTTTTTCCTCGGCTTTGTAGATACCCGAAACCTTGTATACCAGGTCGCGGATTTGCCGGTACACAGGGTCAACAGTTTCGGCGCTCTTGTTCGGGGCCGGTTGCGCGACAGGGGGTTGAGGGACGATTGTCATTTTGCCGGAGGCTCCACGGTGGAATGAGTCGTCAAGTCAAGTGGGGCGCGAAAAGCACGGCTCTGCAGCACGCGGCGCGTGATCTCCGTCGCCAAGTGATCGAGAGGATAAGCGGCATCGGCCAGTCCTGAGGCGTGTACCAGGCCAGGCATCCCCCAGACGACGGAGGAAGCCTCGTCCTGGATGATCACGTCTCCGCCGGCATCGCGAATATTTTGCGCTCCGAGCACACCGTCTGAGCCCATGCCGGTCATCACGACTCCGAGAACGTTGGCGCCGTAGGCCGCCGCCACCGAGCGGAACAATACATCGACCGCCGGGCGGCAGGAATTCTCCGGATGTTCCTGATTCAGGTTCAGACGCCAGGAAACGCCCGCGCGGATCACTTTCATATGGAAATTTCCCGGCGCGATCCAGGCGTGCCCCGGTGAGAGAAGTACGCCCACACTGCCCTCTTCCACGGGAATAGCGGAATGGCTGGCAAGCCGTTCCGCCAGCAGGCGGGTAAAAATTGGCGGCATGTGCTGCACCACGACAATCGGGACAGGAAAGTCGTTCGGGATCCGCGGTAAGACTTCGGCCAAAGCGTTCGGGCCGCCGGTCGAAGTGCCGATGGCCACAATTTCGATGCGTGGGTTAGACCGTACCCGAACCTTCAACGCCGGACGGGATCTGGGCAGCGGAAGAAGTTTCAAGGGGGCTACGCCACACAGCGCCTTGATTTTGGGGACAAGTTCAATGCGAATGCGCTCGAGCGCGACCGCGGGACTGCCGGTGCTGGTAGGTTTTGTGGCATAGTCCGACGCTCCGAGCGAGAGCGCATCGAGCGTCGCCGCCGCTCCGCGTTCGGTGAGCGTGCTGAACATGATGACCGGCAATTTGGGATACAACTTGCGTATTGCCCGAAGCGTTTCCAGGCCGTCCATCACCGGCATTTCGATGTCGAGGGTGATCAGGTCGGGTTTAAGCGGTGAAATCTTCGCCAGGGCGATTCGCCCGTCGCTGGCTGTAGCAACTACCTCCAGCGCAGGGTCTCCCGACAAGGTGTCCGAAAGTAGTCGGCGAATCACCACCGAATCATCCACCACCAGAATGCGAATGGGCGCCATAGCAACTCGTGTCTGTCCGTTTCACGATCGAGACAACCGGCCAACGGATCGCAGCCGGAAACACTCAGGTACAAAGCACCAAGCAGCCAGAGGCTGGGTCGAGCTTACGCGCCTGCACGCGCCGCCCTGCTCCGCGCTTGACTCGCGGCCGCGCCGTTTTCGCCGGCGTTGATCTTGAATTGCTCGACCAGGCGGCGAAGTTCGGCCGATGTCTCCAACAGTTGCTGCGACGCTTTCTGGGTCTCGGTGGCTCCGTGCGTCGTACTCTGCGCCGCCTCCGCCACCCCCGCAACGTTGCTGGTGATCTGGTTGCTGCCGCTCGCCGCTTCGCTCACGTTCCGCGACATCTCGTTCGTGGTCGCGTTCTGCTCTTCCACCGCCGTGGCAATCGTGTTCGA
>PLIC01000001.1 GCA_003139995.1 Candidatus Acidiflorens stordalenmirensis | reverse complement strand
CACGTTAGAATGCCAAAATCACCATAAGTTTATGAATTGCATACAGTTGCCCGGTTCTTCTGATCGCTTAGATTTCCAGGTCCGGCCGCACGAAGTGGATTGCTTCTAAAATACGTTCAGCCAGATAGTCGGGCGTGAGATACTCGACTCGTGTTGTTGCCGAGACACGCATCTCTTCTAGCCTATCCTCGCCAGTGCTTAGGGCACGATCGACAGCTGTGTACATTTCATCGGCACGATCGGGATGGAAGGTCCAACCGGTCACGCCGTCTTCGACAAGTTCCTGCACTGCTTGACTATACAGGCTCCCGAGAACGGGCAACCCCGATGCCATTGCCTCATTCACGACCAAACCCCATTCATCCGCCAAGGTTGGCAGGACAAGAATACCTGCTTGAGCATAGAAGGTTTCGACTTTTTCGTAAGGCACGTTGCCAAAGAAATGAAGCACAAGATTTGGCGGAAGGGGGACTTCCTGTAACGCCGTTCGCGCCGCTCCGTCCCCCACAATCCAAAACTCAACCTCTGCGGTAGCATGTGCCTTCGCCCACGACGAAAGAACTGAAAGAAACGGAATGAGGCCTTTCCGCTCTATTAACTGACCCACGTATAGAAGACGCCTGGATTCAACATATCCTCTCTGCAAGAGAATTGCACCAAGGGGACGAATGTCGCTCGTATAAGGAGCGATAAAGATTTTGCGCTTCGGAACTCCGAATCGTGCCACATACCTTGCCCCGCTTGCACCGTTGACCAGCACCGCATCAACATGGGAAAGTATTCCACTTCGTACGAACTGGCGGAGCTTGCCACGCCCCGCTTCGCTTGCTTCAGAGACTGTAGCCCATACGATTAGCCTGCTCTTCGTCTGCAACTTCCGATAGAGAAGTGCGAATACCGTTCTGACCCCGAGTTCACCTGTGATGACGACTTCCGGACGCGCGCGCAACAACCGCCAAAGCGTGTCATAAGGAATGTGTATATTAAGATCATCCCTGAAGCCTTTGGGATGCCATTGGCCTTGTGTGAAACTGACGTTCTTCTGAATTGCAACGTTCAGGCCCTTGTATTCGGGCGACCAGGACCGATTGTTTTCCATCTGAGTTGATATGAGGACAGAAAAGTTCGGCAGCCGGGCCTGCACAGCCTTGAGCACTGCTATGCGATAAGGCGGTAGAAAATTGGTGAGCAGCACTACGCTTGGAGTAGCGTATACGCTGGATCGGTTGAACGCAGACTGAGTCACGCGAGTGTCTTCAAAGGTGTCGTTACGGAATCCTCGGTCAAGCGCCTTCAAGACAAGGTTGAGTTTCATGGTGGCATGACTCCACCGAAGCAATTAATGAGGCGAGACGCTGCGTTTGCGGCACGGCATCAAACTCCTTCCAGAACCACTCATTGGCCACAACCGGTTCGGTCGGCACACTAAGGAAATGGAGTATCTTCTGATCAATGTCTTCAGCTCTGTCGTCAGGGTAAATGGAACAGTAGGGGATCCCGCTACGCTGTAATAAGCGTTCGGCTGGCGAGCCGCGGGTTGTAACTGCGAGGATTGGTCGACCGATTCTCACATATTCAAACAGCTTGGCTGGGACCTGAGTGGCACCACTCTCGGAAAGCCAATCCAGCAAGAGTAGGGAGTCGGCGCTGGCCATCTCTTGTTCCGCCTCTTTTTTGGGAATCATCCTTCCGTCGTATTCCAGACAGCCCCAACGAACCAGTTCCGCAACCAGCGAGGGGTCTCTAGCCCAGCCCTCCTCCAGGGGACCGACTAAGCGAACACGAAAGCTCTCCCGCGAGAGATGACCGTGATGAACCAAACGCCGTAACGACGATAATACAAGTCCAGGATAACGGACTATTGGCATTCCTCCCACGTGACTGAGGAGTCGGTAACCACGCTGGGGCAGAGGCAAGGGGCCAAGCGAATCTTCCCGGTCAAAACCATTCCAGATTACGTGCATTTTTGCTGCGGAATGTGGATATGTTCTTTTCCACATTTCTAGGGCCGCATCTGTGTTGGCAATCACAATATTCGCGTGCCGGAACGACCATCGCTCGACGATCGCATCTCGTAAGCGCGAGACTTTGGACCTGCTGCGTCCCGGATTTCCTACAATAGGATCACGGAAGTCCGCCAACCAGGCAATTCCATAACGTTTTTTCAAAAGTCCTGCCACAACGTTGGAAATGATCGGCGGCGAAGTAGAAACAATTGCACAGACCCTGTTTTCCAATATGAGCCGCGCGGCAGCTTCGTAGGAAGCCACAGCCCAGCGCAAACTGTCCTTCCTTACAAAAGGCTTGAATAACGTCCGCAAGGCGAAACTCCAGGGGTGTGCCCACTTGCTTCGGGCTTCGTCCGCGACGCAAACGACGTTCTTCTGCGGGTCCATTCCGGCTTGAGCACTTGCCGTCACAACCAGCACGTCATATCTGAATCGGGGGAGATACTTGTAGAAGCGCCGAGGCCGTTCTGAAGCAATGTGGTTTTCCGGCGGAAAATGGAACGCCAGCAACAGCACAGAACCGATCATGTTCGAGTTTTGAGGAACCAATGCTTTTGCCCTAAGATCGCCCCGCCAACGCTCATAATCGCTGCCGGGTGTCGCAAGCGCGAAACAGGTGGGTGCACTAATGATTTCGACCGCTACTTATGACCAAGAAAGCAGAACTGTCCCGAAAAAGACAATTTGATTGCATTGCGCCGCTTGACCGGCCAACCTAAGATTCGGAGTCCTGTCTCCAGCGCTAGATTTATGAATGACTCGACTCTGAAGAAAAGATCGAATAGTTTCGTCATCCTGATATATCCGAAACAGTGGCGCCAGATCAGAGTCAGGCCATCGATGCCTGGCCGAACTTGGATCGCTTTGAACCCTGCATCTCGGAGAAGCACGCAAAAGCCGTACGGTGTGTAGTTCCACAGACTTCGAGAGTGAAAAGGTTCGAGTTGTGATGTAGATCCAACAAATACTCCCCCGGGTTTTAGCACACGATATGCCTCCGCGATCACGTTCTCCGGATACCTCACATGCTCGAAAACCTGCCGCGAATAAACCATATCGAAGGAATCATCCGCCAGGGGGACTCGGATACCGTCGTAGGTGCAGAAAGGCAGTGCTTTTCGCGGTCTCAATGCCACTTCTGGCGAATCAACAATGTCCAACCCGACACAACGCACAGCTTTGCTTCGCTCGGAAAAAGCAGCATAACTGGTCCCATTGCCGCATCCCAGATCCAGAACCGAAATGGCAGTTCTTCCATTCGGAGTATGATCCATTTCTCGTAGCGCCTCGCGAAGAGCGTGAGTCTGGCGGGAATTGTCACCTGGCAAGAATTCGTAGACCGGCTTGTTATCAGGTCCGGGAGTCCAAGGCTGCGAAAGGCTGTTCACGTTGGTGTTCCGTTCCTCGCTGCGGACCTGTCCTATCCACCTTCATGCCAAGTACGTGCATGTAGAGTTTTTCGAGTCTTTCAGTCTGTCGCCGCAGATCAAACCTCGCGCACACACGCCTCCGCCCCGCTTCTCCCATGCGAATAAATAACTGAGGGCCTTCGAGGATCAACCGAAGATGATGGGCAAGGGCTTCAACATTTCCCTCGGGCGCCAAGAAGCCGGTCTCTCCGTCTGCAACGACCTCTGGAATTCCACCGGAATTGAAGCTGGCCACGGGCAGGCACATGGCTTGAGCTTCTGCAAACACCATTCCGAATGCCTCCGTCCAGCCGGATTTTGCCTTAACGCTCGGTGTACTGAAGACCTTCGCACGATTCATCCACTGGCGCACTACCTCCGGCGGCTGAATTCCTAAGAACCGGTATCGACGTAGCTTCTCCCTCGCGAGTTGCTGCAATTCCGCCTTAAGTGGACCATCACCTATTATGACCAACTCCGCTTCTGCAAGCTGAGACTGGACTTCAGCCATGGCCCGTATCGCATATTCACATCCTTTGCCATCATGCAGGGTTCCCACAAAGAGGACAGTCAATTCCCTTTTGATCGCCGGATCAGGTCGAAAAAAGTCAGTATCCACACCGGTGTAGTGCACTATAACTTTGCGTTCGGGAAACCCCTGATCGAGGAGCTTGTCTTTGATGAAGTTGGAAACCGCAATGAACAGATCCCCCTTTTCCATCAAGATGTGTTTACGCCGCATGTAATCCCAGTTCCCATAACATGGGTGCGTGACATAAGGATTTGTGGCAGTAGCGTCGAACCCATGAAAGGTGGTCACTTGGGGAATTTGGAGCCACTCTGCTAGACGCAGAGCAGGCAACCCTGCAGGGCCGCCATGGACATGCAATAGCGAAGGACGATACTTTCGGAGCTTGCGGAAGTATAAGGGTGCAAACCCAAACCTCCTAAATGGAGCTTCCCGGAGCTTGCCCAGCAACCCCGGTATTTCATTGATGGCCACGATACGATCAGACGGTATTTTCAGCCCGCCGACTCTCAGTCGCCGAGGCCCGACAAAATAATATCGAAAGTCCTGAAGAGCTTCGCTCGGTCCTAATACGAAAGTCATCGTGTGCGCCAACAATGGGTCGGCGTAGATGAAAACGACTGGTTTCATTGGATCAGGACTGAAGTGCTGGCTCCTGGTTTGGCATGGCGACAGCCCGCCACTTGTGCCCAACGGAAGATGCTGGCGCGATCGACACCGCCACCGTCGAGTACATAACCATAAATATTGTGTTTCTCGCTAGAAACGTAACCTGGGCGAGATTAGTCAAGAACAAAACCATGAAGAAGAGAAAAGGCCAAGCTGCTTCCGGAAACGGATTTCGCAAGAGAAATCTCAAAGACCGCCAGACATAAAGGGTAAATCCGCAAAGGAAGACGACGAGGCCGCACACTCCGAGTCCCAACCAGATCTCCAAGAATCCATTGTGCGAGTGAGGTACTGGCCAGCCTAGCGCGCGTTGGATGCGAACAGCTCCTTCGTCATTCATCCAGAACGCACCAAGGCCATACCCGAGCCACGGTCGCCGAAGCGCCATTAGGATGGAGAAGACCCAGAGTTGCAGCCGTCCGGTAAGCGTCATGCTCTTGCCCATTAAAGCGGTGACCGTAGGAACGTGTGTCACAAGATAGGCGAGGCTGAAAAGTACGGCTGAAGCCAAACAGACGACACCGGCAACGAACCTGCGACCTCCTGCCCTTGCCATCCATCGCAGGTATGGGAAGAGAGCTAGCAAGAGGGCAACAGTGACGATCGAAGTCACCGACTGCGAGAGTAAGACGAGAATGAGAGATCCCAGGACACCCATGGAAGCGATTCCACTATGATCGGGATCAATGCGCCTCCACAAGAGAAATACTAACGTGCTGAGAACCATCATGGCACCCAGGCTGTTCTTCTGGGTGAAGGCTCCATACCAACCTGCAACGCTTCCGTTGACATCGACGGATGTACCTAAACCGAATAGACCGAAGATGAAGCTGCAGACAATACAAATGCCGAGAACCGATGCTAGGAGACTGATTTGCTCCTTCAGACTATAGCGAACCGCAAAGTAGACCCCAAATAAAAAGGTGAAAAGCAAACCCGTGCCGTACCGAATCGAAACTGCGGGTGCTTCAGACCAAATCGCTGAGATGATGGCAAGTCCGCTGATCGTGACCAGAGGCCACTCCCTCAGAAAGAGCCCCATCCAACCCTTGCAGTGAAGCGCAAGAAGAACTAGCGTAACGAGGTAAATCAAGAGCGTGATTGAGGCACTCCCAACGTTTGCATTCTGGGTGGGCGCGACATGCGTATTCAGCCAGAGGTTTTGACATGCTCCGGTGGATAGAAAAAGGGCAACCCAAACGAAGGCCTTCTCGCCAGCAGAAGGAAAGTCCTGTGCGGCCAGATCTCTGCTCACATCAGGCATGCACTTTTGTCCCCATAAAGCCCTTCACAAAAGCTTTCGTGAACGCGCCCGCGACATAAATCAGGCATAAGGGCGAAGAGTTCACGACGCTGTAATGTGATTTGACATGCGATCTCAATTCGCCTGCCTTCTCCGATTTGGCTGACAGCAGACGATAGAGGATGTGCCCGTACTGCTTACAAATCAGTTTCCTCAGCAGCGGATGCCGCTTAATGAGGTGAAACCCAACTTGAGCATTGACTACGGCCCGACGCAGTTCTCTTGCTTCGCCGGCAGCTTCCAATGGCGTACATGTGTAAGCGTTCGCACCGTGTATTCGTTGTCTTGCCAAGTTCTCCGGTGTTGCCAATACCGGACTATACAGTAACGCAGCAATCTTCAGATAGTTGTCAGCCGTGATGCGGATTTCTTCCGGCATCGGCAGCATCTGATGCAAAACTTCACGCTGAAAGCAGAGCGCGGAGGTCGCCGGGAAAAACATGCCGACCTTCCCTTGCCGCACGCTCTTTCGGCCATCTACGAGCTTCTGCTGCGCAATAACAGGAGCATCGAAAACAATCGGTTTTCCATCGACGCCACAGTACTCCAAGTTGTGGACAATCATCCCTACGCCAGGGTTCTGATCCGCCAATTGCAGCACCCTCTGAATTTTCTGCGGCAGGAAGAGATCATCCGAATCCAGAAGGAAAATCCACTGCCCCTTGGATGCTGCAAATCCGGCGTTGAAGGCTGAGGCCTGCCCTCCATTTTCTTTAAGAACCGGGACAACCTGTGAGCCGTAGCCGTCGATAACCTCACGGGAATTGTCCGTGGATCCGTCATCTACGACGATCACTTCTATATTTGCGTATGTCTGGCAAAGAGCGCTGTCGATCGCATCCTTAAGAAAGTGTCCGTAGTTGTAATTGTTGATCAGGATACTAACGAGCGAGGAGCTTGGCATCAGCCCCTCGCTCTCGACCACAGGATCTGCGCGTGTCCCGCCAATCTCGATCTTTCCTCCGCGAAACAAAACGGAACAAAAACGACTATCACTCCGAAATATAGCGACGGAACTCCCTAGCGGACAAAATAACCACTTAAGTCGCTTTCGCCCTCCGCAGCCCAGCACGGACAAGCTCGCCAATTAGGCTGCGCCCTGATTCCGCTTACAGTCTCAACGGTTTCGTCATTGCGGCGGCTTGATGGCAATACGCCCGCCGTAGTCAATTCGGTTCAATAAGATCGGCGCTTTGTTTGCAGCGAAGTATTCGTCAGAGGCTTGACGGGAGCCCTTCCAGTGGCCGTAGTCATCGATAATTAGGACACCGGCAGTAGTCAACCGCGGATACAGATGAAGCAGCTCGTGCCTCGTGGACTCGTACCAGTCCGTATCGAGTCGCAGAAGCGAGATATGGGCGGGCGCCGCACCCGGAATCGTGTCCTCAACCTTGCCCTTTACAAAATGGATTTTTCCCGGGGGATACCCCGTCTTATAGATCACTTCGCGCACCTCTTCCAGGGGGGCATCGT
Organism: Candidatus Acidiflorens stordalenmirensis; assembly: GCA_003139995.1. Classification (GTDB taxonomy): domain Bacteria; phylum Acidobacteriota; class Terriglobia; order Terriglobales; family Acidobacteriaceae; genus Acidiflorens; species Acidiflorens stordalenmirensis. The sequence continues at coordinate 592 of PLIC01000001.1, read as the reverse complement.
CGCAACGGCTGCTCACGTAATCCCGCAATACCTGAGTTGCGTGCCTGCCGGCGTAGTCGACGTCCTGCACAGTCGGCGCGGGCATGCCTTCAAACGTGTCAAATAGATAGAGCTGACGGCTGGTGTCCTGCAGCTCAAGTAGGGTTCGGGCAACCACCACCATGCTACCGCCCTTCCACACACCACATTCCACGATGTCCCCGGCAAGCTGATTCTGACTCAGGTAGCGCGTGGCGTGCATGAGCGCGAAGATACGCTCCGGCGAGGTCTTGGTCCACGGACGAACCGTGCTTACCATCTCGCCTTCTTCTGGGGCAAAGTCAGGGGGGAAGGCGTGTCGCGTCGGAACGTAACGAACCAAGTCTAGCCCGAACGCCTGTAGAGATTTATGAAGCATAGATTTCAGCATTGAGCCTCACCGACTGAAACAACAAAATGACGACTATCCATATTTGCTCCGAGAGCATTCTGCTACGATTCCGAAACACACCCGCGCTCGACGGATTCTGATCGAGTGTGTCTGGCGACAGTCGTTCTCGGCTGTCCTCTTTGGTAGGGCCACACTCAAACTGGACTGGACCCCTCGGCTGAG
>PLIC01000231.1 GCA_003139995.1 Candidatus Acidiflorens stordalenmirensis | reverse complement strand
ACATTTAGCACGGCTCGATACGGTGAATTGTCTTTCACATATTGGGGTGCTACCATTCCAACTACAGAGAAATTATTGAGGAGGTAGTTATGGCGGATCATGGCGGCAACGGCTTTTTGTGGTTCCTGGCGGGTCTCGGTGTCGGAGCTGTAGTCGGCGTGTTGTACGCGCCGCGCTCGGGCGACGAAACACGCGACGTAATTTGCTCCAAGGCGCAGGAAGGCGGAGAGCGCGTGCGTAAGCAGGCTCGCCGGGCACGCGAGCAGGCGGGGGAATGGGTGGATCGCGGACGCGAAGTGCTCAACCAGCAGAAAGAGCAGTTCCGCAACGCTTACGAAGCCGGCAAGCAGGCATATAACGAGACGACCGCGCCCGGGGCCGAACCGTCCAAGAATATCTAGCGCGCTGCGGAGAAATCGGCGGCGGCCGCAGAGTGACGATGGGAGCAGCTATGAATGACAATCTCCTAATTGGTTTTATTGCGGTGACTGCTTTTGCGGTGTTGTTGCAGGCGCTAATTATGGTGGCCCTCTACCTCGCCGTCCGCAAGAGCACCGCGAAGATGGAAGCGCTCGCCACCGAAGTGAGGAGCAAGGTTCTGCCGACGATGGAAACGGTGCAGAACATACTGGTGGAACTGCGCCCGAAGATCGACATCATGAGCACCAATTTTTTGGAGTCAAGTACGTTGGTGCGCAATCAACTCGGCCGCATCGACGCCACGCTCACCGATGCGCTCGACCGCACCCGGCTGCAAGTCATCCGCGCCGATGAACTGCTGAATCGCACCATGGACAAGGTCGAAGAGACCAGCGAAATCGTCCACAAAACCGTGATCTCTCCGCTGCGCCAGGTCAACGGATTGATGACCGCAATCAGCACCGGAATCGACGTCTTCCTCGGCCAGAAAAGGCGCCATCCGAAAAACGGCGCCGGCATGCCGCAAGACGAAATGTTCATCTAAATTCAGTGGCGCGCACCACGCGCGCCACTGTCGTTCGAAACGGTCATCGCTTCGGATTCCTCCCTTCGGATTCTTCGGATCGATCCACAGATCGCGATTGCCGCTGTGCGAAATTCTCCCTTCATTGAAGTTGCGCCCCTCCAGACGCCTTCCGGCGACGTACCCGCATAGTCAACACAGCGAAGAACGAAACCGTGGTTGATTTCCGCTTTCGCCGCCTAGAATGTTTCAAACATTTCTTCACTTTATTGTTTGAAACGGGACGGGTCCGGAATGCAACGAGAGTTCACATCCAACGACGTGATCGCACTGACCGGAATCACGGCGCGTCAACTGCAATGGTGGGACGAACGCGGCATCGTGGCGCCGGTCCGCAAGGGTCATCGGCGCGTCTACAGTTGGGACGAGCTGGTCACGGTGGCGGTCATCTGCCAGCTCCGCCGGCGGGGCTTCTCGCTGCAGCGCATGCGCAAGGTGATTGGCTTCCTGCAGCAGGAATTCAGCACCAGCATTGCCGCCACGGTCGGCGCGTCTTCGGAGTATCACCTTCTAACCGACGGCACTCATCTGTATCTGCGCACCTCGGCGCGGCAGGTCGTGGACCTGTTGAAGAACGCCCGGCAGCCAATGTTCGATATCTGTCTGAGCGACGAAGTCCGCCGGGTTCGAGGAGAGATTCAGTCGCGCAAGAAAGCCGCAGTTTCGGAACGAGCGCGGCCGGTACGCCGGGCTCGGCGAGCGTAAACGGAAAGCGGGGAGGCACATGATGATCGGTGAATTGAGCATTATCAGCGAGTGGATTCCCGAGCAGATGGAACCCGGCACCGTGTTCGTGCTGGAGAATGCGGGCGAAGTAGGAGAGAGAGAAGATCCGTATTGGGCGGTGCTCTCCTGCCCCTCGTGCGGCACGCTGGGCTTGATTACGCGCAAGCAGATGGCCGGACTGCTGCCGACAATCTGTGGATCGTCTGTATGCTCGGCGCAGTTTTTTATTAAGGATGAAGAGATCACGCCGCGGAAGCCGTTTTAGGATTTGCGTCGTAGAGACGCGGCTTGCCGCGTCTCGGATTGCGGACATGTCGGAGTCCAGTCCCTAAAGGGGCATCTGATTTCGAAGAACTTTCGGCATCGCTGAAGCGATGCCCTGATACAAAGCCCAACAAGGGAATACGGATTTGCTGTGACCACTGGCAGAGACCGAGCTGCGCTCGGCTTGGACGGGCGAGGCGCCCGTCCCCACACAAGCCGGGCCTCTACAGCGAATTCTTCGCAACCGTAAACTTTACTGGGACCTGCTCGACAATCTCGATATCGAATCCTTCGAGCGCGGCCACCCTTCTCGGGTGATTGGTCAGCAATCGTATGCGCTTCAAATTCAGATCGAAAAGGATTTGAGCACCCAGTCCGATCTCGCGATGCGTCTTGCGCTCGCTTTCGGGAAGCGACGGCAGACGCCGTTCCCGATGAAACGTGAGGAACGACTGGTCGCCAATTTTTTCCGCCAAGAAGCCCTTGGACGTCTGGTGCAGGTAAATCAATGCGCCCCGATCCTCGTCAGCAATAATCTTTAGCGAAGCCTCGAGCGTCTGATGGCAGTCGCACCCGGTGGCGCCAAAAACGTCGCCCAGCAGGCAGTGCGCGTGCATGCGAACCAGCACCGGCTGCGACGAATCTTCGACATCGCCGCGAATCAGTGCCATGTGGGATCCGCCACCGTCCACTTCGCTCTCGTAGGCAATCAGGTGGAATTGCCCGTGCTTGGTTTCGACCATCGCCTCGCCCACACGATGCACGTAGCGCTCATGCTGCATCCGGTAGCGGATCAACTCCGCCACCGTGAGCATTTTCATTTCATGCGCGCGGCAGAACTCGATCAGGTCGGGCACGCGAGCCATGGTGCCGTCGTCTTTCATGATTTCGCAGATGATCCCCGCCGGAACCATGCCGGCCAGCCGAGCCAGATCGACGGAAGCTTCGGTCTGGCCGGCGCGCACCAGCACTCCGCCCTTGCGCGCCCGCAGCGGGAAGACGTGCCCGGGCCGGGCCAGATCGGATGGCCGCGTCGCGGGATCGATTGCCGTTTTGATAGTATGCGAGCGATCGTACGCCGAAATTCCGGTGGTCACGCCATCGCGAGCGTCAATCGCTTCGCAAAAAGCAGTCCCGTATTGCGACGTGTTCTCGCTGGTCATGGGACCGATGCGCAGGTGGTCGAGCCGTTCTTCGGTCATGGCCAAGCAGACGAGGCCACGCCCGTGCTTGGCCATGAAGTTAATCGCTTCGGGAGTAACTTTCTCCGCAGCGAGCGTGAGATCGCCTTCATTCTCGCGATCCTCGTCGTCAACCACGACGATCATTCGTCCAGCGCGGATCTCTTCGATCGCGGTGGGGACATCGGTAAAGGGCGGATTAGGAGTCATAGGTTTCACGCAGCGTCTAAATCGCGCCGCTTCGACGGCGCCAGTTCTTTCTCCGCACCGCGAAACAGGTTCTTCATAGCCCGCGACATAGCCCGGAACACCCATCGCATCAGGACCACGATCACGGATAGAAAAGCGGCGACGATCAGGGCAGCCGCTATCGGGTGCTGGGCCGCAAGCCAGGTCAGGAATACAGCGAGTGCGTCTTCTCCCGCGCTGAGCGCGAAATTCGAAACCGGCTCGGGAGACGGCGTCACGGCTACGCGCGCCGCCGTCTTACCTCCGTGCGCCGCCAATGCAATCGCCCCGCCCGCCAGCGCCGCCAGCAACTGCTTTTCCGGCGAAAGCCCGGACGTTGCGCCGAAGGCGATCAAGGCCGCCACGGGAACTCGCACAAAGGTGTGCAGGGCATTCCAGAACAAATCGAAAGCTGGGATCTTGTCGGCGAAAAACTCGATGGCAAAGAGCACGCCGGAAACCGCAATCACCCACCAACTGGAAACGAGATGCAGCCCGGAAGGCAAATCGAGCAGGCCAGCATGGGCCAGCAGTCCGAGTGTGGCTACGGTGGCATACACGTTGAGCCCGGCGGCGAAGCTTACTGCCACGATCAGGCCGGCGAGTTCGGAGCCGCCAAACTTCATGCCTGCCAGCATATCCGGACTCGGCCTCCTCGCCAATACCCCACAAAATCGGCATAGGGGGAGCGGTCGCCCGCCCTCCCCTGCCACACCACCGGACATGCGGGTCCGCATCCGGCG
>PLIC01000060.1:20710-28622 GCA_003139995.1 Candidatus Acidiflorens stordalenmirensis | reverse complement strand
TCATCTTGTATTGGACAAGACTCTCGCTGTCAACGCCTAGCAAAGAGCGCTATACTTACCCGCCGGAGATGCGGGCCACCCGCCGTGGGTGTTGAAAGTGGACTGCCAAGGCAAGCTGGACATCAAGGGACAGAAGTGGAACGTTAGCCAAGCGCTGTCCGGCGAGTGGGTACAGATCGTCTGCGTCGAACAACGCCTGATGGTGTTCTACTGTACGACCCTCATCCGGGAACTCGACCCCGGAACCCAGCGCTCGACGATCGTCGAGCGCTGGGTTCCAAAGCCGGTTCCCCCCACCAATGTGTAAAGGATGTCTCGGGACGAAATGTAAAGGATCTCTCGGGACTAGACAGGTTTTCGAGACGTGGGACGCCGCATGTGTTTCCACTTCCGCAATCTGACGCCTGACTTTTTTCATCACTAACCATCCGTGAGCGGCGGGTGGCCACCTTCTCCGGGCTGCAAGGATAACGCAGGCAGCTAAGGGTTGGCAGAAAATAAGACAGGGGGGTGCCCCACTTCTCGCGCTTTTCGAGAAGTGGGCCGGCGGCCGGCCACGGACTTCGCGTCCATCCCAACTTTGAAAGAATGTCCCGTCCAAGCTTCGCTTGGGCGGGTCCTCTGACCCTTTTCATCACAAACCAACTGTGAGCACCATCACAGACTTCCAACCAGTCGTACGCGATAATGAAGATCTAATTGGGGCAGTGAAGAGGTTCGTCCGTCAAGCAAGACGACCCTCGAAGCTGCCCCAAACCCATTTTCAGCGCTCCTTGACACCTAAGTCGATGGTTTATAAAGACTTTACCCTAACTCCTTTAAAATCAAAGACCGGGGGGAGAATTTCTCTCTAACCCCATGATTCCATAAGGCTAGGGGGGAGGGGGGGTACCGGTACCAACTGGTAAACAACCCCGCAAACACTCCAAAAGAGCGCGAAGCCAGGAGCAAAAGGAGGCCCTGCACGCAAGTGCCTTTGACGTTATTGAGAGCTGAGAGCTGACAACTGAGAGTTTCCCCTAGAACGAAATCGATCCCTTAAACAGCCAGAGCAATTCAATGACAAGAATAATCACCACCAGCACCTCCAGCAAAAACGCGCGGCTCTGATGGAACTGGTCGACCATGAAGCGGTAGAGCTCTTCGGCGGTGTGGACTTTCTGGTTGACCAGGTTCTTGTAATCGTTCACGCCGATCTTCGACGCGGCAACTCTGTAGAGGCGCGCCGAGAACATGTCGCTCAGGAACTTGATGGCGTTGTCGGCGCGCTCGGTCAGTTCGTCCACATCGAGCAGGACGGTGTGCAATCGGCTGGCGCGTTTGGCGGTGCGCCAGCGGGCGGCGATGCCCATCGAGCCGTGGTCCATGAAAGCGTAGACGCTTTGCAGCTCGCGCGTCAGCAGTTCGTCGTAGTGGCGGAATTCCAGGAGCTGCGAGTTGGCGTATTCGAGCAGTTGAATCACCGTTTCCGCGCCGGCCGTAGAGTCGTAGAGGAACGCTCCGTTCCAGCTGATCACGGCCAGGTCGTTCGGGTAGTAGGAGATTTTTGACTGCATGATTTCCTGCTGCTCGCCGTCGGAGAGCGGAACGTTTTCGCCGCGGACGATCTGGGAGATGCGTCCGCCCTCGGCCGCCAGCAGTTCGGCTGCCGACGGATTGCCTGCGATGTCGCGCACGTGGAAGACGAAATAATCTTCATGCAGCCAGCTATCGTAAAGCTTGATCAGCGCGGGGCGAGCGCGCTCGATTTTCTGTTTGGCGATTTTCTGGGCGAAGTTGGTGAAATCGGTGTCCCAAACCCAGCGGCTGGCGAGGCGTACGAGCGTATCCCAGTCGCCGGAAAACGGCAGCTCGAAGACGACGCTCAACACGCCGTAATCGTAGTACTTGATCTTCACGTCAAGCCGCTCGCCGCTTTCGAGGATCAGCGGCTCGACCGGCTCGACGACCGGAGGCCGCTGGAAGCGGACGTATCCGGGCGCAGGATGCTTGAAGCTGGTCTCCTGGCGGCGGGCTCCGAAGATGTCGCGCAGGGCGTCGAGGTTGATCTCCTCGCAAACGTCGAACTGGATCAGCACCAGGACCGAACCTTGCAGGGTTTTGTTTTGGGCAATGGCGGCGGACTGGGCTGGCGTTGGGGTTGGGGCTGGGGCTGGGGCTGAGACGGTTGGATTTGCGGTTTCCATAGGAAGGCCTGCTGGCTTCGTCTCTGTCTATTGTCCCAGAAAGAAGGCGGGATGGGCAGCTAGCTGATAACTTATTATTTATCAATAAGTTGAACACGCAGGAACCGGCGCCCTCAGCCGTCCAGCCAAGCGAAGCTCGACAGCTGCCTGAGCCTGCAGCAATCCTGGATTCACGATTTAGCGTCTCCGTGCCAGCGCCAACAGCAGCGCCGTTCCTGCCGCGATCCCTGCCACGGCCAGCCCCGTGCGCTTCATTGATTTCCTAATCGCGGCCTCGTGCGGGCGGATCCAAGCGTCTTCAGGATAGTATTGCGGCGCGGGGTCGAACATCGGGAAGCCTTCGGGCGTTTCGGCATCTTCGCGCAGGGCCATCTGGAGAACCTCGGCGAGATGCAGCGCGTGACGGTCGGTTTCCTGGGCAATCTGTTCGCGGCAGCTAAATCCGTCGGCGACGATGAGCCAGTCGGTGGGAGCCTGGCGCACGGCGGGCAGCAGTTCGAGTTCGCCGATCGCCTTCGAGATCTCGTATTTTTCTTTTTCGAAGCCGAACGCTCCCGCCATCCCGCAGCATCCGGGGGCGGGCGCGGTGAAGTCAATGCCCATGCGCTCGAGGACGGCTTCCTCAGCCGTCATCTTCATGATGGCCTTGTGATGGCAATGCCCGTGAACCAGCGCCCGGCGCGTCAACTTCGGAAGAGGAAAATCCTTTGCCCGCTGCTCGAGAAATTCGCTGAGCAGGAAGACTTGCTTAGACAGAGCTTGCGCGCGTTCGTCTTTCGGGAAAAGGTTAGTAAGTTCGTCGCGGAAAACCGAGGCGCAGCTAGGTTCGAGGACGACGATAGGCGTTGCCGCTTCGATTTCAGGGAGCAGCTCGTCCATGATCTGGAGGAGCAGACTCTTGGCGCGATCAAGCATGCCGATGTCGTAGAGCGGGCGTCCGCAACACAAGTGGGCGCGCGGGACGCTGACGTCGAACCCCGCAGCTTCGAGCACTTCAACAGCGGCTTTGGCGGTCGCGGGAAGGAAGTGATTGTTGAAAGTGTCGGCCCAGAGGAGGACGGGGTTATCGTGACTCACGTGGGGACGGACGCCCTCGTCCGTCCCGAGGAGCGAAGCTCCGAGCCGCTCCTCCCACCACTCTTTGAACGTCTGCGGAGCCAACGCCGGAATGCGGCGCTGGGCCGGGATTCCGGCGGCCAGCTTGGCCAGGTCGCGCAGACCGGGGAGTTGGGTCGTAAGATTCACCAGGCCCGGCGCGTGCGAGGCAGCTCTGAGCCACAGGTCAATATTCGAGAGCGCCAGCGCCTTCAGCGGAAGGCGATTGGTTTCGTAGTAGTGCGATAGGAATTCCGATTTATAGGTCGCGACATCCACGCCGACGGGGCAATCGCTTTTGCAGCCTTTGCAGGCGAGGCAGAGGTCGAGCGATTCTTTCACGGTTTCGTTCCGCCAGCCGTCTTTGATGACTTCTCCTTTGGTCATCTCCCAGAGCAGGTGGGCGCGGCCGCGGGTGGAGTGCTCTTCGTCGCGCGTGACGCGGAAACTGGGACACATAACCCCGCCGGCATCGCAGCGGCATTTGCCGACTCCAACGCAGCGCAGCGTCGCCGACGCCAGGCTGCCGTGATCGTCGGGAAATTTGAAATGCGTCTCGGGCTGCCACGGATCATAACCCGCGCCGAGGCGCAGATTTTCATCAAGGCGATAAGGCTCGATGAGCTTGCCCGGGTTCATCTTCCAATCGGGATCCCAGAGCGATTTGAACTCGCGGAAAGCCTGCATGAGTTCGGGGCCAAACATTTTGGGAAGAAGCTCGGCGCGGGCCTGGCCGTCTCCATGTTCGCCCGAGAGCGAGCCGCCATAGCGGACGACGAGGTCGGCGGCCTCTTCCATGAACTGGCGGAACGTGCGCACGCCTTCGGTGGATTCGAGATCGTAGTCCATGCGGGTGTGCACGCAGGCATGGCCGAAGTGTCCATAGAACGAGCCGTCGTAGTGGAAGGCCTGCATCAGCCGGCGCAGCTCGCGGAGGTAGGCGCCGAGCTTGTCGGGCGCGACGGCGGAATCCTCGAAGCCTTCCCAACGCAGCGGTTCGCCGGGGACGTGCGAAGTCACGCCCAGGCTGGACTCGCGGACATCCCAAATGCGCCGGGCTTGTTTTTGGTCGGTGAACAGGCGCATATTCGGCGGAGCCGCGGAGCGATCAAGCGCCTCCATCAGATTGCGCGCCTGCGATTCGGCTTTGGCGGCGGTATCTGCGCCGAACTCGACCATCAGCCAGCCCCCGCCTTCGGGCAGCAGCGCGAGACCTTCGAGGTTCACGCCTTTGCGGCGGCTCGCGTTGACCATAATGTCGTCAAAACCTTCGAGGCCGATGGGGCGGTGCTCCATGATCTCGGGGACGCGGTCGGCGCAGAGATAAATATCGGGCCATCCGATGACCAGCAGCACTCGCACCGACGGACTCTCGACCAGGCGGCAGGCCGCTTCGAGAATCGTGACGCAAGTTCCTTCGGAGCCGACCAGCGCGCGCGCCACGTGAAAGCCGTTTTCGGGCAGCAGGTGGTTGAGGTTGTACCCGGAAACGCGGCGCGGAATGTTCGGGAACTGGCGGCGCACCTGCTCGCCGTAGCGATCGGCGAGCGACTTGAGCCCGCTGTAAATTTCGGCGCGTCGTCCGCCGTCGCGAATGAAGCGGTCGAACTCGTCTGCGCTCGTCGCGCCGACGTGCAGGCGCTGGCCGTCATAGGTGAGGACTTCAAGGGCCTCGATATTGTCGTCCGTCTTGCCAGCCATGATCGAGTGCACGCCGCAAGAGTTGTTGCCGATCATGCCTCCGAGCGTGCAGCGGTCGTGGGTAGCGGGATCGGGTGCGAAGGTGAGGTGGTGCTTCTCGGCTTCGGCGCGGAGGCGGTCCAGAACGACTCCAGGTTCTACGCGGGCGATGCGCCGCGCCGGATCGATGTCGATGATGCCAGCCATGTACTTCGAAAAGTCGAGGACGACGGCGGCGTTGCAACATTGTCCGGCAAGCGACGTGCCTCCGCCGCGAGCAAGCAGCGGAGCGCAGTGGTCGCGGCAAAGGGCAACGGTGGCGAGGACATCTTCTTTGTCGCGGGGAACTACAACGCCGATCGGAACTTGTCGGTAGTTGGAGCCGTCGGTTGCATAAAGCGCGCGGCTGCCCGAGTCGAAGCGAACCTCTCCGCGAAGGTGGCGGCGGAGGGCGGCTTCAAGCGCGGAGGCGTCAAGTTGCGCGGAATGGGCCGGAGGTGGGGCGATGTCTTGCGGCATAGTTTACAGAACATCTTCGAGGATACGGGCGCTGGGCGCAAGGGCTCTCATTTTACCTAGCACTGGCTACACAAGATGCGATTACCGCCAGGATCGAGTCAGGTAATCCGCCAGAGATAGCGATATCAGAATCGCGAGAAAGAAGAAGCCGGACACAACGACGGCCCCAGTCAGCTTTTCGCTCGCACCTTTGACGTGCATGAAGAAGAGCACGACGAGCGTCGCTTTGATCGTGGCAATGAGCAGCGCGATGATCGGATTGAAAGGACCGAGGTTTACGAAGGCGGCGCCGACCGTTGTAGCCGTCCCGACAAGCAGGCCGATGCCAATGGCTATGTAAAATCCTTGCGAACGACTAGTGTGTGCTGCATTGTCCGACATAGCAATCCTTAAGACCAGTTCTCAGTTCCCGGTTATCAGTTCTCAGCACTCTGTCGTCACGAGTGCCGGCTAATCAGATACAACAACGGGAACAAATAAATCCAAATGATATCGACTAAGTGCCAGTACAAGCCCGCGTTTTCTATGGGAGTAAAGTAGCCGGGCGAGTAATGCCCCTTCCATGCCAAAACAGCCAGAACGCTAAAAAGACCGCAGCCAATGATCATGTGCAGGGCATGCATGCCGGTCATGGCGAAATAGAGCGAGAAAAAGAGTTCGGCTTCCTTAGGGTTGACCGGGATTTGCTTGCCGTTATCGTCGAAGGTGTTCGTGAACTTGAACGTCGGGCCGGGTATGTGGTGCTTTTCGAATTTTTCGCGATATTCGAAACCCTTGACCGCCAGAAATGTCATGCCGAGCAGCACGGTAACAACGAGGTAGCCTACCAGTACTTTGCGGCGGCCTGCCTCCGCCGCTTTCACCGCCAACACAACCGTAACCGAACTGATGATCAGGACGGCGGTATTAGTGGCTCCCAGCGCGATGCTGAGCTGCTGGCTTCCAGCCGCGAAGGCGTTGAAGTGGGCGAGGCGGTAGACCAAGTAAGCGCAGAACATGCCGCCGAAGAACATGATTTCCGTCACCAGGAACAGCCACATGCCAAGCGAGGCAGCGTCCTTTTGCTGCTGAGCGTCGGCGAAGTGGTGGAGCAACGCCGGATTGTGAACTGCGTGTTCCATGGTGGACGCTTGGCTATCGTGCAACGGGAGCCTCCAGTTCCTTGTCTGGAATCTCGTCGTAGTTATAAGCCTCCCAAGTCACAACGGGCGTCTCGTCAAAGTTAAACGTGGGCGGAGGTGACGTGGTCTTCCACTCCAAGCCGGCGGCATGCCACGGATTGGCTTCGGCGATCGGCCCGTAGCGCAGCGACCACAGGAAGTAGATCATCGGCAGAAGATAGCCGACGGCGAGCACGCTGGCGCCGGCCGTTGACAGCACGTTCAGCACCTGGAACTCCGGCGGATACTGCCAGTAGCGGCGCGGCATGCCGACGTAGCCGAGAATGAACTGCGGGAAGAACGTCAGATTGAAGCCGGCGAAGATGAGCAGCGCCGAAAGCTTTGCCCAGCCTTCCGGATACATGCGTCCGCTGATTTTCGGCCACCAGAAATGCATGCCTCCGAGATACCCCATCAAGACGCCACCCACCATGACATAGTGAAAGTGGGCGACGACGAAGTAAGTATCGTGAACATGGACATCGATGCCGAGCGTGGCGAGGAAGAGCCCGGTCAGGCCGCCGATGGTAAAAAGTCCGATGAAGCCGAAAGCGTAGAGCATCGGCGTGGCGTAAGTAATCGACCCCTTGTAGAGCGTAGCCGTCCAGTTGAACACTTTGACGGCCGAGGGCACGCCGATGAAGAAAGTCAGGAACGAAAAGATCATCGCGGCATAGAGCGATATGCCGGCCACGAACATGTGATGCGCCCACACCAGGAATCCCAAGACGGCGATGGCGATGCTCGACAGGGCCACGAACTTATAACCAAAGATGCGCTTGCGCGAGAAGCAACCGATAAGTTCGCTGATCACTCCCATCGAAGGCAGGATCATGATGTACACCGCCGGATGGGAGTAGAACCAGAACAGGTGCTGGAACAGGAGCGGGTCTCCGCCGAGCCTGGGGTCGAAGATGCCGAGATGGAAGAGTCGCTCCACGGCCACCAGCACGATGGTGATGGCGATTACCGGCGTGCCGAGAACCATGATCAAGCTGGTTGCGTAGTTGGCCCACACGAACAAGGGCAGGCGGCTCCAGGTAAGGCCGGGGGCGCGCATGCGGTGGATAGTGACGATGAAGTTCAGCCCGGTGAAAATCGAGGAGAACCCGGCAATAAAGACCGCGAGTCCGGCCTCGACTATCTTGGTGTTGGTGTACTCCGTGCTGAATGGGCTGTAGAAAGTCCAGCCCGTATCCACGCCGCCGCTCAGCATGACGTGTGTCATTAGGATGCCGCCGATGATGTATAGATACCAGCTCAGCAGGTTGA
>PLIC01000060.1:0-20687 GCA_003139995.1 Candidatus Acidiflorens stordalenmirensis | reverse complement strand
GTGTCGGCCTGCATCAGGTCGCCCTGTGGCGTCAGTAACTCGAGCCGGATGAGCATGGCAAAGAAGCCGCCGAAAAAGAAGAACGTCGTCACCGAAATCAGATAGAGGATCGCGATCCGCTTGTGGTCGGTGGTCAGCAGCCAGGACCTGAGGCTGTGCCCGTTGTTGAGATAGTTCAATTTCGGAGCCTGATTCGCCGGAATTACTCTGCTCGCCATGACTATTGCACCTGCATCTTCTGTGTTTGTGCCGGGGAAATGGCGGGCTGGTTCTGCAGCCCGGCGGTTCCCGGGGGCGGCTGGGCTAACGATTTCACGTATGCCACCAGCGCGTTCAACTGCTCTTCGCTGACGAGGCCCTGGAAGGTGGGCATCACCGGTTTAAAACCGTTCACGATCTTTGCGGTGGGATTGAGGATGGACTCACGAACATAGTTCTCGTCGGCAATCACCGTGCGTCCGTCCTCAAGCAGGACTGGCTTGTTGTAGACACCCGTCAGGTCGGGGCCGCGGCCCTGCACATCGAAACGATGGCAGGTGGCGCATCCGAGCGTAGAGAACAACTGCTTACCGGTTTCCTGCAATGGCGGGGACGTTCCGCCCGCTATCCACTGCGCGTAATCCTGCGGCGTCATGACGACGATGTCGCCGCCCATCCCGGAGTGCATGGTCCCGCAATACTGGGCGCAGAACAAATGATAGTGGCCGGGCACAGTGGCCTTGAACCAGAGGGTGGTGTAGCGCCCGGGCAGTACGTCCTGCTTGAGGCGGAATGCCGGGACGAAGAAGCTGTGAATCACGTCCTGCGAGGTCATGATGAGCTTGATGTTCTGGCCCGTGCGGACGTGCAGCTCGTTAATCTCGCGCTGCCCCTCCATGTGTTCGAACTTCCACATCCACTGCTTGGCGACGACGTAGATTTCGGTGGAGTCGGCGGGAGGAGTACGTTCCTTGAAATAGATGACCGCGCCCCAGATGAAGAAGGTCAGCATCACAAAGAAAGGAATGATCGACCACCCGATTTCAAGGATCGTGGAGCCTTCGATCTGTTGGGCTTCGCGGCCGGGTACGCGACGATACTTGATCGCTAGCACCGTGACGGCGAAAAAAATGAGGGCGGTCATGACGCCAGCAACCAGCAGCAGATAGATGTAGAGAGCATCCACTTGGCCTGCCGACGTCGAGGCCTGATCGGGCCACAAAGGTAGAAATTTCGACATAGTTATGTAACTCGCCCCGGTCCGCCGCGGGCCGCGCCTTGATCGGAACCATGATCGGAATGACGATCGGCGCGGAACATGACGAACATAAATGTTCCCAGGACAAGCATGGTCCCGAGCGCCGCCAGCTTCAGGATGTTGCTGACCACTGCGCCGTATTTTCCGGTCCTGGGATCGTAGTGATAGCAGTACAGCAGCACCTGGTCGCCGATGTTGCCAATCTTGTTTTGCGAAGCCTGCACAAGTCCAAGGCGCAGATCCTTGGGAGAGAACTCGACGCCATAAAAGTACCCCGAAATGTGACGGTCGGGCGTCAGCATAATGATCGCGGTGGCGTGGGCGTACTGCCCGGTTTTCTCATCGAACTGATATTGAAAGCCAACCGACTTGGTGAGCGCATTGATCTGGTCAGCCTTGCCGGTGAGGAAGTGCCAGCCCTTATCGGCATTCGGGCGGCCGTAACGCTTCATCATATCCCGCTTTTTTTCGGCGGCCATTTCCGTGGTTTCGCGCGGGTCGAAGCTCACGGTGAGGACGTCAAAATCCTTGCCGAGATTGAAGGTCAGGGCCTTCATCGAACCGACCAGCCCTTGCAGAAGTTCGCCGCAGAGCATGGGGCATTGGTAATAACCCAGGTTCAGGATGACGGGGCGTCCGTGGCCGAAGTAGTCGGCGAGTTTGACCGAGTTGCCGAGTTCGTCGCGGAATTCGAGATCGCCGGGAACTTCGGCGTTGAGATGCTGCTCGATTCCGACGAATTCGAGACCAGGTGGACGCTGGTTGACGGGCGGACTCATGATGCCGCCGCCCATAATAGGACCCTGCGGGACCTGCCCAAAGAATGGAGCGGTCAAGAGCATTAGCAGGAAAGTCGTTGCCGTGATCGAGTTGGCGAATTTCTCTTTACTGCGCACTTCTTTTTCCTTTCCCGGCTGTCCGGCCAGAGCGGTTGCTTCGTATCAGGGCATCGCTTTAGCCATGCCGTGTTTCGTACCATGGTATCGCTTCAGCGATACGGTATCTTTCGAAATCAGACGCCCCTTTAGGGGCTGGGCGTCTATTGCTTCGATGCTGCCGATTTCTGCGCCGGCGCTTCGCCCGCCACCGCTGCGTTCAAATTCGCGCAGCCTTGCGGACACACCGGCAATCCGCGCTGCACGGTCAACTCCATGGCGCGCTCGATTGGAATGCGCGCCACGCCAGCCTTTTCGTCGACCCAGCCGTAGCTGTTGAGTTGGTTCTCCTGATTGATCAAAAAGTCGCGAAACTGCCCGCGCTCGTTGATTTCGAGCATGGGAGCGCCGTTGTCCTTGAACCGTTGCTCCATGTATTCCTGCGTGACCACCCGTGACATCGTCCCCTTCGAAGTAACCAGCGGACTGGCGGTGGCCATCTGCGACCGCTCGTATTTGTCGAGGAACGTGTACATGCCGATGATGATGAAATAAATGACTACGCCAACGATCGTGAGGCCGATCATGAAGGCGAAGACGCCGCGCGTGCCCAGGTCTTCGCGTTCGAAACCGGCTTCGTCGCCGGAGTGGCCGTGGTTCCTCATTTCCTCATTCATGCGACGGCTCCAGAAGTCTCAGCGTCTGCGGCGCGTTGACCGCGAGCAGCGGACGCGATCTCAGGTTGTGAAAAAAGTGGGCCATCCAAAGGCCGCCGATTCCGGCGACGATTGCGAAATGCACCCAGCTAATGTGAAACGTGGGATGCGACGCCGGCTCGATATGCCAAAAAATATCGACGATGCGCATGAATATGAGCCACGACGCGAGCCAGACCAGCGTGCGTGCTTTGCGCTTCAACTGGCGCGAGAGCAAGAGCGCGAACGGCACGGCGAAATGGAACACCACGAGGAACAGGGCGACCGTTTCCCATCCGCCATTCATGCGGCGCACGTACCACGGAATTTCTTCGGGCAAGTTGCCGGACCAGATGATGAGCCACTGCGAGAAATTGAAGTAAGCCCAGACCATAACAAAAGCGAGCATAAACTTGCCGTGGTCGTGGACTTCCGTATCGGTGAGGTACTCGGACATCGGCTTGCGTTTACCGAGGATGCTCTCGATAACCACGCAGAAACAGAAGGCGGAGAGCGCTTCTCCCGCAATGAAGAGCAGGCCGTAGATGGTTGAGATCCAGCGCGCTTGCAGCGACATCACCCAGTCGATCACCGCGAAGGAAATCGTGAGCGAGTAGATGACGAGTCCGATGGAACTCATCGCGCGGAAGCGCAGCGTGCTCTGGCCCACAATCGAGTCCTGTTCGGTGGACCAGCGATTCAGAAAGTAGGCCATCCCGATCCAGATGACGAAGTAAACAATGTAGCGCACCAGAATGCCGTTGAAGTTGAGATAGCTGTGCGCGATCTCCGCGATCTTGGGGTCGGTCAGTCCCTCCGGCCGCGCCCAGAAATACAGCGTCGGCAAATTCAGCAAAATCGGGATGAAAAGCACGAACATGAGGGGCAGCGTCATCATCCCCGATTCCAGAATGCGGCGAATCACCGTGCCCCAAGCGCCGCCGACCAGGTGGTAAAGCATCAGGATGGCCATGCATCCGAGCGAAAGGCCCAGCCAGAACATGAAGCCGATGAGGTAAGCGGAATAAAAACTGCCGGGAGCAAGGAAAACGCCGGCGACGGAAGCAATGGCCGCGATCACGCCAATGACGAGCGACCGCTGCTGCATGGTCTGGGCCACGGGCGGGGCCATCAGGCCCGACTTATTCATGGTGGCCGTGGTCATTTGGACTCCCCTTCGGTTGCGGTGGTGGGCGGCGCGATTTCGGGCAACGTGGCTCCGTTGCCGATATCGCGGAACTGCGGCGGAGGCGACGGAACTTTTTGTCCCGCGGGGACGTCGCTCGAAGTTGCATTCTGGCTAAGTTGCAGCGCGCGAATGTAAGCCGCAATGCACCAGCGATCGCGCGGCGCAACCTGCGTGCCATATTCCGGCATAACTCCAAAGCCGTTGGTCATAACATCGAAGAAGTAGCCGATCGGCACTTTGCGCAGACGCTCGATGTGATACGACGGCGGGCGCCGAAATCCACGCGAGGGAATGAAGCCATTGCCATCGCCGACGCGTCCGTGACAAGGTGTGCAGTTGATGTTGAAACGCTCGCGTCCGCGGGCGAGAACCTCTGCGGTCACCGGAAATGGCAGATAGTCGCCGGGCGCGTTGCCGATTTTTCCGGTGTAGAAGTAAGTGTCTTCTCGGAGATCGCCGCGCGCCACCGTGCCCTCGACCGGCAAGCGGGCGGAGCGGTCGTCAGCGAAGAAATCGCTCTTCGCCATGGGCCGGTAATACGGCTGCACGTGCATATCGAGGCGGCATCCGGCGGTTACGGCAATCAGCGCCAGAAGCGCGGGCAAAACTTTTCGGAGGTTGCGAGTGGGACCCATAACTAGCTTGGCACCTCCGCGATCATGCGTGGAGCGAGGCTGTTGAGAAACGAGCGCGTGCGGGCGGCGTCATATTTCGGGTCGTTCGAAAACACGATCAGGAAGAATTTATTCTCCGAGGCCTTCGCGAACTCGGGCACGTTGAACACCGGGTGATATGGCATGGGCAGGCCGTTCAGGGCCAACATGCCGATAGCGGCGGAAAGTCCCGCAAAAAGAATCGTCATCTCGAAGGTCACGATGATGAACGAAGGCCAGGAGTGAAATGGACGTCCGCCGATGTTGACCGGATAGGTGATCGCTGCGATCCAATACTGGAGCGCGTACGCTGAAATCCCGCCGACGAGTCCGCCAATGAGCACCACGAGCGGCACGCGGTTCTTGTGAAAGCCGATGGCTTCGGCAAGGCCCTCGATGGGGAACGGGCTGTAAGCATCGATTTTCTGGTAACCCGCTTCATGCGCCTTGTGAGCGGCCGATACCAGTTCTTGTGCCGAGTCGAATTCGGCCATCAGTCCATAGATCGGAGAATCGGAGATCGGAGAATCGGGGATCGGACCATTGCCTGAAAACTCGCTCACTGTTTCACCTCCTCCGCCTCGTGCACCTGCGACTCCGGCAGCAAGGTGCGCAATTCGAAGATGGAGATCATAGGCAGAATCCGTACAAATAACCACATGGCAGTTAGGAACATGCCGATGGTGCCGGCGAAAGTCATCCAATCCCACTTAGTCGGGTAGTACATGCCCCACGAAGAAGTCAGGAAGTCGCGGCTCAAACTGACCACGACGATTATGAACCGCTCCAGCCACATGCCGACGAGCACGACGAACGAAATAAGCCAGAGCCAGCCGGTCGAGACGCGGAATCTCTTTAGCCACAGCACCTGCGGGATCAAAATGTTGCACGCAAGCAACGCCATGTACGACAACCGATACGGCCCGTGAAACCGGTTCCAGAGCAGGAACGAATCGAACTGGCTGCCGCTGTACCAGCTCATGAACGCCTCCATGCCATAGCCGTAGGCGACGATGAGGCCGGTGGCAAGCATAACCTTGGCCGCGTTCTCGAGATGCCGCATAGTGATGAAGTCCTGAAGTCCGTAAATCGCGCGGATAGGAATCGCAAGACAAAGTACCATCGCGAAACCGGAATAGATGGCGCCCGCGACAAAGTACGGAGGGAAGATCGTGGTGTGCCAGCCGGGGACAATGCCGACGGCGAAATCGAAGCTGACGACCGTGTGAACGGAGAGCACCAGCGGTGTAGCGAGCCCCGCGAGAAGTAAGTAGGCAGTCTCATAGCGGTGCCAGTGCCGAGCGGAACCGCGCCATCCCATGGCGAGCAGCCCGTAAATGCGCTGGACCAAGGTACTCTCGGCGCGGTCACGCAAGGAGGCGAAGTCGGGAATTAATCCCACAAACCAGAACACCAGTGAAATCGTAAAGTAAGTCGAAACCGCGAACACGTCCCACACCAGCGGGCTGCGGAAGTTCGGCCAGTAATTCATGGTGTTCGGATACGGAAAGAGCCAGTACGCAAGCCACGGGCGTCCGGTGTGGGCGAGCGGGAAGATACCGGCGCAGGCAACCGCGAACAGCGTCATGGCTTCGGCAAAGCGGTTGATCGAGTTACGCCAAGTCTGGCGCAGCAGGCAAAGAATTGCCGAAATCAGCGTGCCCGCGTGGCCGATACCGATCCACCACACGAAGTTAACGATGGCGAATCCCCAACCAATGGGGATGTTGATCCCCCAGATCCCCGTACCTTTAATGAACAGATACCCGAGGGCCATCATCAGCAGATTCATCATCGAGAACACGATCAGGAAGCCGAAGATCCATCCCAGTGAGACCGGGCGGCTCAGCACGATATTGCTGATCTTCTCTCCGATGGTGGAGAAGGTGTAGCCCGGCGCGATCACCGGCACTCGCCTGTCTGCCACGGGTATTTGCGTGTTCGTAGCCATTCCTTACTTGCGCTCCACTTATGCCTTTGACTTTCCCTTTGACTCTGCTTCTAACTCGGGGTTCGGATTGCGGACTTCCGCGAGATACGTTGTGCGCGGCCGCGCATTCAATTCACCCAGCAGGGAGTAGTTTCTTGCCTGCGCCTTCCACTTATTGACCTGGCTGTTCGGATCGTTGAGGTTGCCAAAGACGATGGCATTCGCCGGGCACGACTGCTGGCAGGCCGTCTGCAGATCGCCTTCTTTGATGGTGGAGTCGGCGCGCTCGGCGTCGATGCGGCGCTCGTTTATGCGCTGCACGCAGTAAGTGCACTTTTCCATGACGCCGCGGCTGCGCACGGTCACGTCGGGATTGCGCATGAGCTTGAACTGCGGAGTCTCCCAGTCCTGGAAAAGCAGAAAATTGAACCGCCGCACTTTGTAGGGGCAATTATTCGAGCAATAACGCGTTCCGACGCAGCGGTTATACACCATGTCGTTCAGGCCTTCACTGCTGTGAATGGTCGCCTGCACCGGACAGACCACCTCGCAAGGCGCATTCTCGCACTGCATGCAGGGCACGGGCTGGAAGAAGCCCTTTGGATTTTCGCGCGGCCCGTTGTAGTAAGCGTCCACGCGCAGCCAGTGCATGTGGCGGCCTCTAAGTGTCTGCTCTTTGCCGACCACGGCAACGTTGTTTTCCGACTGGCAGGCGACGATGCAGTTATTGCACCCGACGCACGAATTCAAGTCGATCGCCATGCCCCAGGAGTAAGTCTCTTTCGAATAATCGAATGGCTTGTAGAGCGTGAGGCCCTGCGGCGGCTCGCCTTCTTTCGCGAAGTTCGGCTCTTTCTTGTATTCCTCGAGGCTGCGCTCCTGCACCAGCGGACGCTCGCCGACGGGAGTTTCCATTGTCTGATAGCCCTGCGTGCTGGCGAGCTGGTAGGTTTCGCCGGTAGTGCGAAGTTGCGCACCGCTCGCGAACCAGGGAGCCTGACTGGTACGCAACGGGTAAACGTCGAAGCCTGTGCCAGTGCCGACGCGGCCCGCGCGCGTGCGCCCGTAACCGAGAAAGACCGTGATCGAGTCATCGGGATGACCGGCCTGAATCCAGACTGGGCCTTTGACTTTCTTGCCCTTGAATTCCAATTCGGCAACGTCTTTGAAATTCAGCTTTAGCCGCTCGGCCATCGCGGGGCCGATCATGACGGGATTGTCCCAAGTCAGCTTAGTAAGCGGCTTCGGGAGTTCCTGCAACCAGCCGTTATTCGAGAAGCGTCCGTCGTAGATCGAGGGATCGCGGCGGAAGTTGAGCTCGAAGACACCAGTTTCACGGAAGGCGGTAATTGAGATTGACTCTTTTGCCAGATTCAGCCGCGACAGGTCAAACTTTCCTTGCTTCGTGGCAAAGGTGGCACCTTCGATCCATCCGTCATGCAGCGATTTGCGCCAGAACGCGTCGAAGTCGGCGCCAGTGTGCTGTTTCTGCCAGTAGGCCTGTACGAGATCGTGTCCCGTGAGGCCGGACTGGCCCGCGAGGATGGTAATGATCTCGTGCGCGCTCTTGCCGCCGTAGAGCGGCTCAATGAGCGGCTGAATGATGCTGACCGTTCCATCGTAGGCGCGGGCGTCGCTCCAGGACTCGAGATAATGCGCCTCCGGCACATGCCAATGGCAAAGCTCGGCGGTCTCGTTGCGATGCGTGCCGAGAAATACTTTCAAATTGACGGCATTCGATTTCAGCGCCGAAGCAAATTCGAGTTCGGCGGGCGCGTCGTATGCCGGATTGCCACCGAGGATCAGCAGTAGGTCAACTTTGCCGGCGCGCATGTCCTCGACCAGCGAATGCAGCGATTCGTTGCGATTGACCGGATTTGCATCAACCGGTTCGGTGTAGAAAACCGTCTGGCCGACATTGCCGAGCGCATCGTTCATTGCATGCGCTAGGGCGTGCACTATCGGTGGCTGATGATCGCCAGCGATTACGACACTCGCTCCGCGATGCTTAGTCAGATCAGCCGCAACTTCCTTGATGAAGTCAGATTCTCCAGGAGGCCCAACCTCACCCACCTTGATGCCAACAAGCGCCGCCAATGTCTGGGCAAACGCCCCCACATCCGCAGCGCGCACCGGCAGCCGATGGTCCGCCTTCATCCCCGTCGAACTCGGCGTGCTTTCGACCACATAAAGCCGGTTCATGTTGGCATCGGGATTGCGCCGCGCGGCGAAATCGCGCGTGTAGCGCGTCGAGCCGGGGAATCCTGCATAGAGGAAATCGGCGTCGAGCGAAACGATTACGTCGGCCTTCGATAAGTCGTAGCGCGTCTCAACTGGCTCGCCGAAGGCCAGCTTCGCGCCTTCGACCACATTGTCGCGGTTGATCGGCTCGTAAACGTGCCACTTCGCCTGCGGATTCACGTCGAGATAACTGCGAATCTGCGCCGCCAGCGTGGGCGAGGAAACGGTTTGCGTCAGAATGCGAACGCCACTGCCCGCTATGCTCTTCTGCACATTCATGGGGCCGCGAACGGCTTCCATGAAGGCATTCCACGAACGGACGTCCCCCATGTACGTGATGTTCTGCGCCCGGTCAGGATCGTAGAGATCGAGAATCGAAGCCTGCGCGTAAACGTCAGTGCCGCCGAGGCTGGCCGGATGCTGCGGATTACCCTCAACTTTGGTCGGACGGAAAAGATGGCTTTCAACCAGAATCGGCGAAGCGTAACCGCCCAGCGTGAACGCCGTCGCGTAGAACATCGGGCGGCCGGGGACAACGTTTTCCGGCTGCCGCACATAGGGCACGATCTCGGTGATCGGCATCCGCGTGCAACCCGTCAGTCCGGCGAGCGCCAGCGACGCGCCCATGGTCTTAAGAAATCCACGGCGCGAGAAGTCGTCAAGCCACTCCGAAGCGCCCTTTGGGAACTCGCGGTGGAGCATCTCCTGAAACTCGGCGCTGCCGGCCAGCTCTTCGAGGCTGCGCCAGTACTCGGGGCCGGTGGTCCGTTCGATCTGCGCCTTGACGCTCGCTAAGTAAAGCTCTTTTCGCTTGCTTGGGCAAACGTCAGATCCGAAAGAGGCTCCGGCAGCGGCTCCGACATTGGTTCCGGCCGGTTTCGTTCCTTGCTCGTCCAT
Organism: Candidatus Acidiflorens stordalenmirensis; assembly: GCA_003139995.1. GTDB lineage: Bacteria > Acidobacteriota > Terriglobia > Terriglobales > Acidobacteriaceae > Acidiflorens > Acidiflorens stordalenmirensis. The sequence goes on along the minus strand of PLIC01000060.1, from coordinate 10,970 downwards.
GCTCATCTTCGATTCTTAATTCTTCTCATTGGTTCTTTTCATTATTGGGATCTGCCGCCCTGCCGCTAGCGATGGCAGGTGTTGCAACTGGTGATGTCGTTGACCGACCGCACCTTGTATTGCTCCTTCAAGGCGTTCCCGAGCGCTTCCTGATCGGAGTACGCCGTTCCGCTCACAATGACGGGCTCGCCAGTCATAGGCTCCTCATAGCGCATGTTGAACACTTGTTCGCGCGGGCGCAGATATTTTTCCGGAGCGCGATGGCAGTCGAGGCAGAACTCCATCTGCAGCGACGCGTACTGATACACCAGCGGCATCTGATCGACCGGCCCGTGGCAGGTGTTGCAGCCCACACCCTTATTCACGTGGATGCTGTGATTGAAATATACGTAGTTGGGCAACTGGTTGACGCGCGTCCATTCGAGCGAGCGGCCCGTGCGGAAACTTTCGCGAACCGGCTCCAGATAGGCCGCGTTGGTCCATATCTGCGCATGGCAGTTCATGCAGGTCTTGGTGGGCGGAATGCCGGCGAAGCTCGATTGCTCGACCGAGGTGTGACAGTAGCGGCAGTCGATGCCGAGCCCGGTAACGTGGTGCTGGTGGCTAAACGGGACGGGCTGTGACTTCCTCACTCCGGCATAAGTGATGTACGGAGACCGCTCAATCTGCACCATGGCCCAAAAGATCCCGGCCGCGGCAAAAACGGTCAGGACCATGGAGGCCCGGGCGATGGCATTGCTGCTGCGTGGAAATATCTGCATTGATATTGATTGTGAATTTTTTGGTGTTGCGAAACTGCCTTGCGCCGCTCACGGCCGACCGCATTCGTATGACACACGTCACATATTGATGTGACGCACGACACTGAAACAAATGAGTATAACAGTTAATGGGCGAAACGGAATAGGCTCCGCAGCTTTGTATCAATTCGGAGTTTCCATTCCGGAAGTCGGGCCTTGAGAAAAACCTGCACGCATCGCCTGACGATTTGAGTCTTGATTCGCGGCTGAGGATTCGCTTTTTTGATTCGCGTCTTGGTTCGCGTCCAACAGCAAGGACACCCGTCGCTCGCACGTCATCCCGGTTTGCGGTTTGAAGCGGCTGTCGATTTCCACCTGATATCCCGCGACCAGGCGATTGGTTTCGTTCGCCATTCCGACCACGGACATCAACTCTTTGAACTGGGCGTCGGTCATGCCTTTGCTTGGCAAGTCAGGAAGTTGCCGCGGCAAGTCCTATCTTGATCAGTATCCAGAAACCGAACCAGCCAAACACCACCGCAAACGCTGTTCCACGTTTCACTTTGCTGATGCAAGTTACGCCGATGGCCATCAGGGCCAGGCTCCAAAAAGTGAGAATATCCACCGAACTCAGGAGCGCATAAAGCACCGGAGACGAGGTCGGATCCACGACAACTCCGAGATTGGTCGCGGCAGGATTCTGAATCAGAAATCCATCGCTGCTCACCCCCGCGAGCAGTGAAAGAATCGCCAGCAAATACACAAATATCGCAGGCAACCAGGCGAAAACCACAAGGGCATACATGGTTTTGAATCGGATATCCGCACTCGCGGCAAATTTGAACGTCCCAAATAGAACCGAGGCAATAATGAGGTAGTACAGCAGACCCGTCAAAGGAGACGCATAAGAGAGCACTCTCCAGAACCCGGTTTGCTGCTGCATGGCCTTCTCACGCTGGTCGGACGGCAAGCGATCCATGCGCTCGGCTTGCTTCGGCTGGATTCGCATCTGGTTCTCCACCACCTTGCGGAAGCCGACTCTTTGATCGACGACATAGACAAACATGGCACCAACGATCGCGGAGATCAGAAATGGAAGCCACCAACTGGCGCTCCGCCGCAGGTCGGTGAAGGTCTTGGTCGGCGCAAAGAACGTGTTGAGGACGCGCGCCGGTTCGGATAACGGTGAGGCTTCGACAACGGGCTCAGGAGCGGGCGGTACGGGCATAGCAGCCATCTGGAATCGCCTCCAAGAGGAGTTTCGGCGAATTGTAGTCCGCCAGCAAACCGTAGGCAAGAGCAACGTGCCACCTTCGGCTGCGGCCCGGACCAGCTAGGATCGGCCCGTGATGGCCATCTCCGGCGTCGCCGCCAGCAGTTTGCGCGTGTAAGCGTGCTGAGGTTGGGCCGTAATCTGCTCCGTACTTCCGATCTCGACAATCTTGCCCTGATACATTACCGCGATGCGGTTTGAGAGGTAGCGCACCACCGGCATGGAGTGCGAGATGAACAAATAGGTGAGGTCGAAATCGCGCTGCAGTTGCTGCAGAAGATTCACCATCTGCGCGCCGACGCTGACGTCCAGAGCGGAAACCGGTTCGTCGGCGACGATGAACTTCGGCCGCAGGGCGAGAGCGCGGGCAATGCCGATGCGCTGCCGCTGGCCTCCGGAGAACTCGTGCGGATAACGGGGCATGGCAGATTCATCCATGCCCACGGCACGCAAAAGTCCCCGCACGCGCTGGCGGCGGGCGTCGCGGGTGAGACTTTCACCGATGATTTCCCTATGAAGAATCAGCGGCTCGACGATCACGTCCTCTACCCGGTAGCGCGGGTCGAGCGAACCGAACGGGTCCTGGAATATGATCTGCATGTCGCGGCGAAGACGGCGCATTTCGGAGCCGTTCGCTTTCAGCAGATTGATGCCATCGAAAACGATGGCGCCAGAAGTCGGCTCAATGAGGCGAAGAATGAGCCGTCCAAGCGTGCTCTTGCCGGAGCCGGATTCGCCCACCAAGCCCAGTGTTTCGCCTTCGTGAATGTCGAGGGAAACATCGTCCACGGCGCGCACTTCGCCCCCGCGGCGCCCGCTGAACGGCGATTCGGCGAAAGCGAAGACTTTCGTGAGATTGCGAACTTGAACAAGAGCCAAGGGTCACCGTCTCCCAACAATCTGTTGCATGCGGTTTAGGACGATTCGGATCCTTTGCTGACTGACCGCATCCGGCAGCAAGTGCCCCGGCAGAGCTTCCAGGAAATCGCGCTCTGCCAGCAAAGCTGAAAACTCGTCGCTCAGGAATCGCTGAAGCGAAGTCGCGGCTTGTTGCGCCTCGGCGACGATTTCCGGCCGTCCGTCAACTACGGCAACGATATCCTCAAGGTCGCGGCTGGTGCGAAAATCGAATTGGCCCCGTCCATGAAAGGCTTCGAGTTTGGTCGCCAAGAAATATGGAGCCGAAATCAGCCGGATCTGTTGGCCGCCAACCTTGACAGTTCCGGCATTTTCGAGGGCCGGAGGATACCAGCGACTGCTAAAGCCGAGAACCGTCGAATCCGTGGGCATCAAATCGAGAATTACGTCTCCGTGAATCCAGCGGCAAAGCGGGGCACCCTCCACGTGTGGTTGCTCGAAACCTAACTGCCGCAAGCGGAGCTCAAGTGCCATCAATTCCGCGTAAGACGCGATTTGGACGATAGCGTCGACGTCGATAGTCGGACGAACGGGCGCAGCGCCAGGGTCGGTAATCAAGAGACCGGCCGCACAACCACCCACAAATGCAAGTTGATCGAGCAGCGGGACAAGCTTCTGCACTGCGGAGAGGAGTAGATCCGCGTTCGGGTTTTGCGGCGGGCTCACCGTTCGTCGATCCTCGCGGTCAGCTCCATGGTTCGTCGACCCTCGCGGTCAGTTCGCGGATTGCAATCTCTCGCTCGCGTGCCCGGCCGTCGCGAATGGCATCCACGAGCGCCAAAAGTTCATATAACTTGGGATCCCGCCGCGCTGCCTCAGGCACGTTCCTGCACAGCGGCGAGAACTCTACTCCGCGCACCGAACCCTCGGCATCGGGCCAAACTGGTGGAGGATCGAAAGACTCCGCAAAGTACTGTTTGAGCGGGGGAGCCGCGTGGGCGGTCGGAACTCCGCGCACGATGCCGCCGCGATGAACGGGAAAGGCATATTTCACACCGTAGATGAGGAACTCTTTCAAGTTCTCCCGGTATGGCCAAAATCTAGTTTGATCCTTCGTATGCCCAGGGGCGGGCTTGACCGGCAACCGATAAAGCAACCGGGCCTCTTCGGCGCGAACCACGGATCGAAAAACCTGGGAGGGGCTCATCGCCAACTCTTCCCCCAGTTCGGCGTAGGTCGAACTCTTGCAACCTGCGGCCAGAAATTTTGCCCCCATTTCTTCGGCAACGTCCTTGGCCTGCTGCTGGGCCGCCCTCGCGGATCCGTCAATCAGCGACTTCAACACAACCACCACGTCTTGTGGACTCAAATTCAAAATGTTATTCTATATTCCAGAATATGGAATGTACTTATTATACATAAGTTGACATGGGAATTCTATATCAATTCCATATTCCAGAATATGGAACAGTCAGTCTTCACCCCGCAATCATCGGCACAGCCGCCAGCGCGGCGACCATCCCGATGGTGCGGGCGCGACTGAAGTGCTCGTGTAGAAAGATGCGAGCGAGCACAACGGTGACGGCGGGATAGAGCGAACTGAGCACGACCGCTGCGTCCAGGCGTCCGATTTGAGCCGCGCGGATGAAGACCGTGCTGCCGGTGATGTCGAGGATGCCGGCAACGACGGCAATGCCCAGCACCGGCGCGGCCACCGCGCGGAGGTATCTTCCAATCAGCACGATAGCTACCGTGACCAGCAAGGAAGCGGATCGCGAGCAGGCCGCGACCCACAATGCAGAGGCGTTGCCCGCCTGGTGGATGCAGAGATAAAAACCAGCGAAGCCGATTCCGGCCAGCACGGCCATGCCTATGCCTTCGGGACGGCCAACACCGGCTTCGGTCCGTGAGATGAGCCAGACGCCGACTCCAGCGAGAATAAAACCGAGCACGTGCCGATAGCCCGGAAAGCCCTCCGCGAAGGCGGTCACGATGGTCGGAATCGCCGCGCCCAGAACGGCGGCCACAGGCGCGACCAGTCCCATATTTCCGCAGGCTAACGAACGATAGAACAACGCCAGCGCTATCCCCCCGACCGACCCGGCGATCAGCGACCAAACCAGGCTGGCGTTTCCCGGAAATGGCGCGCGGGTCATGAGCGCGACACTGCCAACCACCGCCATGCCGCTGATGTGCACGATGGCCGTAAACAGAAACGCGTTCGCGCGCCGAGCGCCCACCCCACCCAGAAAATCGCTAGCGCCCCAGGCACCGACTGCGGTCAGGCTATAAGCGGCAGGAATGTATTGGGCTGCGACGGACATGGAAATTCGAGATTAGCACGCAACGAGCACGAATCACGCAGGAACAATGAGGCATCGTTTCAGCGATTCTGCAGAGACGGAGCTTGCCATTCAGGCTGCGGAGATGCAGTAAGCCGCGCGTCTACAGGAAATGCTAATCCCTAACCGCCTCCGGTTGAGCTTTTCCCGCCAGTAACTGGCGCAGCACGTACTGCAGTATGCCTCCGTTGGTGTAGTAGAGCGCTTCCTGCGGAGTGTCGATGCGAACCATCGCCTGAAATTCGGCGGCCTGAAATTCCGCCGTCTTCCCACCCTTCACGCGCACCGTAATCTTGCGCCCGGAAGAAAATTTCTCGACCACATCGCGAATCCCCGCGATCTCGAACAACTCTTCGCCGGTCAACTTCAGCGTCTCCGCATTTTCTCCCGGCAAAAACTGCACTGGCAGAATGCCCATGCCGACAAGGTTCGAGCGGTGAATGCGTTCGTAGCTTTCCGCAATCACGGCGCGAACGCCGAGCAGACGCGGTCCCTTGGCCGCCCAGTCGCGCGAACTTCCGGAGCCGTATTCCTTGCCCGCAAGAATCACGAGCGGCACTTTTTCGGCATGGTACTTTTCGGACGCGTCGAAGATCGGCATCTCCTCGCCATCGGGCAGGTGGCGAGTGAATCCGCCTTCGGTGCTCACCATTTTGTTGCGCAGGCGAACGTTGGCGAACGTGCCGCGCACCATGACTTCGTGATTGCCACGACGCGACCCGTAAGAATTGAAATCCCCCGGTTGCACGCCGTGAGCAATCAGATATTTGCCGGCGGGCCCGTCTTTCTTGATCGAGCCCGCGGGTGAGATGTGGTCCGTGGTAACGCTGTCGCCGAGCACGGCCAGCACGCGCGCGCCCTTGATGTCCTCGATGGCGGACGGCTTGAGCGCCATGTCATCGAAGTACGGCGCCTGGCGAATGTAGGTGGAGTTTTGTTCCCACGCGTACGTCTCGCCCTTCGGAACCGGCAGCCCGCGCCAGCGCTCGTCTCCCGAGTACACCTGGGCGTAGCTCTTGCGGAACATCTCGGACGTAATCGCGCTCGCCATCGCCTGCTCGACTTCCTGCTGCGAGGGCCAGATGTCGGCGAGATAGACAGGCTTGCCATCTTTGCCTTTTCCGACAGGATCCTTGCGCAGATCAACGTCGATGCGTCCGGCGAGCGCGAAGGCCACCACCAGCGGCGGCGACATCAGGTAGTTGGCGCGGACTTCGGAATTGATCCGGCCCTCAAAGTTGCGATTGCCGGAAAGCACCGAAGCGACGACCAGATTTTTCTCCTCAATCTCTTTCGAAACTTCAACCGGCAGCGGGCCGGAGTTTCCGATGCAAGTGGTGCAGCCGTAGCCGACGATGTGGAACTTCAGCTTCTCCAGATACGGCATCAGGCCGGCTTTTTCGAGATAGTCGAGCACGACTTTCGATCCGGGAGCGAGCGAAGTTTTGACCGTCGCCGGAACTTCGAGACCGCGTTCCACGGCCTTCTTTGCCAGCAGCCCGGCGGCCAGCATCACGGATGGATTTGACGTGTTCGTGCAACTGGTGATCGCGGCAATCACCACACTGCCGTGATGCAGATGCCCGTTGGCAGGAGTTTTCGGTTCGCCTTTCGTGGCCTTGATCAAACTCGGCAAAGCCTTTTCAAAAGATTCGCCGGCTTTCGACAGCACGACTCGATCCTGCGGGCGCTTCGGCCCAGCCAGACTCGATTCGACGGTGGCGAGATCAAGACTCAGCAGCTCGGAATATTCGGCTTGGGGCGTTTTGGCATCATGAAATAGTCCCTGCTCGCGCGCGTAGGCTTCGACCAGCGCGATCTGCTCGTCACTGCGCCCGGTGAGTTTCAGGTAGCGCAAACTTTCCTTGTCGATCGGGAAGATGCCGCAAGTCGCGCCGTACTCGGGAGCCATGTTCGCAATCGTCGCGCGATCGGCGAGCGGCAAGTCTTGCAGGCCAGGACCAAAATACTCGACGAACTTGCCGACGACACCGTGCTTGCGCAGCATTTCGGTGATAGTAAGAACAAGGTCGGTAGCCGTGGCGCCTTCACGCAAGCGTCCGGTGAGCTTCACGCCCACGACGAGCGGGATCAGCATGGAGACGGGCTGTCCGAGCATGGCGGCCTCGGCTTCAATGCCGCCCACGCCCCAGCCCAGCACGCCGAGTCCGTTGACCATGGTGGTATGCGAGTCGGTGCCGACAAGCGTGTCGGGATAGGCGGTGCGCTTTCCGCCTTCTTCGCGCACAAAAACCACGCGCGCCAGATACTCGAGGTTCACCTGGTGCACGATGCCGGTGTCCGGCGGCACGATGGCAAGATTGCGGAAGCCCGTCTGTCCCCAGCGCAGGAACGCGTAGCGTTCTTTGTTCCGCTGGAACTCAAGCAGCGCGTTTACATCAAACGCTTTGGATGACCCAAATTCATCGACTTGCACCGAGTGGTCGATGACCAGTTCGGCGGGCTGCAGGGGATTGATGAGCTTCGGATCGCCGCCTAGTCGCTTCATGGCGTCGCGCATGGCGGCAAGATCGACAACTGCGGGGACGCCGGTGAAGTCCTGCAGCAGAACACGGCTGGGCGTAAAGGCAATTTCTTTTTCCGGCTTCGAATTCTTGTTCCGCGCCGCCAGCGCGCGAATTTCTTCCCCAGTCACGTTGCGCCCGTCTTCGGTGCGCAGCAGGTTCTCCAGCAGAATGCGCAGCGAAAACGGCAAGTGCCGCGTGGAAATGCCCTGCTTATCGAGAGTGTCGAGCCGGTAGATCTCGTACTCTTTGTTGCCAACTTTAAGAGTTGCGCGAGCGCCGAAACTATTTAATGACATAATGGTGTTTCCTCGATAGCTCCGGCCCACACCCGAAGCGTAATTCGGACTCGGAGCTAATAGTGTAATTTGTTTGGGAACCTACAGGATTGTCACGCCGAGCAAAAGCTTGAGAATTGTCATCCCGAGCGAAGCGAGGGATGACAATTCCTGAAGTTTTTCAATGCGTACCTACCGCACGCCCGTCCAAATCTGATACATCACCACGCCGACCATGAACACCAGATAAATCCTGAGCGCCCAGAAAAGGATCATCTCTGTCCGCGTCAACTGCCGTCGCGGACAATGATGTTGCTCCTTGGTGGAAGTGAGCTGGTCAGGCTCCAGCGCCGTCATCACCGTGGTGAACTCTTCGCGGCTCAGCTCAGCGCCGGTCGCAGAATCAAATTCCTTTTCCATCTACCTGCCTCCAATAAGCGCCAGCGCATTGGGTGCAATCACACTGATCCCAAACAAGAGGCCGGCGCCGATCAGTACGGTCACGACCCCCAGTGCCAGCACATTCGCCCAAATCGGACTCACCAGTTGGCCCATGATTTCACGATCGTTCACCAGCATGTACAGAAAGAGCAGCGCCGGAGGCATGGCCAGCACAGCGATCACGTTCACCAGCAGCACGATGTACACGAGTGGAATTCCCGGGATCAAGACCAGCCCCGCAGCGGCCGCCGCTTCGATCAGCAGAACGAGATAGAACGCCTTCCCCTGCTTGAATGGCAGATTCAAACTGTGCGGCCGCCGCGCAACTTCTCCGAACGCGTACGCGGATGAAGTCGAAATGGTAATTGCCGCGACCATCCCTGCCTCGAAGATGCCCAGCGCGAAAAGCGCCGCTCCCCAGTGCCCAACGAACGGCTGCAGCGCCTGGGCGAATTCGGCGGCTTCGAAGTTCGCTGCCGGCATGTGGTGCAAAAACAGCGGAGCCGTTGCCAACATCGTCGCCACTGCGGCGACGGCCGCCAAAGCCGCTCCCAGCACTGTGTCCACGCGCCCGAAGCGGATGTCCCGCGTAGTGAGCCCCTTATCCGCAATCGCGCTTTGCTGAAAAAACAGCATCCATGGAGTGACCGTCGCTCCGATATCGGCCAGCAGGATTAGAACTGTCTCCTGCGTGATTCCACCGGGCAGCGGTCTCCAAGTCACCAATGCGCGCCCTACCATCCCCCAGTGCGGATGCGTCAGCAGCGCCACCGGCACAAACACCAGGTTGAACATGGCAGCGCCTAAGATGATCCGCTCCCACGTCCAGTACCGATGCGTCATGAGCGCGATGGAGAGCACCAACAGCGCGCCAAGGACCGCAACCGCCGGCCGCACTCCGAAGAATCCCAGCCCGGCGCGGATGGCGATGAACTCAGTGACCAGCGTCAGAAAGTTTCCCACCATCAGGTCGATCATCGAAAACCAGCCCCAGAATGGACCAAAGCGATCGAAGATCAGCTCCGCGTGTCCGCGATGAGTGGCCGCGCCTAAACGCACGGTCATTTCCTGCACCACGCAAGCCATGAGGAATGTGAGCACAACGAACGGCAGGAAGAAACCAATGCCGAACCGCGCCCCGGTCGCCGCATACGACAACATGCTGGGCCCATCATTCTCTCCGAGCATCACCAGAATGCCGGGGCCAATGAGCAACCAGAATAACCGCAACCGGGGACGGAATCCGCGCCGCGCCCGCGTCTCCGAAACCCTTTCGCGGTCGTGCGCTCGATCGATGTCCTCATGCGTGATGACGACGTCGCTGCCAGACGTCCGCCGATCGTTCAGCAGGTTGGATCGGGGTACGGTTAACCCTCGTGGCTCCGGTGCTGTCTTTGGTTCATTCATTCCATCGATGCAGTACGAAAAGGGAAACGGGGCCTGTCACTTGCTGGCTAATTAGCGTAAGTATACATCAGGACATAAACTACGGTTAATTCCTTTTGTGAATAGCGTCGTGCCCCGCAAGTTCGCGGCATAAATCCCAACTGTCATCCTGAGCGAAGCCGAAGGGGAAGGAACTATGTATCTGAATCTGTCCCATGCGCAGGTCGTTCCCCTTCGGCTTGCTCAGGGTCAAGACGACAACACAAACTCATGTCGCGAATTTGTCGAGCGGTGAACGAACCGGCCTTCACCCTTTGGACACGTCTTTCCCATCCACCGACTTAACCCAAACCTTTTCCGCTGCCGACACACCCAGGGAAACCCGGCCGGCGCCGGTGGTCAGGGTCAGCGTCTGGTCGTAATTGCGATGCGTGACATGAACTTTGGCTCCGGGGCGAATGCCGCGCTGTTCCAGAAACTCCAGCAGTTGGCGATCGCGTTCATAGATGCCACTCACCTGCAAATTCTCTCCTGGTTCGGCCTGGGCCAGCAGCAACAAGCCGCGACGGCGCCGGCTGGTGGGACTCTCCACCTCCGTCAGGTTGCCGTGCGGACACGCGACTCCACGCACGAGCTTGGCCAGCAGCCTGGCCTCGAAATCTGGCGAAACAGCATGTTCCAGGCGCTCCGCCTCGTCGTGCACCTTGTACCATTCCATTCCGAAAATTTCGGCGAGCATGCGCTCTATCAGGTGATGGCGAACCGTCAGCTTGCGGGCAATCTTTCGTCCGGGAGCGGTCAGGCGAACGCGTCCGTCCGTATTCACCCGCACCAGGCCGTCTTTCTTCAGCCGGCGCACCGCCATCGTTACCGCCGGGGGCGAAACTTTGAGCCAGTGCGCAAGCGTGGCCGAAATGACGGTTTCCCCTTCGCTCTCGGCCTCGAGAATCGCTTTAAGGTAGTCTTCTTTAGAAACTGTGATCACGTGAACCGTATTATACGGCGAAGTGTTAAGCGCAGTTAACGGCGAATTTCTCTGGACCCACTTTCGCGGCCCGAATTTACATTTGTCACCCCTGATCCTCCGACCCAGCCCCCAGCCAGTTGTTGTTAACAAGTTAAAATGT
>PLIC01000084.1 GCA_003139995.1 Candidatus Acidiflorens stordalenmirensis | reverse complement strand
ATTCTTAAATGGCTTGACGCGGACGCGCCGCTGGTGTGGGGACGGGGCTTCGCCCCGTCCCGGCGGGCAAAGCCCCGCCGCCACACGGCCGCAGCGTAACAAATATAGTCTATAGACTTACTTGACATTGACCGGAAACCACGCTATACTTTGAATCGTTCCCTTCCAGCCCGTACCGCCATTCGCCTGGCGGTGCGGGCTACGCTTTTTTCTCCGCTTAACAGTCTTTCTGTAGAGACGGGGCTTGCCCCGTGTGCTACTTCCCCGGAGACGCGGTGCAAGCCGCGTCTCTACAGGGAAGTGTTAGCTTCCTTTTTCCAGCTCGTAGGGCTTTTGCATGTATCGGCGGCATTCATCGAGCGCGCCCTGGGTATTATCGTTGGTCTGGATGGCCTGGCGGTATTCATTGACGGCGCGTTCGCGCTGGCCGGTTATGTCGAAAATCTTGCCCAGTTGCAAGTGGCTCCAAACCTCGGTCCAGCGCGGCTCGCCGTCGCCATTCAGCGATTCGCGGTAGGCGTTCGCCGACGCCTGATAATTCTTCTGCATGAAAAACACTTCGGCGATCCGGTAGTGAGCGAGTGAACTGTTCTTGTTGACTTCGAGCGCTTTGTTGAATTCGCTCAGAGCTCCCGCCAGATCGCTTTGCTGGATCAGGCCCTCTCCGCGCAAGATGGAGGAACGCAACTTGATGTCCTTGGAATTGGTCAGCACGCGGTTTTCGGGATCGACCGAGATCCGTCGCGGACGTCCAAAGGTTTCGACCGAAAACGCGGAATCCGTGCCCACCACCTCAATGCGTTTTTCTTCCGTTCTGCCGTCGGTGTCGATTCTCAACTCTACCGGCATGCGGAACAGATCCAAGTCCTGCTTGACCGCGCCGACAATGCGGAAGCCTTTGTTGTTGCCCAGCCGGTAGATCTTGTACTCGGCCTTGAACTCGGGGGCGCTGGTGGAATCCATCCACTGCGAGTAGAACCAGACGAGTTTTTCGCCATATACATGCTCGCTGAGTTCGCGGAAGTCGTCGGTGCTGGCGGATTTGCCCGCATACTTCGCGGCGAACTCGCGCATGATCTTCAGATACTTGTTCTCGCCGACAACCCAGCGCAGCATGTGCAGAATCATGGCGCCCTTATCGGTGACCAGCGACTGAAACTCGGGAGAAAAATAGTCCAGTTTTTCGGCGCTCGAAAGCGGCACGCTGTCATAGGCCAGCGCGCCCACCGACATGTCCTTCACCATTTCATCGAGCCCCGCCGCGCCCGCCGCGCTCTCCACGTAGCGAGCTTCGGAGTAGCGCGCGAACCCGTCGCTGATCCACCAGTCGTCTTTCGACGCCGGGCTCACCGAGACGCCCCACCACTGACGGGCAATCGTATTGGCCAGCAGCCGGTAGTTTGTCTTCTCCGTGATGGCGCGGCTCGAAAGCGCCGCGATTTCTGGCGCCCACGCCGAGGGCACCGTGTCATCCGGGATTTCAACGATCTTTAACCGCGTCGAGGGCGCGACTCCATACTGCGTGACGAAGTACGTGAACGCCTTGACCGCCGTCGATGCATACTCGGCGCCCAGGTTCTGTTTATTGGGCTTGAAGAACACGTGCAGATCCATGCCCGCTTCATCGCTCTTGAATTCCTGGAACGTGCCGGCGATGATCGTGCCCGGAAAACTCGGCTTGTCCCACGTGAAGGTAAAAGTCTTGGAGTTCGCCAGCACGGTCGCGGCCTTCTTCGCAGTCGCCGCCGCCGTGCCTGCCGCCGCCGCGGACGATTCCTTCCCGCTGCCGATCGCCACCATGTGCGCTGGGACGGTCACGTTGATCGTCGCAGTAAAGCGGTTGACGCCGTATCCCGTGACCGGGAACCACAGTCCGGAATAAAGCAGGTAGCTGGTATCCGGGCCGACGTAGGCGAGCTTTAATCCCTCGACCGGGCTCTCGTCGGCACTTTCGAGCGTGCCTTCGTATTCAAAGGTGAAGGTGGAGCTCGCATTTTTTGTGATCTCGCTGTTGAGCGCGAAGCGCACGGTCGAATCCTGCGTGTTGCGCTCCGGAGTGAGCGGCTTGTTGCTTGCGTCCGTGAGCTTCGTAATGCGCAGCGCGTTGTTCAACTGAAACGTTGCCACGTTGAGGTCTTCGAGCGCCGTGACTTTGACCACGGCGCGCGCAGTGAGCTTGTGCGTCTGCGGCAGAAGTTCGACGTCGATCTGGTAATCGTCCGCACGCAGGTGCGTTTTCTCGGCCGCCAACGCCGGCCGGTTCGCGGCCAAGGTAAGAAACAAGCCAAGAAAAAAGACAACCGACAGACAGAGCGCCCGGCGCGCTGGTCGAGAGTGGCAGAGCTTCAAGTAGAGTCTCCTGGAGAGCACAACACTTTCTAAGATGTTAATTTTCCCGCAAAAGATGCTGTGCGGACAAGGGCGGGGGAAATTTGTTTGGTAAAACACTGTCCCAGAGTCGTCGCGCCCGGCAGCAGACGCTGAGCATCCGCGCTGCATCGCGGCCCTGCTTCACAGGCTGCGAAGAAACTCACGATTGTGTCGATCTTCGTGGAGGAGCAGCCCCTCAGGGCCGCGTAAGCTCTCAGAAATAAGTGTGGGTTTTAGCCCCCGCGGCCCGCGACGGAAAAATAAAAGTTCAATGGTTAAAGTTCTTGCGTATGCCAGCGCAGCAATGTGTCCCAGTTCGGGAAAGCAGCCTCTACCTCGTTCAAAACAAGTTTCCCAAAATTGGCGTAGGGGATGGCGCAGAGCTTGCACGGTAGTACTGGGTACACCGCGAATCGCACAGACACCCATTTGTCCGCCGCTCTCCGCGCGGCATCCGGGCCTTGTGATGACAAGCCCAATTGAGGAGACTTACCTGCAAACCGCGCGCTTACTCGCTCTCACGCTTCTGGTCGTCTTTCTGGCGATCGCCCCTGCCCTGGCCCAAGGTCCACTGCCCAGCGAAGTGCTCCGCGAAGGGCGCGATGAAATCAACTCGACGGCCGCCTATACGGCTATCGCTGCCCCGCCGGTCTCACTCCCCGACGCGCCCGTCCCGCAACCGAGAGTCATCGACAAAAAGTTCATCGCCGTCATGGGAGCGCTTGCTGGCGCTGAGACTCTGCGCTTCACCACGCATAAGCTGGTGCTGGACCACGAGTACGCCGCCGGCGCTCCCTGGGTCGCCAGCGTGCCCCCGAACCAGCACTTGGTCGCCAAGTACGCGGCGATCTACACGGCCGAATTGCTCGTGGCTTACGAGATCAAGAAGCCCCACTCCTGGCTTCCCGGCGACAAGATCATCCGAAAACTCTGGTGGGCGTACCCCGCGGCAATGGTGCCGATCCACATCAGGAACGGCGTGCGCAGCATCCGAACCCAAGCTCCGTCATGCCCCGTGGCCGAGTGTGGATCGCAATAGTCCGCGTAACGCTCCGCGAGAAAAAACGGGCGAGAGAAAAACGGGTGCCCCACTCATTCGCGTTTTTTGCGAATGAGTGGGCGGCTTAACCCTCGCAAGCGAAGCGAGGGATCTGCGCTTGGCGACTGCACTCGGACTCACCCGATCATTTTCAAAATAATCTCCGCCGCCTTTTCCGAAGGATGCGCGCCGCCGCTCCCTTGCTTCAGTCGAGCCTTCACCGCCGCCAACCGCCGCATCATGCGCGCTCGCGGCTCGCCCTCGGGGATGATTTTGTTCATCTCCGCGACCACGTTTTCGACCGTGAACTTCTGCTGCACCAGTTCTGGGACGACCTCTTCCTCCGCAATCAGATTGACCATCGCAAAGTAAGGGACCTTCACGTGCGGTTTGCCCAGCGCATAAGTCAGCCGAGATACGCGGTACACCATGACAAACGGAGTGCCCATAATTGCCGCTTCGACGGTAGCTGTCCCGCTGGCCACAATCCCGGCGTGCGAATGAAACAGAGCAGGCAGCGCCTCAGCGACCAAGTGAATCTTCCCCTGTAGAGACGCGGCTTGCCGCGTCTCGATCAATTCCGTGAGAAATGCCGCGTCGAGCGTGCGCGCCACCGGCAGCAGGAATTCGTAGCCGCCGCCCATGTGGTCTTTTTCCAGGCGATCCGCCGCCTCAAGAATCGTCGGCAGGTTCATGCCGACTTCTTTTCGCCGGCTGCCCGGCATCAGCGTGATCCAAGGCTTCGCGGCGTCGAGCCGGTTCTCGGCTGCATACTCTTCACGCGTAATCGCAGGCGCGGGAAGATCGGCCAGCGGATGGCCGACAAACGTTGCGTCTACTCCACGATCGCGATAGAAATTCTCTTCGAAGGGAAAAATCACCAGCGCTTTGTCGACGTACTTGCGCAGCAACTTCACGCGTCCCTGCCGCCAGGCCCAGAACTGTGGGCAAACGTAGTAGACCACCGGAATGCCGCGCTTGCGCATCTGCCGCGCCACGCGCCAATTGAAGGACGGCGCGTCGATAACGACGGCCAGTGCTGGCCGCTTCTTATCCGCCGACCGAATCAATTTTCGATAGAGCCCAAGAATTTTAGGCAGATGGCTAATAACCTCAGTGATGCCGACAACCGCGAGGTCTTTCGCATCGACAACAATCTCGCATCCCGCAGCGCGCATGCGCTCTCCGCCCGCGCCAAAAAAATCAATCTCAGAGGATTGTGTGGTGGCGGGGCTTTGCCCCGCAGGGACGGGGCCGAGCCCCGTCACCACACCAGCAGGAATGGCAGCCCGCCGCAGCGCCTCAATCAACTGCGCGCCATACATTTCGCCCGAAGCTTCACCAGCTGAGATCAGGATCTGCATGTTCTCCCGTGCTATATCGGTGGTAAGAGCTCGTCTCCCATAATCATAGAGGAGGCCCGTATAGCTCCACGAAGAATGATGTTACGAAGGAAGTTTAAGGTGAAATTGGTCTCGATTGTGACACCGCCGAGAGGAACTAGCAGAGGCAAGTCTGATTCGTCTAGCGGAAGTTGGAAGACGTAATACATTCCACGGTGTGCGACATCGCAACGAACGTCGTAGAGAAGGTCGACGGCCTGTGTAAGACCGATTGGCCGCCTCGTCGGGGACTTGCAGAAGGCGTGCGCCAAAGAATCTTGGTCGACTTTGTCGCTCAGCTTCTCGAAGAAGGCGTGAACGTAATGGCTCGATTTGCCGCGCCCTTCAAACCCGTAGGTCAGTTTCGCCACTGTCTCCGCGGCGATCATGTAAAAGAGAATCTGTAGCGCTGGCCGACCTTTTGCAATTTCGTTGATACGATCCCCCAGCCAAACGAGACGGGCCGCTTGATGGAACACGATTTTCGCAGTCCGTTGCGCTTCGGGAACGTTCTCGATCCGGCCGGTGAACCGCCTTGAGGACGCTTCATCTGGAAACGTAGGGCGGTAAAACTCCTCGAAGTCGATCTCGGCTATGTGAACGCGGGTTGCGCTTCCTCTATCTGTCATTTTAGACAACCATTCAGTCGTCCGCGTTCGCCGTGACCTGCGGCCCTGCGGCGACTTCCTGATCCTTATACTGCAGTTGATACAGCTTGTAATAAATCCCGCGCTGGGCGAGCAGTTGCTGGTGCGATCCCATTTCGCGGACTTGGCCTTTGTGCATCACGATGATCTTGTCGGCGCGCTGGACGGTCGAGAGCCGGTGCGCGATGATCAGCGACGTTCGTCCTTCCACCATGCGGTTGAGCGCGTCGCGCACCCGGAATTCGGTCTCCGTATCCACGCTCGAAGTCGCCTCATCGAGAATCAGAATCTTCGGATTGTGCGCCAGCGCGCGCGCAAACGAAATCAACTGCTTCTGTCCGGTCGAAAGCGTCGAGCCGCGCTCGCGCACTTCTTCCTGGAACCCTCCGGGCAAAGTTCGGATAAAGTCGGCGAGGTTGACGTCCTCCGCCGCCTGCTCCACGTCTTCGTCCTGAATGCGCGCCGTCCCCAGCCGGATGTTGCCCGCAACCGTGCCGCTGAATAGAAACGGATCCTGCAAGACGACGCCAAAGCGCCCGCGCAGATCGTCGAGGTCCATCTCCTTAATATCGACGCCGTCGATCCGGACCGCGCCGCGCTGCACGTCATAGAAGCGCATCAGCAGCGAGATCAGCGTAGTTTTTCCCGCCCCGGTGTGCCCGACGACGGCGATGGTCTCGCCCGGCTCCAGCACAAAGCTGACATCGCGCAAAACCCAGTCCGGCTCTGTTTCTTGTGTGGGGACGGGCGCCCCCGCCCGTCCAAGCCGACTCGAAGAGTCGGCAGGCTTTTCTGTTGCGACCTTATTTCCGTACGCAAACCACACATGGTCAAATTCAATCCGCCCCGGCCCCTGCGGTTCTTTCGCGATCGCCGGCGAGGTCACTTCAATCTTCGTATCCAACAGCTTGAACACGCGCTCTCCCGCCGCCATCGCCGATTGCAGGATGTTGTACTTCTCGCTCAAATCCTGAATCGGACGGAAAAACCGCTGCGCGTACTGCATAAACGCAACCAGCACGCCGATGGTCGCCACGCCCCGGATCACGTCCCCGCCGCCAAACCAGATGATGCTGGCAATGGCAATCGCCGACAGTACTTCAACGAAGGGGTAATAGACCGAGTACGCCAGAATTGCGTCTTTAAACGCCTCCATGTGCGAGGCGTTGATGTCGGAAAATTTATCAAACGCGCGCTTCTCGCGATTGAAAAGCTGCAAGACCAGCATCCCCGAGACCGCTTCCTGCAAATAGGAATTGATCCGCGCAATCGCCGTGCGAATTCGCCGGTAGGAATCGCGCACCTTGTCGCGAAAAATCAGGGTCGCGTACACAATCAGCGGAAGCACGGCGAAAGTGATGAGCGCCAGCTTCCAGTTCATCTTCATCATGATGCCGATAATGCCGGCAAGCACGAAGACATCTTCAAAAATCGAAACCACGCCCGCCGTGAACATCTCATTCAGCGCATCGACATCGGTGGTCACGCGCGTCACTAGCCGTCCCACCGGGTTCTTGTCGAAAAACGCCACGTGGATGTGCTGCAGGTGGCGAAAAATCTGCCTACGCAGATCGAACATCACCTTCTGCCCCGTCCACTGCATCAGGTAGGTCTGGACGAACTCAAGCGTGAACGTGAAGACGAGAATCCCGACGTAAAGCCCGCCAATCTGCGCGATGCCCGTCAGCGGAGCGTTGCTCAGCCGGTCGCCAATCCAGGAATGCGAGTTCGGAGACTTCGCCAGGTATTTATCGATGGCGATCTTGGTGAGGAACGGCCCCAGCACGTCCAATCCCGACTTCAGGACGATCGCCCCGAGCGCCACCGCCACGTGCCACTTGTACGGACGCAGATACGTAAGCAGCCGCCGCATCAGCCGGCCGTCGTACGCTTTGCCTAATACTTCTTCTTCCTGATTGGAGGCCATCGGTGGCGCGAGAGAACCAAATCCGGGATCACCTTAAATTAAAGGTTACCCTAATAAGGATCTCCCCAATAAAGATTACCCCAAAAACATCTCCCCAAATAGATGGCCGAACCAGCGCGCAGGATCGAAAAGTTTCGATTCTCCTCGCCGTAGGGCGACAAAGAAATGGCCATGAGGAAAACCGCCGGCCACGCTCCTGCCATGCCGGGCGCGGACCTTAGGGAGCGGAGGGATTCCGAGAATCTTTGCAGCGGCTCCAGGTGAAGACCGTTTCGCAACGCCGCGACCAGGCTATATGGATAGGCAACGGCTGCCGCTTTCGAGCCCAAAAAGAAAATTCCGGGGTACATGTCCGAGTAGTGCTTTCTCCTCGCATAACTCGCTAACTTACTCAAAAGGCAAGGGTAATCGCATGCCTATGCGCAGGCCGCATCCTCGGAAGTAACATTCGCCATGGTTACGCGACATTTCGCTAGAGGGCGTGTTTCCACATTCGTACGACAAATAGTTTGCTCCCCCAAAAATTCCTTACCCGGAGCTTGGCATGAAAAGATTTTTTGCATTGACCGCTGCAGCCCTGCTCGCAACCTTCATGCTCGTTGGTTGCGGGTCTAACTCCTCGAACTCCACCACGCCCGGACAATCGCAGCAGTCCGGCCACGTGTTCGTCACCGAGGAAGACGCGCCCTTGCCCTCCGTAGTGGGGTTTGACGTCACCATCAACTCCATCACCCTGAATGGCCAGAGCAATTCGCCACAAGTAGTCTCGACCCCGACAACCGTGGACTTCGCGCGCCTCATAGGCCTGCGGTCCCCGCTCGCGTTCAACACCGTCCCCCCGGATACCTACAACAGCGCGACCTTCGTGCTCGTGAACCCGGTCATTTCTTATGTTGACATGACCCAGAATCCGCCGGCGTTGAATACGATCAACGGCACACTGGCCCAGTCTCCTTACACGATGACAGTCAACTTTCCCACTCCAATGGTGGTGGGGAGCAATGAGCTCGCCGGACTGAAAATGGAGTTCGACATCCGGCAGTCGCTGGCCGTTGACGGCAACGGACAAGTCACCGGTGTCGTGAATCCGGTCATTTACATCAAAGCCACGAAGGCGAGCGATCCGGACGGCCGAGTTACGGATCTGACTGGTGGGCTGGTCTCGGTGACTGCAGCCAATAACTCATTTGTTATTCAAGGGCCCTATGGCCGCCAATTGACGGTTTACGTCAGCAACAACACGGAGTTCAACAGCGGCTGGAACATCAACGATCTCACGCCTCCGGCAATTGTCGCGGTCCAGGGCGCGTTTCAGGCCGATGGCAGCTTAATGGCCGATAGCGTGGAGGTCATCACAACCGCCCAATCGTTCCTCTCCGGGCGCGTTCTGCAGGTGAAGTCTAGCGGTGGCCAGGCGCAGTCTGTGACGATGTGGGTGGGAGAGACCGGCGCGGATATGGTCAGCAACGTGGACACCATTCAGACCATCGACATCAGCGCCGTGACCGATTACGAAATCTGCTTCCTCGATGGCCCGCTCACCAACGCGCTGTTCAACGACACGTCGATTGAAGTTGGCCAGAGAATCTTCATTGGCGGCAGCTACGTGAACCCCACGTTTACGCCGCAGATGATTTCGCTGCGTCGCCAGGGCGTTTACGGCATGTTCGTGCCGGGGAGCGTCAACGTAACCAACGGCAACGCCGGAAGCTTCCAGCTCTCGAATAACGGCCTGATCGGCTACGCTGCCGGCGGGCCGGTGACCGTTTATACCGGCAACAATACCGTGTTCTTTAATCTGAGCGGCCTCAGCGCGCTGGAAGGCGACACCACTGCGGTGCCGCTGATCACGCGTGGGCTCTTCCTCAAGGACCCCAACACCGGTAATCCTGCGTTCTTTGCCGGTTTTGTGTCGGAGCCGCCGCAGGCAACGAACTAACTCGGCAAGTCAACACTCTGAATCGGGCGGCCGCAAGGCCGCCCGCACTTTTCCCACGGCAAGCCGGAAAACAAAGAAGGAAAATGAAAGAAGGGATGCGGTGGTGCCCCCGAGATTCGCGTCCATCATAACTCTCGAGGGTGCCCGTCCAAGCTCCGCTTTGGGCGGGGGTGTTCGTACCTCTGCAACTCTTGAGATTGTCGAACGAAAAAAATGCAGATCTGTACCGATGGCCGATCGGATAGAAAAGTTAGCGCATTTCCCGAGTTGCTGTAGGTGGAACCGAGAAAGGGTAGGGCACGGCTTCAGCCGTGCCATCAGGAGTTACAACGGGTTCCGGCTTTAGCGGCTGAGGGTACGAACTACACACCATCACGAAAGCCGCCCTAAACGCTCTAGCAGGCTGCGGAAAAACTTCGGTGTTGCACTTGATTTTGGGTGGCNNGGTTTACCGCTGCGATAACTGGCTTATTTTCATCGACGGCTTTAGCCGCTGAGGTCACACTTTCTGCGCGGGAACGAGTTTTTCCGCAGCCTGCTAAATAATCTTTTTGATCGGTCGCGCCCCCGCAACTGGCTGGGCAGCTTTCGGAAGTTTGCCGTCATGGGCCTTGCCGCAACTCGGACATACGACCTTGGCATTGTGATCGGCCATTTCATGCAGGAAGGCAGAAAACGCCTGGCCACAGTCCGCGCATAAAAGATCAACCTTTTCCTCGCTCATGTTTGTTCTCGTCGCAGCTCCACCTATGAATAGTTGAGCTCTTCGGCAGCGGGCTCCTACCCTCTATTCTAAGCCACTATCAGGGCGCACGCCTCGCAACCGTCCCATAGAATAAACAACAGCATGCCCCTCGGCCTCTACATCTCCGTCCCGTTCTGCCCGACCAAGTGCAGCTACTGCAACTTCGCCTCCGACGT
Source organism: Candidatus Acidiflorens stordalenmirensis (assembly GCA_003139995.1). Taxonomy (GTDB): domain Bacteria; phylum Acidobacteriota; class Terriglobia; order Terriglobales; family Acidobacteriaceae; genus Acidiflorens; species Acidiflorens stordalenmirensis. The sequence goes on along the minus strand of PLIC01000084.1, from coordinate 38,315 downwards.
GTTCTCGAAATCTGCTTGCGAAAAGTATGTTGCCCGCCTGCTCGAAGATATCGCTAACTCGCGCCAGATAACGTCGAAGCTGGGTTGCGCGCTCGGATCTGCACTCGGATGTACACACGATGACACCGCCGACTCCATCTATCTCGGCGGAGGAACTCCGTCGATCCTCGATACCTCGCAGCTGCTGCGCATCTTCGCCGCCGTCCGCGCTCATTTTCGAGTTGCGCCCGATGCAGAGATCACGGTCGAATGCGCTCCGGGCACGCTTACTGCCGCCCTCATCGAAACCTTGCTGCAATGCGGCGTGAATCGTGTGAGCCTGGGCGTGCAATCCTTCGTCGACCGGGAAGCGCAGTCCGTGGGACGGTTGCACAAACGTACCACTGTGCTGAAAGACATCGCTCGCCTGCGGGAGGCTGGCATCGCCAACATTAATATCGATCTGATTGCCGGGCTGCCGCACCAGACCGAGGAAAGCTGGGCCTTCTCGCTGTCGGAGACGATTGCGACAGGCGTTCCGCACGCGAGCGTTTACATGCTCGAAGTGGACCAGGATTCTCGTCTCGGCAGGGAACTGATCGCCGGAGGCGCCCGTTACCACGCCCACTTTGTCCCTGACGACGACGCAACCGCGGATTTCTATCAGCAGGCATGTGAGATGCTGGCCGCCGCTGGCCTTGCGCAGTACGAAATATCCAACTTTGCCCGCGCCGTCCCACATTTACAAAACAACGAGTCACAAAATAACGAATCGCGCCCTCGCGATTCGCATAAGAACCAGTCGCGCCATAACTTGAAATATTGGACGCGCCAGCCCTACGTCGGCTTCGGCGTCGATGCGCACTCGATGCTTGCCGTCGATCATCATGAGGACGAGCGTTGCCAGGCCGTCCGCTTCGCGACGCCCGACTCGCTCGACGCGTACATGAATCGCGTGCCGCATACGGTGACGCTGATTTCCGCGCAGGCAGCAATCGAAGAAAGTTTCTTCCTCCGTCTGCGCCTCAATCGCGGTATCGATCTCGAAAGCAGGTTTTGGGAAGGGCACGACTTTAGTCGTGCCACGAACGCCGCAGAAGGAACCGCGGCTTTAGCCGCTGAGGCCAGCCGCGCCCCCGAACAAGAGTTCAGCCAAGAGACCGTCGCCCTTTGGGAATCCGCGATCCGGCAATGCGTGCAAGAAGGTCTGCTCGAACAGCAAGGGTCGATTCTGCGCCTTACCGCTCGTGGCCGTCTCTTATCCAATGAAGTCTTTGCCAGATTCCTTGCCGAAGAAAAAGTGGGGACCGGCCACGTGAATCCACGTTAGTTGGCCGATCAGTGCCGTTCGGCGCTGGCCTGTCCGGTCCCCACCATTTCACAAACCTTGGGGAGGCCGATCCCCAAGATGGGAGGCTCAAATGCCAGAGCCTGTATGCCGGCCTCTCCCGAAGAACTCATCCACACAATGCGAAACTGCGCCCGCGACGCGCCGTGTTGCACATCGAGCACTTCTCCGGTCTGTACCTTCGAGCGCACTCCGATCAAGACTGCCCCACTGTTGCTGACGTTGCCCACCCGAACAAGCTCCGCGAAAGGCCGCGCCATCCTGTCCACTCCCCAGATGCGCACCGGCAACTCCAGGTTCAGTCTGCGCTCTTTTCGCCGATCCATTTCCGCTCCGAGTTACGCTCCGAAGTTTTGCTCGAAGATTCAAGCGGATCATAACCAGAAACGCCCCAAAGCGAAACGTCACATCGGTTACCCACCAAACAGTTCCCGAAGTTACGTTGCATTAGGGAAACTTTGATGAAGTTGTTTCCGGATAGCTCTGAAGAAATAGCTTTGAAGGGACATGGCTTCAGCCATACCGTGGGTTCCTCTAGCTGTAGAGACGAGGCTTGCCCCGTCGTCTCCAGAGACGCGGCAAGCCTCGTCTCTACAGGAAATCAGACGCCCCCTTTAGGGGCTGGGCATCGAAAGTCTGCTTCTGTTCCACAGCCTGCAAACGAAAATAGTCGAGTAAATAAATCGTTGTTATGGTATAGCCCATAGCTACTACAAAGCGCACGAATGTTTCACGTGAAACATTCTTGATCGCAAATAAAGGACTTAGTCGAAGTCTTTCATCGGGCAGCCCCCCGGCCCGCCAGCCTCGGAGCACGACCCGCAGGGCCCCGCCGATCCCGATGGGAATGGCGGCTGCGTCGTCGCTCCGCTCTTTGCGGCCACGGCAAACACGGAGAGCTGCGGCTCCAGTTTCTTGCTCTGGCACTTCGGGCACTCCGCTTTTTGTTTGCCGAAGACCAGAGCCTCGAACTCGTGCTGGCATTCCTTGCAGACGTACTCGAAGATGGGCATGAAGAAAACTCCACGAAGAAAAGTGCTATCTTCTATTTAAAATCAAAGTGTGGATACTTCGCAAACACACGAGGAGACGCGCCCCTTCACGCCACGCCGCTGGTTGCGCGGCGGACACGTGCAAACCGTTGCCAGCTTTTTAATTCCGCGGCGTTTTCATCTGCCTGCGCCCGAGGAGCGGCTGATTGAAGTGGCGCCCGGCGTCCAGGTGCTTTGTCACTGCCACTGGCAAACGGATCGAGCGCGCGCACTGACCATTATTATTGTGCACGGGCTCGAAGGGTCAAGCGACTCGCAGTACATGCTAGGAGTCACCGAGAAGGCTCTGGCTGCGGGGATGAACGTGATCCGCTACAACCAGCGCAACTGTGGCGGCACGGACGCGCTCGCGCCGGTGCTCTATCACTCGGGGTTGTCGAATGACGTGGCGGCGGTGGCGCGCCAGGTCATCGCGCGCGACGGCATTTCGCGCCTGGCGCTGGTTGGATTCTCGATGGGCGGCAACATCGTGCTGAAGTTGGCGGGGGAGTGGGGACCGCAAGCGCCGCCGCAGGTTCGAGCCGTCGCTGCGTGTTGTCCGGCGATCGATCTGGCGGCGTCGGCGGATGCGCTGCACGAACCGGCGAACCGGATTTACGAAAAATATTTCTTGTGGGCGCTGCGCCGCCGAATGCTTCAGAAGGCGCGGCTGTTTCCCGGCCACTTCGACGTGAGCCGCCTGCGCGGCATCCGGAGCCTGCGCGAGTTTGACGACAAGGTGACGGCTTACTATTGCGGCTTCGCGGGCGCGGACGATTACTATGATCGCGCTTCGGCGGCGCACGTAATCGATTGCATCGCGGTGCCGGCGCTGGTCTTGTACGCGGCGAATGATCCGTTCGTGCGCATCACGGCGGAGACGCGGCGGAAGATTTCGTCGAACCCGAACATCACCTTCGTGGAGACGGCCGACGGCGGGCACTGCGCGTTTATCGGGGGTACCTGTCAGATCGCCCGCTGGAGCGGGGACTGGCAGCGATGGTCGTTATCACGACGATCAGCATCACGATGATCGGTATGACGAAGATCGGTATGACGACGGTTATTGGGCGGAGCGTGAGATTGTGAACTTCCTGCGCAGATTCTGATGGATGAGGTTCCGATGGATGCCGACTTCTCGATCGAGTTGAGGCGGGAGGATCCGGTGCTGGATTTTCCCTGGAAGGATCCGGCGGGCAAGTTTGCTTATATTGAGTTGAAGCGGCGTCCAGAGTTGATGTCGTGGATCGAGGAAGCGAAGACATTTCCCGAGCTGGGGGAATTTCTTCGGACGCTGAACTCGGCGCGGAGCACGGTGGAGACGGCGAAGTGCGACGCCTGGGAGACGACGGAACTGAGCGCGGAGGAAGACGTTTACGATGCGTCGCATAAGTTCGCGAGTTATGTGGACGTAGTGTTTTCTAACATTGATGCTCGTCTATCTTCGTTGCGGCAATCATTCTTCGCTCACGAACAGTTTGCCAGGAAGCTGGTTGAGTTATTGCGGCGGGCGCCGGAGACTCCGTCGGCGGCGGAGGTGTGCGTGCGGCGGTGTTACTTCGGTGAGGAGGGCGGTGTCCGCGAAGGTTTTTACTGCACCTTGTATGTGAGCGGCTACGGAAACGACGGAGCCAGCGCGCGTCAGAATTGGGGAGTGGGGCTGAAACTGACGGGGAACGCAATTGTGGAGTTGTCGGCGGGCGGAGACGCGGCGAGCCGCGTCTCTGCGGAGAATTAGACGCCATCTAGTCCTGCGCGTCGGGTGACGCTATTTATGTACTGTGGTACCTTGGTACCATGATTAATGAATCGCAACTCCTCATCGAACGCGTCCAGACTGGCGTCCGCATGGAAAAACGCCTCCTTAAAGTTCTCAAGGCCCTCGCGGAATATCACGACATGTCCCTGGGGGACCTGCTCGAAGGCATCGTGCTCCACGCCTTCGACGGCAAGACTCCCTTCAGCCCGGCGAATCTCAAGCGTATTCAAGACCTGAAAAAGTTCTACGCCCTCGATCTCGACTCCAGTGCCAGCCACCGCCTCAAAGAAATCAAGCGGCGCTCGGTGAACAAGACTGCTTCGGAGAGGAAAAAATGACACAAGACCGTTTGGCTACGGCGTTGGGCGTCCTGCAGTGGGTGCTGGGTCTGGTGATACTGGTGAGGTCTGCGATTTGCTTCGCATCTTGAGACCTGGCACTTGAAATGTTCACTTGTTCTTGAAGCCGGGGGCGCTTCGGCGTTACTATTCAAATTCGCTCTTATTGCGACTGCTTCGAGGGCTCATGCCGCAAAATTACGTTCCCATTTTTCTTTTCCTGGCCGTCGTCGGCATTCTGATCCCCGTCACGCTGGCGATCTGCATAATCATCCGCACGCAAAGTCCCAACCGCGTGAAGCTGATGCCCTACGAGTGTGGCATCGATCCTTACGACAGCGCGCGCGGACGCTACACGGTTCGCTTCTACATCATTGCCATACTGTTCCTGGTCTTCGAAGTGGAAACGATTTTCCTGTTTCCCTGGGCCGTGAAGTTCAAGGCCCTGGGCCGCTTCGGGCTGATCGAGATGCTGGTCTTTCTCGGCATCCTGATCGTTGGCTACGTATGGATCTGGAAGAAGGGCGCGCTCGAATGGGTATAAGTTCAGCAGGTCCAAATCCGGCTGCTTCCGATGAGACCTTCAGCGCGAGCCGCTGGACCAGGGGGAACCTGTGGTTCCCGACGCGCATCGTCGTCAGCCCGCTGCGCGTGAGCCGCGTGAAGAGGCGTCTGTTCGGCAGCAACGAGGAAAGCATCGCGATTTCCCAGGTGGCTTCGGTGAAGATCTCGACGGGAATCCTTTGGTCGGACATTCTGATCGAATCGACCGGAGGCACCGATCCGATTGCCAGTCACGGCCATCGCAAGCGCGACGCGGTGCGGATTCGCGACTTAATCGAAGGTTTTCAGGCGGTCCGGCGCTAGCGCCAGGTGGCGACGGTCAAAGTGATAGCGGGCGTTGTGATGACGGTCATTGACGGTGACCGCAGCTAGCTGTTAGAAGTGAAAATTTGCCGATACTTGCGCGGCTTGTGTAACGACAGACCCTAGCATGGCCGAGGAAGTCAAATCCCCCCCTCCACCACCGCCGCCGGAAGGTGAGAGGGAACCGGCGGCGGAAAAGCTCGCAGCGGCGGCGTCCGCCGCGCCTGCGAAGCCCGCCGCTCCCGCCGCCAAGCCTGCTGCTCCTGCGAAACCCGCTGGTCCCGTCCCGATGCCGTGGACCTCGCCGATGGTTGAAAAATACCGGAGGCAGTATGGCTCGGGGCTCGATGCGCAGACTTATCTTGGACAGAACTACCTTGCCGTTAACCGCTCGCTGATCCCCGACATCCTGCGCCTGCTGCGCGACGAAGAACAGTTTGACTACTGCGTCGATATCACCGCAGTGCATTATCCGAAGCGCGAAAAGCAATTCGACGTCGTATGGATTCTCTATTCTTTCCCGCGCAACGAGCGTGTGCGCGTGAAGACGCAGATTGCCGACGGTGCTTCGATCCCCTCAAGCGTCTCGATATGGCCGACCGCGAATTGGCTGGAGCGCGAAGTTTACGACATGTTCGGGATCACGTTCGACGGACATCCCGACCTGAAGCGTATTCTCTTGCCCGACGGCTGGAAGGGCCACCCGCTGCGCAAAGACTACGGAATTCTGCAACAAGACAAAGAATGGGTGCAGATCAACCTGGGGATCGAGAGCGGACAATGAGCGCCTATAAGAACGACCAGACGAACGACGCCTCGAACCGTGCACTTTCCAGTCTTGATCGGTCCAATCTCGATCTCAAAACTCCCGACAAGACCTATCTCGATTCGAACGAACTCATCATCAATATGGGACCGCAGCATCCGGCGACCCACGGCGTGTTACGCGTCATCCTGAAGCTCGACGGCGAAAAAGTTCTCGGCACCGAATGCGTCATCGGATACCTGCACCGCGGCGTAGAAAAAATCGCCGAGAACCGCACCTACACGATGTTCGCTCCCTACGTCGACCGGATGGACTATTGCGCCGCTGTGTCGAATGGGCTCGGGTACTGCGAAGCGGTCGAAAAGTTGATGAATGTGGAAGCGCCGCCGCGCGCGCAATATATTCGCGTGATCCTGACCGAACTGCAACGCATCGCCAGCCACCAGCTTTGGCTGGGCACGCACGCGCTCGATATCGGAGCGATGACGCCGCTGTTCTATACCTTTCGCGACCGGGAAGAGATCCTGAAGATTTTTGAAAAGTACTGCGGCGCGCGCCTCACCACGCACGCGTTTCGCATCGGCGGCTGCCAGTACGAGACTTATGCCGGCTTCGAAAAAGACGTGAAGAATTTCCTGACTTTTTTCGCGCCGAAGATCGACGAATACGAAGCTCTGCTCACCACCAACCGCATCTGGCTGGAGCGTACTAAGAATGTGGGCGTGATCTCGGGCGCCGATTGTATTGCACTCGGAGTAACCGGGCCGGTGCTGCGCGCCAGCGGCGTGAAGTGGGATCTGCGCAAAGCCCAGCCCTACGCGGCGTACTCCAAGTTCGATTTCGAAATTCCGACCGGCGAAAACGGCGATACCTACGACCGGTACCTGGTCCGCATGCAAGAAATGCGCCAGTCGATGCGCATCGTCGAGCAAGCGGTTGATGCTATTCCCGAAGGCCCAATCATGGGCAAAGTGCCCAAGGTGATCAAACCGCCGGTGGGCGAAATCTATCATTCGATCGAAGCGCCGAAAGGCGAGCTTGGATACTTCATCGTCAGCGACGGCTCGACGCAGCCCTACCGCCTGCGTGTGCGTCCGCCATCGTTCGTCAATTTGCAGGCGCTCGACCTTATGGTGCGCGGCTTGCTTGTCGCCGACGTGATCGCCGTCATCGGCACGATTGACATTGTGCTCGGCGAGGTGGACCGCTGATGCCGAATTTCATCATGTCGTATCTCGACAGCAAGGAGGCATTAACGCCCGGTTCTGCGGGGAGCCAGTTCTGGGCGCTGATTTACGTGCTCATCATTTTCGCGGGTGTGTCGGTGGCCGTGATCGCCATGAACTGGATCGAGCGCAAGTTGCTGGCGCACTTCCAGGTTCGCCTTGGCCCCATGCGCGTCGGCCCGCACGGATTGCTGCAGCCCATTGCCGACGCGGTCAAACTGATGATTAAGGAAGACATCATCCCCGCCGAAGCCGACCAGCTCGTTTTCTGGTTCGCGCCGATGATCGGGCTACTCGCCGCATTCACCGTGTATACCGTGATTCCATTCGGCCCTTCGCAGGCGGTGAGCGACATGAACATTGGCATCCTCTTTATGCTCGGCGTCTCGTCGCTCGGCGTGCTCGGCATCGTGGTCGCGGGATGGGCCTCGAACTCGCACTATCCGCTGATCGGCGCGCTGCGGTCGAGCGCGCAGATGGTGTCCTATGAAGTGGCGATGGGACTGGCCGTGGTCTCGGCGATCCTGATGACCAGCCTGAACGCAAGCGGCACGGGAACGCTGAGCATGATTGGGATTGTCCAGGCACAGCAGCAGCAGGGCGTCTGGTTCATCTTCAAATTCTTTCCGCTCGGCCTGATTGCGTTCGCGATTTTCGCCATCGCCATGGTCGCCGAGACCAACCGCGCGCCCTTTGACCTGGCCGAAGCGGAATCGGAACTGACTGCCGGATATCATACCGAATACAGCGGGCTGCGCTGGTCGCTGTTCATGCTTGCCGAATATGCGGCCATGATCGCCGTCTCTTCGATCGCGGTCACGCTCTGGCTCGGCGGATGGATGCGTCCGTTTCCGAACCTGCTGCACGCACCGGCGTGGGACTTTATTTTTTCGCTCTTTCCCGGCCTCACGTTTCTTGCTCTGGCGGCGATTGCCCTTATCGGCGTGGCGCGGATGCCGGCGCATTCGTTCTTTAGAATTCAGCGGATTGGGCTTGCCGTTTTCGCGGCGCTGCTCGGCTTCGTCGCGCTGCTGCTGCTCGTGATTGCGGTCGCAGGCCGTTCCGCGGACATGAGCGTGGCGGGCAGGTTCAACGACGGCATCGATCACGTATATTGGTTTGTGCTGAAAGTCGCCGTCTTCATGTATCTGTTTATCTGGTATCGCGCGACGTGGCCGCGTTACCGCTTCGACCAGTTGATGAAGATCGGATGGAAAGTGATGCTGCCGATCTCGCTCGGCGTGCTGATCGTGACTGCCATCGTGGGGGTGATCTTTTCATGAACCTCGCAATGAACTCGGCTCTCAATTCAACGATCAACTCAGGCATGGCCCCGGTCGCGACGCCGTGGTTCTTCTATGTGCTGGCGGGAGTAGCCGTTATCAGTGGCGTGCTCGTCATCACGCGGCGAAACGCCGTGCACGCCGCGCTGGCGCTGATCGTGACCCTGCTCGCGGTGACGGGCCTCTACTTAATGTTGTATGCCCCATTCGTCGCCGGCGTCCAGATCATCGTTTACGCGGGCGGAATCATGGTGCTGTTCCTGTTCGTGATCATGCTGGTGAATATCGACCGCTCGTCCAAAGAACGGCGGTTCAATCGCATCTGGGCGGTGGGATTAGGAGCGGCGTGCGCGTTGCTGGCGTTGTTTGTGTTCGCGTTCACCAAGGGTAAGGCGCTGTTTCCGGATCGCGGAATGCCGCTGGCCGAAGGATCGAACACGCAGGAAATCGCCAAGATGCTTTACGGAGAAGCGGGCAGGATGGGTCAATACACGTTCGCCTTCGAGATCGCTTCGCTGCTGTTGCTGGTGGCGATTTTGGGGGCGGTGATTATGACGAAGAAGAAAATCTAGTAGCTCGTCGTTCGCTGATCGCTGTTCGCAAGACCAACAGCAACGCCGATCAGCGAACTGCGGCCGGCGAACGACGGTTTTATGGTTCCGATAACTACGCTTCACTATCTCGTCGTGGCGGCGGCACTGTTCGTGCTGGGTGTGATTGGTGTGCTTATACGGCGCAACGTGGTGATTGTGCTGATGTCGATCGAATTGATTCTGAATGCGGTGAACCTGAACCTGGTGGCGTTCTCGCGCATGTGGGGAAATCTGCACGGGCAGTTGTTCGCGATCTTTATCGTGGTAGACGCCGCCGCCGAAGCCGCCGTGGGCCTCGGCATTTTGATCGCCTTCTTTAGGAATAAAGAGACGGTCAATGTGGATGAAATTGATTTGTTGAAATGGTAGTAATCGGCTTTTGGCTATTGGCTTTTAGCTTCGAGCTACGGGCTGCGAGCTAGGAGCTAACAGCCAAAGGCGAACGACGAATAGCGAACGACTAACGACCGACCACTAACGACATGTTCTTTCTCGACCACATCTGGCTGATCCCGCTCTTCCCGGCCTTCGGCGCCGCGATGATGTTCTTTTTCGGGCGGCGACTGCAGAAGGCCACGGTCAACGCGATCTGCGTTGGCGCGGTCGTCGTTGCGTTCCTGTTCGCCTGCTTCACGGTCGTCGAGTACACGCACTTCGCGCATGGCACGGGGCGTCCGTTGGAGAAAATTGTCTATACGTGGCTGGGCGGCAACGGGCATCTAAACTTCCTGAAGAAGGACGGCACGACTGCCTCCTTTAACGCCGACGCCGGCTTCCTGCTCGATCCGCTCTCTTCTATATGGCTGCTCTTTGTGACCGGCGTGGGCATGTTGATACACATTTACTCCGTCGGATACATGGCGCACGAAGGCGGTTACTACCGCTTCTTCGGATACATGAACCTGTTCATGTTTTCGATGCTTACTCTTATCCTGGCGAATAACTACATGCTTTTGTTCGTGGGATGGGAAGGCGTTGGTTTGTGCTCGTATCTGCTGATCGGTTTTTACTTTCATCGCAAGTCGGCCACCGATGCAGCCAACAAAGCTTTCATCGTGAACCGCATCGGCGATGCCGGATTCATTCTTGGCGCGCTCACGCTCTCGTGGTATCTGGGCTCGTTTCGCTTCACCGACATCAACGCGCTGGCGCACAGTGGGCACTTCGCGATCGGCGATCCCGTGCTTACGATTGCCGCGCTGCTGCTGTTCGTTGGAGCCTGTGGCAAGTCAGCGCAGCTTCCTCTTTATGTCTGGCTGCCGGATGCGATGGAAGGCCCTACGCCAGTTTCGGCGTTGATCCACGCCGCGACCATGGTGACGGCGGGCGTGTACATGGTCGCGCGTTCAAATGCCGTGTTCGTGCTGGCGCCGACGGCAATGAAAACCGTGGCCATCATTGGCGCGCTTACTGCCGTGTTTGCCGCGTCCATTGGGCTGGTGCAGAATGATATCAAGCGCGTGCTTGCTTACTCCACCGTTTCGCAATTGGGATACATGTTCCTCGCGCTTGGCGTCGGCGCTTTTGCGGCGGGCGTCTTCCACGTATTCACGCACGCGTTCTTCAAGGCGCTGCTCTTCCTCGGCGCGGGTTCGGTGATTCACGCCATGAGCGGCGAGCAGGATATGCGTAACATGGGCGATCTCCGCGGGCGCATCCCGACCACGTACAAGACGATGTTGATCGCGACGCTGGCGATCGCGGGCATTCCACCGCTGGCAGGCTTCTTTTCGAAAGACGAAATCCTCTGGCAGGCGTATCGTTCCGCCTACGGTAGCTTTCCGTATCTCTGGCTGATCGGTTTTGGCACCGCGCTGATGACCGCGTTCTACATGGCCCGGCTCATCTTCCTGACTTTCTATGGGCAGCCACGGATGAGCCACGAAGTCGAGCACCACATTCATGAATCGCCCAAGTCCATGACGGGCCCGCTGGTCGTGTTGGCAATCGGCTCGGTCTGCGCTGGCTGGCTGGGGGTGCCGGCGAGTTTGGGTGGGACGAACGCCTTCGGAAAGTTTTTGGAGCCGGTATTCGCGCAAGAGACCGCCGCTTCCGTCGCTCCGACTGCGCCGCAGGAGCCCGCTGGCGAAGAACATCGCGGCCTGGAGTGGATGCTGATGGTGCTATCCGTCGTGGCTGCGGTTGTGGGTGGAGGATGGGCCTACGGCTATTATGCGAACGCCGGCAAAGGTTACACCGAGCCCATTGCCGTGCAAGCCCCGCCGCTCTACACCGCGCTCTACAACAAGTGGTTTGTCGACGAGGCCTACGACTACGCTTTCACCGGACGCCGCAAGATTGGCGATGTCCGCCTGGGCGCCATGGGCGCGGGCGAAGCGTCGTCGTGGTTCGATGCCAAGATCATCGACGGAGCCGTCAACGATGTTGGCTGGGTCACGCGCGCCGTCGCCACGCTTTCGAAGTGGTGGGATAAGTGGATCATCGACGGCCCGCTTGTCAACGGGCCGGCGATTTTATGCAGGTTTCCCCTGTCTCCAATTGCGCGCCTGTTCGAATGGGGACTGGTGCAGTGGTACGCGTTGGTCATGGTCGCCGGCCTGCTGGGATTTGGCGTGTATTACGTGTGGAAGTAAAATGCCAGCTCTTAGCTATTGGCTGTTAGCTAAAAGCCAAAGGCCAAGACCTAACAGCTAAGAGCTCTTATGCAGAGTCACATACTTTCGATCATTCTCTTCACGCCGCTTGTGGGCGCGCTCATTCTCCTGTTCGTCCCTAAGGAGAACAAAGACGCGATCCGCTGGATTGCGAACATCTTTGCGCTTGGCGGGTTTCTGATCTCGCTGCCGCTGGTGCCGATGTTCTGGGCGCTGCGTTTCGAGCCGGGCTTCAAGTTCCTCGAGGGCACGGCCAATAACTGGATCCCCTCGATTGGCGCGGGTTACAACCTGGGCATTGACGGCATTTCCTTTCTGCTGATCATGCTGACCACGCTGCTGGGATGGATCTCGATTCTCTCCTCGTGGACGGCCATCGAGATCCGGGTGAAGGAATATTACGTCTGGTTCCTGGTGTTGCAGACTGGAATGCTCGGCGTCTTCATGGCTCTCGATTTTTTCCTCTTCTTCGTTTTCTGGGAAGCGATGCTGGTGCCGATGTATCTGCTGATCGGCATCTGGGGCGGCCCGAACAAACTTTATGCCGCCATTAAGTTCTTCCTGTACACGCTGCTCGGCTCTGTGCTGATGTTGCTTGGCATCCTGTTCCTCTACTTCCATCACCACACGGTTACTGGTGTTTTCACGTTCCATATTCCCGCGCTTTATCAAACGGCGCCGCTGATTCCTTTCCATTACGCCATCTGGCTCTTCGTTGCTTTCTTCATTGGATTCGCCATCAAGGTTCCGATGTTTCCGTTTCACACGTGGCTGCCGGATGCGCACGTGGAAGCGCCCACCGCCGGCTCGGTCATTCTGGCGGGCGTTTTGCTGAAGATGGGAACGTACGGATTCGTGCGCTTCTCGCTGCCATTCTTTCCGCAGGTCCTCACCAGCCCCGCAACCTTCTTGAATGTGACGATTCGCGGCTGGGTGATCGGGCTCTCGCTGGTGGGCATCATTTATGGCGCGCTGGTTTCGCTCATGCAGAAGGACATGAAGAAGCTGGTGGCGTACTCGTCCGTCAGCCATCTTGGGTTCTGCACGCTGGGGATCTTTGTGCTGGTTCCGTTGGGATTGGCCGGCTCCGTGCTGCAGCAGGTCAATCACGGCATATCGACCGGCGCATTGTTCTTGATCGTCGGCATTTTGTATGAGCGGCGGCACACTCGTGAGATCGCGGAGTATGGCGGCATCTCGAACGTGATGCCGCTCTACGCGACCATCACCATGATCATGTTTCTCTCGTCGATGGGATTGCCGGGGCTTAATGGATTTATCGGCGAAGTTACGATCCTGCAAGGAACATTTGCCGCGAACTGGCGATGGGCAGTTTGGGCGGCGCCGGGCATAGTTCTGGCCGCGGCTTATTTGCTCTGGCTCTATCAGCGCGTCTTCTTTGGAACGGTGACGAATCCGAAGAACGAGAAGCTGCACGATCTGACGCCACGCGAAATTCTTACGTTTGTGCCGCTGATCGTTATGGCGTTATGGATCGGCGTTTATCCCAAGCCATTTTTCCAGATCCTCGAACAACCAGTCAATCAGATTGTGCAGACGATTCATGATAAGTCCAGTGCGAATGCGCCGGTTGCGCCCGTGCCAGCGCCGCAGGCGGCGGCTGTCGTTGGACCAAAAGCTGTTGGACCGAAAATCATCGGACCGAAGGCCGCCGGAACGAACTCCACCGTGCCGAAAGCGAGTAACTAAGTGCAAGGCCGCTACCTAGTCGACTACCGGTTGATGTTGCCGATGGTGGAACTCACCATTTTTGCGCTCGGCATTCTGCTGATCGACCTGATGGTGCCGCGGGGATGGAAGTGGATCAACGCCGTGGGCGCCTTTGCCGGCGTGCTGATGTCGGCGTTGTGCGTATGGGAAATTCAGTTGACGATGCCGCCGAGGGGCTTGCTCGGGTTCTATAACTCGTTATTGGTCGACCGCTTTGCCATTTACTTCTGGTATCTGTTTCTGGCGGGAGCGGCCATCTCCATCCTGATGTCGGTGCACTATCTCGATGTGGAAGATGAGCACCACGGGGAATACTATGCGCTGCTGCTGCTTTCCGTGGTGGGCATGATGTGCATGGCGGCGGGAATCGACATCGTGCTGATCTTCATCGGGCTCGAGTTGATGGCGATCTCCACTTACGTGCTGGTTGGTTTCTTGCGGCGCGACCGGCGCTCGAATGAAGCGGCCTTGAAGTATCTGCTGCTCGGCGCATTTTCGTCGGGCATTTTTGCCTACGGCCTCTCGCTGTTCTATGGAATTTCCGGCAGCACCAATCTGGCGATCATTGCGCGCGCAGTCTCGGCGCAGAGCCCGCACAATCCGGTCGTGGTGATCGCGCTGCTGACGACCATGGTCGGATTGCTGTTCAAGATCGCCGCGGTTCCATTTCATCAGTGGGCGCCGGACGCTTACGAAGGCGCGCCCACCAGCATTACCGGCTTCATGTCGGTGGCGGTGAAAGCGGCGGCTTGGGCGATGCTGCTGCGCATACTGTTGTTTGGGTTGTTTCCGCTCCGCTCCGTTTACACGCCCGTGATTGTGGTCGTCGCCATTGCTACGATGACCGGCGCCAACTTCGCCGCGCTCACTCAGACGAACACGAAACGGCTGCTCGCTTACTCCTCGATTGCGCACGTCGGCTACATGTTGCTGGCGTTTGTCGCCATGGGGACTTCGCAGCCCGGCAGCCCCGCGTTTTTCGACGGCTTTAAGGGAATCCTGATCTACTTGCTCGTCTATACGTTCATGAATCTGGGTGCGTTCGCGGTGATCACGTCGTTGCGGCAGCGCAACGTGATTGGCGACGAGATCGACGATATGGCCGGACTCTACAAGCGCGCGCCGGTCGAAGCCGCGCTGATGCTGCTGTTTCTGCTTTCACTCGCCGGCATTCCGCCCGCCGCCGGGTTCCTGGGCAAGTATTACATCTTTCTGAGCCTGATCGAAAGCGGACATTACGGACTGGCCTCGCTCGGCGTGTTCTACTCGCTGTTCGGACTTTATTACTACTTGAAGATTGTGAACGCCATGCTGATGCGCGCGCCGATGGAAACCGGACGGCTGCCAATCAGTTTGGGAATGCGTTGCGCGGTGGGCGTAACGGCGCTGGCGACGATCGTAATCGGAGTTTATCCGGAACCTTTTATTCGCAGCGTCAACTGGTCGCTGGGGATTGCGCAATCGCCGCATGTGGCGGCGATGATCAGGTAGGGCTGTTGGCTCTTAGCTCTTGGCTTCTGGTGCTGGGAATTCCGCAAACTGCAGATCCCTCGCTGCGCTCGGGATGACAAATCATGGAGTTGTTCATAAAGAGACCGGCCAGGCGGCGCTTGCTAACTGACCGCATGATTTAGAATTCCTTCGGATGGCTGAGAAGCCTAATCTCGAATCTGACACGTCTTCACACAAGAAAGATCCTCTCGTCTCGGCCGCTCGCTATTCCGAGCTTGGGTTCATTATTCCGGCGGCGATTGTGTTGGGTTACTTTTTGGGGAAGCTGGGCGATTACTGGCTGCATACCCGGTGGCTCTATCTGGTCGGGCTGTTGTTTGGCGCGGTGGTGGGATTTTGGCAGATGATCCGCATGGCCATGGGCGCTTACAAAGATAAATGATGAACGAGCGTGAGCATTTCGACCGGCCCGCGGAAATTCTGCCGGCGGAGACTCTTGATGAACGCACAATCCATGAGCGCACATTCGACGAACTCTCGATCTATGAGCGCATCATTCCTCGCGTGCTGCGCAACATGCTGGTGGCGGGCGTTCTGTTGATCGGGCCGGCGATTTGGTTTTACCGCTGGGCGGGAGCGATTGGGTTTGCCTTTGGGGTGGCGGTTTCTTACGTCAATTTCCGCTCGCTGACGCGCGGCGTCGAGGGACTGGCCGATCGCATCGTCAACCGGAACAGCCGGGAAAAGGGCGGCCGGATCATCCTGCGTTTCGTGGTGCGCTACGGGTTGGTTGGGGTCGCCGCCTATGCTATATTCAAGCGTTCTCCACTGGCTTTTCGGGGATTCTTGTGGGGCTTGTGTGTGCCGGTGGCAGCCCTGATGGCCGAGGCAGTTTGGGAGGGGTACGCGGCCTTCCGGCGGGGCTAAAGCCCCTGACTCATTTAGGTCGAAACGGCGCGGCTGAAGCCGCTCCTCTTCAAGGAAGCGTTCGGGGAACACACTCTAGTTTGTCGATGAATCCGCAGTAGGGACCGTAGCCAAAGAATCGCGAAGTCTGAAAATGGAACAACTGGCTTTTACTGCACTCCTGAATCGTCTGTTTGGCGCGCCGGTGCTGGTGTTGCTGCTGAAGCTGCACATTCATCCGAAGTATCCGGCGACTCCGATCACGAATACGGTTGCAATGGAAATTCTGGTGGTGATGCTGCTGACGATCTTTTTCATCACGGTGCGCACCCGGCTTTCGGTGGAGCGTCCGGGTGGATTGCAACACACGATGGAAGTAATCCACGGCTTTGTCGCCGACATGACCGATGAGGTGATCGGGCATCATTCCTCGAAGTACGTACCCTACCTGGTCACGCTGGGCATGTTCATCCTGAGCTGCAATCTGATCGGTCTGGTACCGGGCCTGGAATCGCCCACCACGGTGCCGATTGTGCCGCTCGGATGCGCGCTGCTGACGTGGGTCTACTATCACTATCAGGGAGTGCGAACGAACGGACCCATCGGCTATTTGAAACGCTTCATCGGGCCGCGGGATAAGGAAGTGCCTCTGGCGCTGCGTGTGTTCTTGCCTTTCCTGATGTTCCCGCTTGAGGTGTTTAGCCATATTGCCCGGGCCATGTCGCTGACCATCCGTCTTTTTGCCAACATGTTCGCCGGAGAGATGGTCACGCTGGTGTTCTTTTCGCTCATACCGTTGGGGATCCCGGTGGTGTTCGAGGGACTGCATATCGGCGTGTCGTTAGTTCAGACGTATGTTTTTGTGCTGCTGGCCTGCGTGTATTTGGGTGAGGCGACAGGGCAGGAACACTAGAGAATCAGTATCCAGTAGCCAGTACCCAGTTGCCAGTGCGGCAGTTTTTTCTGGCTACTGGGTACTGACAACTGCCTCCAGCGTGAGGGCACCGGCTCCATAAGCGCGGCGTCAACCACCCACTGGCGGCAATTCATATAAGGAGAGCACAATGCGGAAATTCGTGATGTTGACGTTTATGATGATGATGGCGTCGGTGATGGCGGTGCCGGCGTTTGCGCAGGGCACGACTGGAGCGGTTGCGACCACGAACTGGGTGGCGCTGACTTCCGGTTTTGCGCTTGCACTCGCGGCTGGGCTGGCGGCACTGGGGCAGGCGAGAGTGGCGGGAGCAGCCTGCGAAGCGCTGGGACGCAATCCGGCGGCACGTCCTGGAATTATGGTCGCGCTGATTCTTGGCCTCGCCTTCATCGAGTCCCTGGTTTTGTACGTGCTGGTAATTGTCTTTGTGAAGGTTGTGTAAGCGAGTTCGTGGTTTACGGGTTCGGTTTGTCGAGTTTGGTTTGCGAGAAGGCCTCTGCTTGCGCAGGGGCCTTTTCTTTGCGCGGGTGCGTGAGCGCGGCGGGGTCCAGACGCGGCAAGCCGCGTCTCTACGATGATTCTCGTGGAGTGGACTGACTCCAGAGTTATCGGGGCACCCGGCCCTACGTTCTTCGTTCGCCGTCCCAGTTGGCGACGCGGTTGTCGGGGACTTTTTGCAGGGCTTCGACCAGGACGCGGCGGAGACGGTAGCGGCTGTCGAGGTCCATGCTAACGAACTCGAACCCGATTTCATTGACGCGGGCGCGGCGGAGCAGAACCTCGCCGCGGATCTTTTTCACGCCCACGGAAATTTCGACGTGGGCTTCGGAGCCGACGCGGAGATTGTCGCTGCGCGTGCCCATGCCGCCGCCCAGACTCATCTCACGCATGACGATGTTCGACTTTCCCCACGAACTGGAAAGCGTGGCGGAGAGAGTGCGCGGCAAAATGATGCGTTCGTAGCGGCGCTGGCGGACCCAGGGACATCCGGGGCCGGAATCGAGCGGAGCGATGGCGAGTTCGCCGGCCTCGAGGCCGCTGTCGGCGAGAGCCTGGGTGCCGTAGCGGGGATCGATCTTGGAGAGCGCCTGAATGGCGGCGATTCTCAATTCGCGGTGCTGGCTGTAGCCGAAAAGTTTCTTGTCTTCGACGATGCTGCGGAGAACCGGGACGGCCTCGACCTCGCGCAAACGGCCGAGGGACTCGATGGCTTTCAGTTGCACGAAGGGAGGACGGTTGCGAGCTTCACCGGCAGTGGCGAGCGCAATCAAGCTGGAACTGGCGCTCCGGTCCTGGCTCATGCCGATCTCGTCGATGGCCTCGGGCAAGATGAGGGAGTCGAGTAGTTCGAGCAGTTCGAGCAGGGTGCGTCCGCGGTCGGGTGCGGCGCCGTAGGCGATCTGGCGAACGATGATGTCCTGGTAGAAGCGGTTGAACTCGCCCATGCGCGAGGGCAGCAACTCCAGCAGCGCGGTGACGCCGAGGCGGCTCAACAGGCCGACGGTGGAGGCAGCCTGGCGGGGCTGGCCGGTGCGCAGAATGTCGCGCAGATCGGCGATGGCGGGTTGTCCGAGTTCGCCGGCGAGTTCGATAATGCGATCGCACTCGACGCGTCTTTGTGCGCGGAAGAAGCGGTCGGCAAGGTGTTCGACGGAATCTCTGGGAAGCTGCTGCAGGACGTTGATTAGATCCTCGGGCACCTCATCGGCGTCGATGGCTTCTTCGATCATCTCGGGCAGCCGATTTTCGATGCCGACGCGGGAGCGGAGATCCTGCACCAAGGCAGGCCGTTGTTGGGCTACTCTTTCGAGCGAGTCGCAGAGTTCGGCGACGGCTTTGTACTTTCTGCGGGCGCAGGCCTCCTGCCCGAAGCGCGCGAAGGCGGCGGCCAGCAGGCTCTGGATCTCGACATCGCCTTCCTTGCCAAGTTTCTCGCCGATCATGGCGAGGGCATTGGGCATGACTTGTTCTGGCGCGGTGGCATAGAGGTCGGCGAGTTGAGCCAGTCCCGTAGCGGTCTTGCGGCGGGGCTCGGCATCCTTGGCGTCGAGGCCACTGCAGTAGTTGGCGAGAATGTTGGCGGCGATCTCATTGTCGTCGCGCTCAAAAAGGATTTCGACGAACTGGCGAACGTTACGGGGCGGCACGCAGGCGGCTTCGCTGGAGAGCAGAACGCTTTTCTTGCCGGCCTCGGGAATCTCAGCCCAGAACATGCGGTCGAGAATGTCGGCGTGGGACTCAACTAGGATGCCGGCCTTGGACATCTTGTCTTCCTGGACGCGCAGGATCTGGCGGAGCGTGTCCATCTGCCGGCTCATGTGCTCCATCATGTCGTGGACGGCGTTGACCTTGACTTCGCCGCGCTGATAACGGTCGAGGGCGAACTTGATGGCCATGCTTTCGGCGGCCTTCATCAGAAGCGGGGTGTCGTTGGTGTCGCTGGTGTTGTTCTGAGCAGCCTGCGCGGCCAGACTTTCGAGCAACTGGGCAAGATTGACCTTGGCGCCTTCGGGAGCCCTGCCGAGTTCGGCCTGGAGATTTTCCGGGGAAGCGTTGGGATCCTGCATCGTCTGGCCAAAATGCGTGAGCAGGCGAATGGTCTGGATGACCTCCTCTTCCTGTAAGGGAACGACGCCACCGGTCCAAGTTCCGCCCGATGATCCGCCGGACGATGATCCCCCGGGGCCCGTGCCCGTGCCGCCGGGAATAGGGGTGGTGGGGACGCTGCCGAGGGGCGCGCCGCCGGGCGTGCCCGAACCGCTGTTGCTCGCTCCCTGGGCGGCGGCGATCAACTGCAGAAGTTTCTGAGGATCATTGAGCCAATGCTTGAATTCGGGGCCGAGGGCTTGGGCGGCGAGTTGGGCGGCGATGGAATATTCGCCGGTGGCAGGGTCGGCGGCGACGAACTTGACCTCATTGATGCGGATGGAGGAATCCTTGTTATCGCCGATGGTTTCCTTAATCTGCTTGGCGAAGTCCTGCGCTTTGGAGCCAGCCATGGAAAAAGCGCGGACCAGGCGGGTAAAGTCGTCGAGCGTGACCTTGTTGGAGAACAGGATGCTCGAGAGCCCAGCGGCGGTCAGCAACTGCGCGAAGCTGCGCTCGGCCTGTCCGGCTTCGAGCGGGATGCCATCGAGAAGAAGTTTGTTGTCGGAGACGCCGAGCAGAAAACCAGCGTCACCGCTCTTGGGCAGCGCCGCCTGGAGCTCGCTCCAGGCGGTCTGAAACTGGCCCTCGGTGCGCTTGTGGTTCACTCCGTACAGCCGTGTGTACTTGATCAAAATATTGAGGCTGTGGAGAAAAGACCGAGCGGACGCACTGCGACCGGCATCGGTGTTGGCGGCGCTGACGATAACAGCCTCCTCTTAATAGTGGAGTTCTGCCGATAAGCCTATGCGGGAAAATGACCTAATGCACGATTACGGAGGTAATTGGACCGAACGTAAGGGCCGGGCGCAGGCGACTACACTAAAGGACAGGTCCCTGGGGATGCGGGCGCGCTACACTGATGGCGCCGGAGAACACGGGAGACGCGACAAACCGCGTCTTTACAGGGAGTTGCGATGAAGATTGGCGTGCTTTTTTTTGGCGTATTAAAGGACGTGGTCGGACGGTCGAGCGAGACGGTTGATCTGCCGCAAGGGGCGCGAGTGCGGGACGTTATCTTCCACTATGCGCGAGAGGCTCCGCGGTTGGAAGCGATGGCGCCGTCGCTGGCGATTTCGGTGAATCGAGAATATGCGGGAGCAGACCAGGCGTTGCGAGAGGGCGATGAAGTCGGGCTATTGCCGCCGGTGAGCGGCGGGTTGGCGGAAGGCGGCGGCGAACTTCGGGACGAAGCTCGGGGCGAAGCTCGGGGCGAAGTCCGGATCGTCCGTGAGCGCATTGATACGGAGGCTGTGGCTGGGCGATTGAAGCGGCCGGCGGATGGCGCGGTGGTGATTTTCGACGGCGTGGTGCGAGACAACACGCGTGGGCGGCGCACGCTTTATCTGGACTACGAAGCCTATGAAGCGATGGCGCTGAAGCAGATGGAATCTCTGGCGGCGGAGGCGCGGGCGCGTTTTGGGGTACGGGGAGCGTCGATCGTCCACCGGCTGGGCCGGCTCGAGATTGGGGAGACGAGCGTGCTGATCGCGGTGGCTGCGGCGCATCGGGGCGCGGCTTTTGAGGCTTGCCGGTGGATCATTGACACGCTGAAGAAGACGGTGCCGATCTGGAAGAAAGAATACTTTGAAGATGGAGCGGCGTGGGCCGGCGGGGAGCCATTTCCCGAAGAAATTCGATCGCCGGGAGGCACAGCGGGGGGCAGCCTGCATCCAAATGACTGACTCTCGAATGAAGCGAACCCGACAGGCCTTATTGATTTTTCTCGCGATCCTTTGCACCAGCGCCGGGTTGATGGCGGAGGAACCGGAAACCACGATCAAGGTCGACGTGAAGCTGGTGAACGTATTCGTGACGGTGACGGATGCGCGTGGGGCTCCGGTGGCGAATCTGCAGAAAGAAAATTTTCTGCTGAAGGAAGACGGCAAAGAGCAGAGGATCGCGATCTTCAGCCGGGAATCGGCGCTGCCGCTGTCGATTGTACTGGCGGTAGATACGAGCCTGAGCACCAGAAAAGATCTTCCGCTGGAGCTGACCTCGGCGCGCAAGTTTGCGCACGCGATTGTGCGGCCGCAAGACGGAATGGCTTTGTATAAGTTCAGCGAGGAAGTGAGCGAGGTGGTGCCGTTCACGTCCGATTTGAAAAAGATCGACGCCGGCATCGACCGGGTGCGCAATGGTGCGGCGACGGCGCTTTACGACGCGATTTTTCTGGGGTCGCAAGCGCTCGGCCGGCGGCAGGGAAGAAAGGTGATGGTGCTGATCACCGACGGCGATGACACGATGAGCCAGATGAACTACAAACAGGCATTGCGCGCGGCCCAGGAGTCGGAAGCGATTATTTACAGCATCATCATCGTGCCCATCGAAGCGAGCGCGGGGCGAGACACGGGCGGCGAGCACGCGCTGATTCAGATCTCAGCCGACACGGGCGGCAAGTATTATTACGCCACGTCGCTCGCGCAACTGGACGACGCCTTCCGCCAGATCGGCGACGAACTGCGGACGCAGTATCTGCTGGCGTACTATCCCTCCGAGCGCTATTCGAATTCGGAATTCCGCCAACTGCGTGTGGACCTGACGAACACCCCGCCCGGCGGTCCTTACCAGTCGCACTATCGCGCCGGGTACTACACGCACAAGGGGACGTTCTAACCCGCATTATTCGTGAAGCCTGCTTTGAAAGGGCGCGGCTTTCAGCCGCGCCGCCACGGCGCGCTAAGTGCCTGGGGACGCCTCTCGATCGAATGCCGATCCATTTCAAAAAAAATGAGCCACCAGTCTGGGACTGGTGGCTCGAAATGCAGTTTGCAGCAGTGTCTAGAAGGTCAGACGCATACCCCACTCCATCGTCCGGGGCGCGCCCAAACCGAACACGCCGGTTCCCGCTCCGACGCGGAACGTATTCGCAGTCGGGGTTCCTTTGGGAGAGCTGTTAATCGAGCCGCTTCCCTCGTCGACCCAACCGGTCATCGCGCCTGGCGGAAGGTTAAAGTTGGAGAAGTTGAAGATGTTGTAAATACCAACGCGCGGTTCAAGGGTGAACCGCTCATGGATACGGTAAACCCAGCTCGCGTTGAAATCGAAGGCCCTGAGCCATGGAAACGGTAGCTGGTTGGCCTGAGCCGGAAGCAGCGTCGGAGCAACCGCGCCAATTTGTTGCAACTGCTGCAAGTTGAACAGGTTGTTGCTGATGAGAACCTGTCCCGCTGGTGTCGCCTGATTGGCCACGGTCGCGTTGTAGTTGTTGATGGCTGCGTTCAGTCCGCTGACACCGTAGCTGCGCATGAACGCCCCATTCTTCGTGCCGGGCATCGGGTCGCTCCAGACGCCACTTCCCGTGAAGTCCGTCTGGAAGATCTGTCCCCCGGTGCCCGTGTCCCCGACGATTACCGGGCTGGCGAGCGGGCTGTAAAAGTGAGCTATGATCCCAAAGTGGAAGCCATAGGGCACTTCAAAGGACCCGCCGAATGAGATTTGATGCGTGCGGTCGAGCAGCGACGGCCCCATGTACCTGAGCGGGTGATCGTTGTCCGCAGCTCCTAGAACGAAGTCCTGATCGTTGGAGGCCACCGGATTCGACGGCGCGTAGTCGCCTTGGGCCGCCACGGGGTTGATAAAGCGCGAAAGTTGGTAGGAGATCTGGAAGTTTGACGACTTCAGTCCCCGCATCGGGTTCACAACGTTCTGCTTGATTGTCATCTGCAGGGCGTTGAACACCGAACGGCTAATCGGCTCCAGCATGTTCATCGCGCCGTACTGGAAATTATTATTGGGACCGGGATTGGTACCGGGAAAGGCGCAGGGATAGCCGAAAGCAGCAAAACAGGACTCTCCAATGTCCCCCGGAGATCCCAGGCCGTTGCCGGCAAAGTTTGAGATGGTGGCACCGGCTCCAGGACCGTTTACTGCAGAGCAGTCAGCAATGGTACCCGGCAGGTCGCCCGGATGGCCGCAGGCAGTTTCGGTCGCTGCGATGGCGGCCTGCGCCCCGGCTAGGTTGAATGACCGCGCTGCGCCGGTATGGTTGAGATCGATACCGAGCAGGGCGTGGGTTTCCACGTTTCGCAAGTAGTCCGCGCTGAAAACCAATCCGTGGTGGATTTCACGCTGGATTCCGAAGTTCATCTGCACCGAGCGCGGGCTCACGTAGTTGGGCGCGAACATATTCGCACCTTCGTTGACACCCGCGGCCAGAATCGTGCCAATGTAACCCGGGTTTTGTGCCGTGAGGCTGAACGGCGTGTCGGCCTGATACGTAGCCTCAAATGCTGCGAGGCCGGCGCCTGCCTGGCCGAAGGTCTCCGCGCAGTAATTTACGCCCGTCGCCGGGTCCGTTCCCACGGATATGCTTCCGGATGGAACAAGAACCTGAAGCGGACCGGCATTATAGCAAGCTGCGGGATAACTCAGGAACGCGCCGGTCGGCTCGCGCTCGGGCCGGTCAAAGAGAACGTTGTTCCAGATCACGTTCTCGTAGTACAGCCCGATGCCCGCGCGAATGCTGGTCCTACCATCGCCTTTCGGGTCCCAGACGAATCCCGCCTGCGGAGCAAAGTTCTTGTTGGGCTGATGCACCGGATTTCCGTATCCGGGGTTGGCAGTGTTCAACGCCGCAATGGCTCCCAAATCGCTGTCGAGTCTGCCCGTGTCGCGTTCCCAACGCAAGCCCGCGGCGAAGGTCAGATTCTTCCGGATCTTCCAGGAGTCGCCAAAATATAGAGACATCCGGTTGTCTGGACCCAAGCCGCCGGCGGGGAACCCGAACGCAGGCGCTGTGGTCGAGAAGCCCTGTCCGTTTCCGACGACAGTCTCCACGTTAAAGTAATCGAGTGGATTGGAAGCCGGCGTCCCATCGGGGCCATTCGGGCAAGTTGCGGAAGTGTAGCCGCCGCTGCCAGGTTGGCAATAGAAACCGGGGCCGCCGTACACCTGCGGATCGATCTTAAAGAAGCTGGCAAAGCCCCCGCCCTGAATGTGGTTCCAACCAACACCGAAGCGAATGATGTGCTTGCCAAGAATCTTGCTGCCATCATACTTGATCTGGTGATCGCTTTGCGGGGTGCTTTGAGGCGCCAGCAAATTCGGACCTACCGTGAAGCTTCCGATGTTGATGCTGACCGGAAAATCGGCGAAGGGCAGACCCGATCCCCGCGTGGCGTCCTGAATCTCGTTCTGGAACTTCAGGTATGAGAAGCGGATGGTGTGGGTGAAGCTGCCAGTATTGAAGTCCAAGCCCACTACATCGTTCCGCGTGTAATCCTTGTTTTGGTAAACCTGGAAACTTGAAGGGTAGAAGGTCGCGTAGACCTTGTTCTGGAAATAGTTGTAGCGATAAAACAAACGGGCTGTCTTGGTCAGGGAATAATCCAAGCGGCCCGTCAACTCCTCCTCCTTAAAAGGAGCCGGGAAGGTTCCGGAATAGGAATCGAGCGAACTCCCTTCCAGGACCGGTGCGGCCAGGTGTTGCAGGGTACGCTCGCCGTCCATGAAGAAGAACATCTTGTCCTTAATGAACGGACCACCGAGATTCGCGCCTTCCTGGTTGCGCTGATACGGCGTCGGGATTGCCTTGAGTGTCACGGGGTCTTCAGGTGACGGCAGGCCCGCCCCTCCGACAGAGCTGTCGCGGTAGAACCCGAAGGCTTCGCCATGATACGCGTTGGTGCCCGACTTTGTGGTCACGTTAACGGCGCCGGACGAAGTCAAATCGTTCGAGAGATCCAAACTGGACTGCGCCAGCGAGAACTCCTGAATCGAACTGGCAGGAATATCTTCGGTCGTGGTGCCGACAGTCTCGTCGCTAACATCCACGCCATCGACGTTGATGCGGGCGGTGCGGCCAAAACGGCTGCCGAACGAGATCGAAGAGTAGCCGACTTTGGTCGGGTCAAAATTCGCGCCGTCCTGAATCTGAACACCGGGTTCGAGCTGCGCGAGATCGAGGAAGTTGCGGCCATTGACGGGCAAATTCTCGATCTGGGTGTGTGTTAGGACACCCTGCACCTCCGCCTGCTCGGTGTTGACCTGAATTGCGCTGGCCTGCACCTCGATCACTTGACTTTCCTTACCGACTTGCAGCTTGGGATTGAAGGTCGCAGTGCTACCGACCTGCACGGTTATGACTTCGCTGGCCGTACTAAAACCCTTGGCGGAAGCCTGTACCCTGTAGTCGCCGGGGTTAAGCGCGCCCGAGTTGAATGCCCCGGAAGAATTTGTCGTTAGACTGAGGGCCTGCCCCGTAGCGGTATGGGTGATAGTAACCTTGGCGCCGCTAAGCACGGCTCCGCTGGGATCGCTGACTGTGCCAACGATGCTGCCCGTGCCGACTGTGGCCTGGGCCAGTGCCATAGCTGAGAATAGCAGTACAAAAAAAGAGGTGATGAATGCCCGCAGGACAAATCGTGTGCCGCGTCGAGGAGAGCTGAGATTCAACATCGTCCACCTTCCTTTCGGAATATTCATAACAAATGTTGTCCTTTCAGAACTCGTTCTTGCTGCAAATCGAACCACTTCCCTAAGCGAAACGTGGTGGCAGCTTAGGCGACGGGAGAACCTGGGTCCGATGTTTCGCCACAGCAAGCCTATGCAACGTCGAAAGACGGATCAAGTAGACACACTACCTTCTCTAGGGCCGAAATGTAGCAATTTTTCGGCCAGGGTTGAGACGATGTGGATGATTCGCTTAGCTATATTTGTTTTCAACTATTTACATTAAATTCGCCCCGTAATCAACCCGTATTGTTTTGCCACTCAGGCATTGCAAATACCGAATACTGTATTTGCCGTTATGAAAAAATGGATGGCGACGGGAACGGAACAACTGGCTGAGCGCCGAAGTTTGATCGGGTCAGCTTCATTCTTGGATCATCAACCGGGGGAGTCGATGCGGATCAAGTTCACGTTACGAGTCGGACTGCAGGCAAGCTCTCAAGGAGAGCCGGGCTTTCCGGTTCCTTAATTTGTTGTGCTCCGAGAAGCAGCCGGAAATGGTTGGGACTGCGGATTGCCAGCTTGCACGAAAAACTCGTACATCGTGCCGTGGAAGTGGGCGCATCTAGTAGACTGTTCTATTCGATTTCAGTAGAAAATCATTGCAGTGGAAAACTAGATCCTTAGACGCGGAACCGCTTTCAGGTTCTACTTGAGGTTCTGCCCCCAGGAGAGTGGCACTTTGTTCGATTGCTCTGGCTTGCATATTCGTCGTTCTCTGCCCATTGCCCTATTGCTCCTCGTGGTTGTTGCGTTCACGGTTTCGTTGTGGGCGCAGGAGCAAGAAATGACCCAGGAAAATCCGACAACCGGCACGATTCAAGGCACGGTTCGGGATGACAGCGGCACCCCCGTGGAAAAGGCGCGGGTTTTGTACAGCTCGGCGGCCACCGACGCCAGCGGCGTGACGCGCACCGGCAAGGACGGGGCCTACGTTACCGAAGCGCTGCCGCCGGGCGCTTATGTGGTGCGCGTGGAAGGCCGGGACATGGCGCCGGTAGAGATCAGCGTGAACGTGGCGGTGGGAGCGGCCGCCACGGCGGATTTCAAGCTGGAATGGATCAATCCCGGGCCAGTGCGGTTGGAGAGCAAGTTCGATGGCGAGGTCAGCGACAGGCTCCCGATTGGCGGGCGGAACTACCTGAATGCGGGGCAGCTTGAGCCGGGTGTGCAGGCGGTGGATGGAAGAATTTTTGGTCCGGGCAAGAGCGGGATCGAATCGCTCTCGATCGAGAGCCAATCGGGACGAACGACGCACTACGACATTGACGAAGTCGAGGCGATGGATGAGACCCGGGGCGCATCCACAATGAATCTGCCAGCGGAAGCGGTGCGCGAAGTGACCGTCTCGCGGGTCACGCCGGAAGTGTTTCAGTCGCTCAACGCAACCGGCGCGGTGCGGGTTACGACGCGCGCGGGCGGAGATGAATGGCACGGCAATCTGTCTGGAAATCTGCAGGACCAGAGCGCCGGCCTCGCAGGGTTTCCGTCAGGGGATAGTGACTATAGCCGGCAGCAGTATGGATTTGGGGCCGGCGGCGCGGTGATCAAGGACAAGGCATTTCTATTTATCGGCGGAGAACGCACGAAGCAGGATGGTTTTTTGCCGGCGATGTACGGATTCCCCGCTCCCAACCAGACCAGCTTGCAGAGCGCTTATTTCCGCGAAAACATGCTGACGGCGCGGCTGGATTATGACGTCAGCGAAAACATGAAGTGGTTTGTCCGGCTGAGCTACGACAACGCGAACGAGATTGGGCCTCCGGACAGCCAGTCGAATTTCCGCAATCAACTGAACGTTCCGGCTGCGGTTTTTGGGATGGATTGGGACCGGGGGCGGTTTGTGAACAGCGCGCGCTTCGGCTATCAGAAGATGGTGAACGCGATCAATCCCGACCTGGCCGATTCGGAGCCGGCGCCGTTCCACATGCAGATTGGATCGTATGGACTGGGGCCGAGCGTGGCCGGTCCGCGGCAGACGATTCAGCGCGATCTGTTCGGGCGCTACGACAGCAGCACGATCTATAAGATGAATCACACAATTCGCTTCGGGGGAGCGATTCATCGCATCGCACAGGGAGATTTTTATTCGCCGGGAAATTATGGGCCGTCGGTGACCAGTTCGAATGGACTGGACGTGATTACTGCCATTAATGGCAACCCGGGCCTGTCGGCGGACAATCCGCTGGACTATCCCGTGGGCACGGTCACGATTTTCAACGGGCTGGGAAATTTCAGCGAGAACTCGGCGTTCAACCGGTCGAGCGGCGGACACTTCGACACGCGCATCGAGGGGTATGTGGGCGACACGCTCAACCTGTTTCCGAGCGTGAACATCAGCTTTGGCGTGAATTATGTGCGCGACACCGGGCGCACGGACAGCGACGTGCCGCCGGCGCCATGTTCGGCGATCAACCCGAAGATCGTGAAGGCTCCGCCATGCACGAGCGGTTGGATTCTCGATCAATTCGGTTTGCTTCGGCAGGAAGGTCTGAATGCATACCAGTCGCTCAGCCAGAGCGCGAACCAGCCGGACTTCAATTTTGCTCCGCAAGTGGGTGTGGCGTGGGATCCGGGACACAGTGGGCGGACGGTGGTGCGGGCGAGCGGCGGATTGTTCTACGACAATTTCCTGCTGCAGAATACGTATCAGGACCGCATCAACCGTTTGTCGAACGGTCAATACAACCGCAGCCTGACGCTGTGTCCGACGGGTTCGGTGCTGTTTCCGGACGGATCGGTGGTGACTCAAAGCGAAGGGCTTGATATCGCGACGCAGATTTGCGGGCAGCCGATCGGGACGGTTGCCACGGCGGTTCAAGATCTGCAGACGCAGTTCATGGCGGCGCAGTCGGCGGTGACGGGCGGGCCGAATATGTACTCGCTGACGAACAGCGTGGCGAATTTCGGCGGCCTGCTCGCGCCCGGCTTCAAGACGCCCCGCGTGTTGCACATGTCATTTGGAATTCAACACCAGATCGGGGAACGCGGCATGTTCTCCCTCGACTATGTGCGTGAAATCGGCACGCAGTTTCCGCTGGGCATCGACACCAATCACGTGGGAGACGTGCGCTACCTGACGAACGCCGACAATCCAAATCCCGCGCTCAATACCTATGCGGCGGAGCTGTCGGCGATCACCAACACGGTGAAGGCAGCGGGATGCGGCCCGGCGACATTCGTGGGCAGCAGTTCGCAGGCTGCCGTGACTTGCTATCTGAACGCCGTGCCGGGAGCGAGCATCACGGATTTCGCGCGCAATGGCCTGGATTCGTCGAATGCGTTCTGCGGACCGTTTCCCTGCTCGGTGTTAGGGAAGCAACAAGCGGCGTTCGGCGGGATCAATCCAACAGTGGGCTCCAACGTCATGTACTTTCCGAGCGGGCGGTCGAAGTATGAAGGCGTGCATCTGGCATACCACGCGGCCAGCGGAGAGAACCCGATGCGCCGCTTGCGGCGGCTGGAAGTGGCGATTCAGTACACGCTCTCGCGCTATCAAAGCAATCTGGCGGAGCCGAACGGCAGCGGTGGAGATTATTCGCTGATGAACGTGGCGGAAGATTACAACCGTCCGCATCTGGGGTATTGGGGGGCCTCGGGGATGGACCGGAGGCACCAGCTTACGTTCATTCCGACGGCGGATTTGCAGCACGGGCTGCGGCTTTCGGTGGTCGCGCACGTGGCGTCGCCGCTTCCGCTGAGCGCCTATATTCCGCAGCAGGACGGGGGCGGAGTGGCCGGGGAAATCTTCCGCAGCGACCTCACCGGCGACGGCACGGTGGGCGATCTTTTGCCGGGAACGTTTATTGGAAGCACGGGAAAATACTCGACCAGCGATTTGACCAAGACAATCGCGTTTTACAACAGAACGTATGCCGGGCAGTTGACGCCGGCGGGCCAGGTGCTGGTGAATAGCGGATTGTTTACCGGGCAGCAACTGCTTGCGCTGGGCGCTTATGCGCCTCTGATTCAACCGCTGCCGGGGCATTATGCGGAAGCGACCTGGCTGAAGACGATGGATTTGCGGTTGAGCCGGCCGTTCCAGGTTGGGGAGCGGGTGAAGCTGGAGCCGAATGTCTCCGTGTTTAACGTTTTCAACTGGGCTAACTTCGGAGGCGCCGGGAACCAGCTAAGCGGCGTGCTGAACGGCGCGCCGGGCAGTTCGCTGAATAACACGAGTTCGGCGGGATACTGCGGCAACTCAACCGCTTTCTGCACTTCGCGGCTGGACCGGGTTCTGCCCGGTTCGGGCACGTATGCGAACGGGGCTCCGCGGCAAATCGAGTTCGAAGTGCGGATCACGTTCTAGAGCGGATTCAAATTTGCTGTATCCCGCTCGTGTGGCGACGGGCGTCCTCGCCCGTCCAAGCCGAGCGCAGTTCGGCAGTATGCCGGCGGCCACAGCAACTATGGATTCACTCTGACGGGTTGCAGTACTTGACGAGGCGTTTGATTTCCCGTAGAGACGCGGCTTGCCGCAGAACTATGCGCTCACACTCAGGGCATTGCCGGAGCTGCTCTGAGTCTGCCTCGTCGAGTTGAAATTGCGCAGGTTCAGAACCAGCTCGTAACTATTCTGTGGGTTGAGGTTGATGGTGAGTTGCTCGGTGGGATGGGAGGTCAAGCTGAAGGCGGTTTTGCAACTGCGGAGGCGAAAAGGCCGGGGCAGCTGGTTGCTCCGGCCTGAGTTACTGGATGGATGGTTCTTGTGCTTAGTCGATCATGCTTAGGCGATCATCGTCTTTTCGAAGTGCTCGCAGAGCGTGGTCTCAAGCGTGTACAGCTTTCGCGTCGAGGGAGTGCTCAGATAGGGTTTGAGTATCTGCTCGACTCTGGGGGACCACTCTTGCTCGTCGCGTTCGAACTCCTTCTTATCGGTCCAGAGAGTGACCGCCAGCACTTTTTCGGTCTTGATCTCAGGCACAAGCGGAAGGATTTCGAGGAAGCCCTCCTGCTGCTTCAGAATGGGAAGGACCTCTTTCTTTACGACGCGAATGAATTCGTCTTTCTTCTCCATCAGCGGAACGAACTCAAGGATGCGTGCGAACATGGGAAAGTCTCCTTTCGTTTTCGGAATTTTGAAATTGGTTCCGCGAGACCTCTGTCTGGCCCTTGTCTGCGGGATCGGAGGGCAGCGTACAACGGAGCCAGAGGGTTTGCAGTGATGGATGGGCGGGGTCGGTGTGACGATTTTCAGTGAAATTGTTCCAAAATGGGAAGCTGATTCCCCGGGGGCGTGGGTTGATGCGAGCGCGACACGCATGGCACGTTTGGTGCCGTTTTCCTTTTTCTCACTCGGCAATTATAATCGCCAATCACCGTTATCCCGTGCAAGTGTTGACGCAAGACAAGCCCGGCCAGGAGGGTGCATGGTTCCTGGCGAGGCTGCCCCCGGTCAGACCCAAGTGGCCAGCCCGATCCTGTATTCTGTCAGTTATGCCATTTTTTGCATTCCCTGGAGGGCAGTAAGGAACATGAAAAAGCTAGTTCACGTCGCTCTGGCAGTTCTCTTTCTTCTAGGCATCGCTTCCGCTCAGAACATTCCGGCAGTCGATGTATTCGCGGGCTACTCGTACCTCAAGTTCGACCTGCCGGCGAGCCCGAACACGGGTGCGTCCTCTCAGCGGCTGAATCTAAACGGCGGGGAAGTTTCCTTCTCTGTCCACGTGTGGCATCGCCTTGCTTTCGAGGCAGACTTCAGCGACCACTACAGTAACGATTGCGAGAATACTGGTTATAACTGCAGCAATTTCTCTTTCATGTTCGGGCCGCGCTTTAATTTCGGAAATCGCTCCAGACGGATCACGTACTTTGCACACGGCCTGTTTGGTAAGGACCGGACTACTCTTCCCTACTCGCTGATCCCCGGTGTCAGCAACAACATCAACCAGGCTGGCACCCTGGCAGATACGTCCGTGGTGTTAGATGGGGGAGCAGGCCTCAATTATTGGGCTTTTCGTCACATCGGGTTTCAGGCGCAGGGCGAT
Organism: Candidatus Acidiflorens stordalenmirensis; assembly: GCA_003139995.1. Taxonomy (GTDB): domain Bacteria; phylum Acidobacteriota; class Terriglobia; order Terriglobales; family Acidobacteriaceae; genus Acidiflorens; species Acidiflorens stordalenmirensis. The sequence continues at coordinate 6,401 of PLIC01000084.1, read as the reverse complement.
TATGATTACACCCATCACTGGAACAACTACGACCTTCCCAGCCAAAACAGCTTCCGCGTTTCTGCCGGAATCGCTTTTCGATTTGGTGGCAATTTGCCTGCGAGTGAGCCCTCGCGCAGGTCCAAGTCTGAATCTTCTTCGCGTCGGCACCCGTCTAAGTCCATGCCTGTTCCTGCTGAGAATCGGCCCTCGACTGTGGCAGCCGGTCAGCCTGCTCAGACATTAGTGGGTGTGCCGGGTCACGGGATGCAGATCGCTTCGCTCGGTGTCGTGGTCGTGCCTCAGGAATTCGACGGAGCGAAAATTGCGGAGATCGTGCCGGGAGGCATCGCGGAGATGGCATCCTTGCGCGTCGGCGATCTGATCAAGTCAGTGGATGGCAAACCGGTAAAGACGCCGATGGAGTTGCTCGCTGAGCTGTCGGACAAGTCCGGCAAAGTTCGCATCGGCATTCTGCGGGGCGACGTTGCGACGGAGACATTGGTCCTGCTGGGCCGCTGATTACTGTCGCAAACCCCGACGTTGAGCGGTCTGGATCCCGCCTAGGGAAAAGTAAAACGGCCGGGATAAACTGGCGCGCCCGGAGAGATTCGAACTCCCGACCTACAGCTCCGGAGGCTGCCGCTCTATCCAGCTGAGCTACGGGCGCGCGGTGAATACTGTGAGTTTACAACCTTCGCTGATCGCCTTCAAATGGGATCGGATCATCTGGTGATCGGGCCATCGGACCATCTTGTCACAGCCGAACCTCCGATCACCCGCTCGCCCGATGCTCTAGCATCCGCCGACCTTCCAGAAGCGTTCGTCCTGGTAGTCGAGAGTCAACAGCCGATTACGCGGGTCGTGACCCTTGCCGCAGTTGGGGCAGAGAATGAAGCTGCGGATGTGCATTCCCCGGCGGTCGTAATCCTCGGCAACGGCAAAGCTGGCGCCGCAACTGCACGGGATCAGAAACATGCGAAGATTCCTCTTGGCTCCCGCATCGTCCTTCGGCGCCCTTCGCTTCATACCGAATCCAGAAATGTTCGTGTAGGGACGGGCGTCTCGCCCGTCCTGGGCTGCGTAGGGACAGCCGCCCTCGGCTGTCCAAGCCGAGCGCAGCTCGGCAGCTGCCGCAGTCCCGACAACAATCAGCCTTCCACCGCCGCCAGCGAACCCTTCTTCCGCTTATTCGACTGCAGAATCTTCTTTCTCAACCGCAGCGACTTCGGCGTGACCTCGACGAACTCATCGTCGGCAATAAATTCGATGGCCTGTTCAAGATTGAGGTTGCGGTAAGGTACCAGCCGGATCGCCTCGTCCGAAGTTGAAGCCCGCATGTTGGTCAGCTTCTTCTCGCGCACAATGTTCACGTCGAGATCCGTGTCTTTCGCGTTCTCGCCGATAATCATGCCTTCGTAAACCTCCACGCCGGGACCGGCGAAAAGCGTGCCGCGCTCCTGCAGATTGTAGAGAGCGTAGGAGGTCGTAAGCCCGGGCCGGTCGGCGACCAGCGCGCCTGTCGGGCGATGCGGGATTTCTCCCTGCCACTCGATGTATCCGGCAAAAAGCGCGTTCATGACAATCGTGCCGCGCGTGTCGGTGAGCAGCGTGCTCCGCAGTCCGATCAGTCCACGGCTGGGCACGCGAAACTCAACGCGCACGCGTCCATAGCCGTGATTGTGCATGTTGGCGACTTCGCCCTTGCGCGATCCCACATGTTCCATGACCACGCCAACAAATTCTTCGGGAATATCGACGGTAAGGTGCTCGACCGGCTCCATAAGTTTGCCGTCGATGTGCTTGGTGACGATCTCGGGCTTGCCAACCATCAGCTCGTAACCTTCGCGGCGCATCATCTCGATCAGAATCGAAAGCTGCAATTCGCCGCGTCCGAGCACCTTGAAAGAATCGGTGCTCCCCGTCTCTTCCATGCGCAGCGAAACGTTGGTAAGCAGCTCTTTTTCCAGCCGCTCGCGCAGGTTGCGCGACGTGACGTAGTTGCCTTCGCGTCCGCAAAACGGAGACGCGTTGATGGTGAACAGCATCGCAATCGTAGGCTCGTCGATGACGATCGGCGGAAGCGGCGCGGGATTCTCTGCGCTGGTAATCGTTTCGCCAATCGTGATGCCTTCGACGCCCGCCACCGCAACAATGTCGCCCAGCGCCGTCTCTGTGATGTCGGTGCGCTTGAGCCCGGAAAAACTGAAAAGCTTCGTGATTCGAATCTTCTGCAACGAACCGTCGCGCTTGGCGATGCCGACGTCCTCTCCGGTCTTCAACGTTCCAGAAAAAACGCGCGCAATGGCCAGCCGTCCGAGGTAGTCGCTGTAATCGAGGTTCGCCACCAGAATTTGCAGCGCGCCGCTAGCGTCTCCTTGCGGCGCAGGGATGGTGCCGAGGATCGCATCAAACAGCGGACGCAGATCTTCGCCCGCCGCTCCCTGATGAACGGCCGCCGTGCCCGCCTTGGCGTTGGTGTAGAGGACGGGAAAGTCGAGCTGCTCTTCCTTGGCGTCGAGGTCAATAAAGAGGTCGTAAACCTCGTTGAGAACTTCCTGCGGACGCGCGTCGGGCCGGTCGATCTTGTTGATAACAAGAATCGGCTTCAGGTTAGCTTCAAGCGCCTTGCTGAGTACGTAGCGAGTCTGCGGCAGCGGGCCTTCGCTGGCGTCGACGAGCAGCATGACCCCGTCCACCATCTTGAGCGCGCGCTCCACTTCGCCGCCAAAATCGGAGTGCCCGGGCGTGTCCACAATATTGATTTTTACGCCCGCATAAAACACCGCCGTGTTTTTGGCGAGAATGGTGATGCCGCGCTCGCGTTCGAGATCGTTCGAGTCCATAACGCGTTCGGCGACGGTCTCATTGTCGCGGAAGGTGCCGCTCTGCCGGAGCATGGCGTCAACCAGCGTGGTCTTGCCGTGGTCCACGTGGGCAATAATGGCAATGTTGCGAATACCAGGATTCAGATCGAAAACTCCTCGGGGTTGCAAATTCGGGCTTACTACTACTTTACTATGGCGGCGAGGTTCCGAGGCTGACTCATGCGTCCTAAAGTTGTCATCAAGCGAGGCGAGGGATCTGCAGTTGTGGCGGAGGCCATTCTTGACACTCGCTGCGCAGTGAACGAGCATGTGAAAGATGGGTTCGCTTCGAACGGAGTTTCACCAATGAAAGTTCTTGGACTTGTTCTTACAGCCTTATTGTTCAGCACTGCTCTACGGCCCGCGCCGGGGCCAGCGCTTGCCTTGCAGACGAACGCCCCGGCACCCATCGCAGGGCCGGCGGGTCTCCCCGTGTACGACCACATCGTGATCGTCGTCGAGGAAAATAAGGATTACCGGCAAATCATAAATAATCCGGCTGCGCCTTATATAAACGGCACCCTAAGGGCACAGGGAGCAAGTTTCACTCGGATGTATGCTGAGGAGCACCACAGTGAAGGTAACTATTTCTGGCTTTTTTCCGGCAGCAACCAGAGAGTCGGCTTTGAAAACCAAGTTCCTAAGAAATGTTTGACAAGCAGCAGCTTGGGAGAGCAGTTGATCGGCGCTGGACGTTCGTTTAAGGGTTATTCTGAAGATCTGCCAGTGATCGGCTTCGTCGAAAGCAATAAGGGAAATTATGCCCGCAAACACGTTCCTTGGATCAGCTTCTGCAATATACCCAATGGCAAAACGATAGCCGATTCGTCAAACCTCCGATTCAAGGAAGACTTTCCCTCTGACTACAATTCTCTGCCCACTGTTTCCTTCGTGATTCCAAACCTCGTCAACGATATGCACAATGGTTCCGCTCCCTTCAGCATCGCGGCTGGCGACCTCTGGTTGCGGGAGAACATTGACGGCTACTACAACTGGGCCAAGGAGCACAACAGCCTGCTGATCCTTACTTTTGACGAGAGCGGTGACGCTCCGCTATTTGGGGGCTCGACCAATCCTGCGGATCAGAATCCAGATAAAAGAAATCAAATCGCCACAATTTTCGCCGGGGCTCACATAAAGCGTGGCGAATACGGCGAAGGGAAGGGCATTACTCACGTGAATATTCTGCGTACTCTGGAGGCGATGTACAAACTGAATAAGTCGGGAGCCCAACAGCCGCTAGCGCTCAAGGCTGGCATCGCGGATGATTTTGTCATCGCCGATGTTTTTGATGTTGGGCCGGTTTTTTGATTTTGTTTTGAAGGGGCGCCGCGGGTGCCCCACTCATTCGCGTTTCTTGCGAATGAGTGGGTTCTTCCCAATAAGACTGAGACAAAGGTCGCAGTCAAGCTCGTACTCCTGTGCCCACTCCGACTCGCAATGATCCCATCGAAATTTTTCACTTGACAGTGTACTAGTAGTCTAGTACATTAACCGCGTGATGAGTTCCCGTCGGCCTCTCTTCCGTTTTCGGCTTGACCTTCACAGCGGCGTGCCGGTTTATCGCCAGATCATAGACCAGGTGCGCGGTGGCATCGCTTCTGGGGCGCTTGCCGTCGGCGACCAGCTGCCCACGGTGCGCCAACTCGCCGTCGATTTATCCATCAATCCCAACACCGTTGTTCGCGCCTATCGCGAGCTCGAACTCGGCGGATTGTTGGAGACCCACCAGGGAACGGGCACTTTTATCAGCGCGCAAAAGCTACGGGGCGGAGAGGCGGAACGCGGGCGGCAGTTGGCCCAGATCGTAGGTGATTGTGTGGCTCGTGCAGGGGCGGCTGGCTTTACCGTCGAGGATTTAATCGAACAGTTACACGGATTGGTTCCAGAGCTAACTCGCAGGAGATGAAGTCATGACCAAAATCGATTTCGCGCAGATCAATGGCGTAGCAGTCACAGCGTTCGTATTCTGCCTCGTCGTCGGTGCCTTGCTTAGCGTAACCATGCATCAGCCGGCGCCGATAATCGTGGGCGCATTGCTGGGCTTGTACGCGCTGTTCGCAATCAAAGTCGTACAGCAATGGGAGAAAGTTGCGCTCCTGCGGCTGGGCCGTTACGTCGGTCTTCGCGGGCCGGGAATATTTCACATTATTCCTGTCGTGGAGACTCTCAGCCCATTCGTGGATCAACGCGTTCGTGTGGCCAATGTGACGGCCGAATCCACACTGACTCGCGACACGGTTCCAGTCAACGTCGATGCCATTGTCTTTTGGCTGGTGTGGAACGCGGAAAAGGCGATCCTCGAAGTGGAGAATTTCCTCGATGCCATCAATTTGAGCGCGCAGACCGCGCTCCGGGAGTCCATTGGCCGTCATGAACTGGCGCAGATGATCACCGAACGCGAAACGCTGGGACGCGAACTGCAGCGCATTCTTGACGAGAAGACAAATCCGTGGGGAATAACGGTTCAGTCGGTGGAAGTCAGAGATGTGAGGATCCCGCAGGGTCTGGAAGACGCCATGTCTCGGCAAGCCCAGGCGGAACGTGAGCGACAGGCGCGAATCATTCTGGGCCAGGCAGAAACGGAAATTTCCAACAGCTTCGTGCAGGCCGCAGCCGCCTACGCCGAAAACCCCGTAGCGTTGCATCTGCGCGCCATGAACATGCTCTACGAAGCCATCAAGGAAAAAGGTTCGATGGTGATCGTGCCATCTTCAGCGGTAGAGACGATGGGCCTCGGCGGGACCTTGGCAACCGCGTCACTCGGCGGAGCAAAACCCTAACAATTCCACCTGAACAGGTCGAAAGGAGCAAGACGTATGAACTATCTACTTGAAGTGTGCCTTGTCGCGCTAACTTTAGCTACAGGCATTCCACCTTCTATTGTCACGCAGTCTCAAGCCATCGCGGTTCAGGCGATGCAAAAGGGGATTAGTGTGGAGTTGCCAGTCACCAGCAACGCCATACCGATGCCCGACGCGGACAAAGAGGACGCGTTAATTGTGAGTGTTACCGGCGACGGCAGTGTCTACTTCGGAGTCAATCCGATCAGTCCCGCTGCCTTGGCGGAAAAGCTCAAGGGTGTCCTGTCCAACCGGACAGAGAAGAAACTCTACATTAAGGCGGATGCTCGTACTCCCTATGCCAACGTGGTAAAGGTTCTAGGCGCTCTGCGTACCGCGGGTGTCGAAGCACCAAACCTGCTGACAGCCCAACCGGACTCGTCGGAACCAGGGACTCTAGTGCCTCCGAAAGGCCTGGAAGTGTTGATTGGCCCGCCATTGCCCTCTGGCTCGGAGGCGATCGTTGTGCAGGTGCTCAACTCGGGGCAGCGAAGGCCCGCGTTGAAGATCGACAACGAGCCCGTTCCATGGGCTGCTCTGCAAAGTAGGCTAAGGCAGATCCTCCAGAATCGAAGTGAGAAAGCGGTTCTCGTGAAAGCAGAGGGGACGTTGCCATTTGCGGGTGTCGTGGACGTGATCGACGTGTGCCGTTCGACGGGGGCTAAAGTCGTTCTGGTCACGCCAGGACCGTGATTTTGGCATTCTAACGTGG
>PLIC01000128.1 GCA_003139995.1 Candidatus Acidiflorens stordalenmirensis | reverse complement strand
ATTGTGGCCACCAAGTGCGACCGGTTGTCGGGCAACCAATTGCGGCAGGCGATGCGCGCACTCGGGGAAGCGTATGGCAGGGTGCCCATGGTAGCGTTTTCAGCCAAAACCGGAACCGGCAAAGAGGAACTGTGGAGCCAGATTCGCGCCTCTTTGTCGCAATTTCCGGCGGTCTAAAGTCTTCCCGCAATCTGCCGATCCCACTAGGAGCGGCATACTGCCGGAGGCGCTCGTGGACCCGCATATCTATTCTGGACAACCTGGCTCGCCACCCGACTCCAGTGACGGCGAAGAGGGCGTGAACTATCTTCGCCGGCTGAAAGCGACAGTGGCGGAAGGCGCGCCCGCTGCCGGTAATCCAGCGCCAAATGGCGGCGGCAGAGCTCCAGCGGATGCGAACAGTCCAGAGTGGGAAGAGCGGCGGCAAAGTCCCCGGCTTCGTTGTTCGGGCAGCGCGGAGTTTCGAACCGAGGGCTCCGCCGTGCGCATGTGGGGAACCCTCACCGACGTCAGCCTGCACGGCTGCTATGTGGAAATGCACACCACGTTTCCCATCGGCACGAAAGTGGATCTTGTACTCAAGTCGTTCGGCATACGGATTCAGGCTTCGGGCACGGTTCGCACTTCGTACCCTTTCCTGGGCATGGGCATTTGCTTCGCGGAAATCGAAGCAGAACAACAGCCGCAACTAAAGCAACTCCTCGACGCACTGAGTGGGCCCAGCGCTGTCTCCAACGGCGTATCGGCTGATGGGAGTGACATGAAGGATGTCCTGGCGTCGGCTGACCCAAAAGCCTTTCTCGATGAGATTGCGAAGTTCTTTCAGAAGCGCCATGTGCTCCACCGCGCCGAGTTCCACCAGATCGCCAAACGGGTTCGCCGGTCCTGAATTCTTCCATCAGGGATTTACAGGCGGCCCGTTCGGCGGGCTCCGGAGCAGAAGTCACTCTAGCGGCGGGGTCTTCTAGGCAATCCATCCGTTATCATTAAGAGCCTATGGCCAAATATCTAGTGACCGGCGCAGCCGGTTTTATCGGATCCTCGCTGGTGCGCGCTCTTTTGGAACGCGGCGACGAGGTCCGTGGCGTTGATAACTTTGCCACCGGCAAACGCGAGAACCTGACCGAAGTGCTGAACCGGATAGACCTCCGCGAAGCCGACATTCTCGATTTGGAGGCCATGCACAAAGCGTGCGAGGGCGTCGATTACGTGCTGCACGAAGCAGCCATTCCGTCGGTCCCGAAATCGGTGCTGGACCCCATCGGCAGCAACCGCGCCAATGTCGACGGCACGGTCAATGTGCTGGTCGCGGCGCGCGATGCGAAAGTGAAGCGGGTCGTGTATGCCGCCTCGTCCTCGGCTTATGGCGATACGCCGGCACTTCCGAAGCATGAAGCCATGCCCCCCAACCCGATCTCGCCGTACGCCGTAGCCAAGTTGGCCAGCGAGCTTTACATGGTGTCGTTCTACCGTTGCTATGGCTTGGAAACCGTCTGCCTGCGCTACTTCAATATTTTCGGGCCGCGGCAGGATCCTTCTTCGCCATACTCCGGCGTACTCGCCAAATTCAGTATGCAGATGCTGCGTGGGGAACAGCCCACGATTTTTGGCGATGGCGAAACCAGCCGTGATTTCACCTACATCGACAACGCGGTCTCGGCCAATCTGCTGGCCTGTTCGGCCCCGGCGGAGGAGTGCGCCGGGCGCGTTTTTAACTGCGCCACTGGCCAGCGGGCCACGCTGAACGAGACTTTCCAAGCTTTGAAAAAACTGACCGGCTACAAGGGCAGCGTCAAGTACGGTCCGGAGCGTGNNACGGTGGAGTGGTACAAGAGCCAAGGCCACCCAGTCAGAGCCTGACCGGCACAGCCGGCGCCAAGGGCAGGCGCAGCGGGCATTAACTGGGAGCCTTCACTGTGAACCATCAGTGTGAGCGGCGAACTGTGGACTTTTCCCAAGCGATGAGTTCGTTCAAATCATAGCGAAACGGGCCGTACGCGCTGAAGGTGTTCTCGTCGAACAGCCGCATGGCGCCGCAGTTCAGGCAAACCTGGTAGGAATATCCCTGCACGGCAACCGGCCAGCTCATCTTGCTGTGCCAGCAGCCACGGAACGCCACTGCGGCCGCCCCCGCCAGGCTGGTTGCCACTACTCCGGGCCACCACCAGTTGGACTTCTTGAGTTTTTCCGATTTTTCCTGCTCGACTGCGTCGGTCATCACATCTCCGGGCTGCTTTTTGGGGCCGCTTTCTAACCATAGGACGAATCGCGGCGGAGGGCAAAATCTGAAGGGTCGTAGCTGGGGCATGACGACGCCGACCGCGTCGGTTGCGCATTCCCGGAGCCGCAATTGGACGTGTACCGACGGACATTGCGTTACCCCCCAAAAGACTATTACGCTCAAAAGTGGAGTTGTGGCTGTCGTTTGCCGGGGAAATCGCCCGGAAGTTACCGCAGGGAAAATCGCCGATAAGAGTCGCCGGTTGAGCGTGCGCCGGGTGAAGCTTGGCCGCTTGACCCGGTCGAACCAAGAGCGGCGATGAGCCTTCCGGCGCGCCCCGCATACGATGAATACAGGTTTTTCGTGGTCCTGATCGCGCCGGCATGAGTGCCAATCCAACCCGAGTTGACTGGGAAGCGGCGACGGCCGATCCCAGCTCTCCGCTGCAGGAGGGCAACCGCGTCATCGAGTCGATTGCGCGCCAGGAAGCGCTGCGCGCGCTGCTCGCCTTCTCGGAACTCCACGAGCAGATACGGAACCGGCGCATAGCTACGGGATGCGCCTCCGATCGCGACTTGTTCGAGACCGAACGCTTCATCCTGGATGAAGTACTGCAATTAATTTGCATCCGCGCTCAGGCCACCACACAAGCCGACGGCATCGTGGTCGCGCTTGCGGAAAGATCGGCGGCCGAAGGATCGAAGGCGGAAAAACCGGAGATGGTGTGCCGTGCGGCCGCCGGACCGCTCGAGGTCGCGCGCGGCGTTCACCTGATCGGCGAATCCGGATTTCTGCAGGACTGCCTGGAATCGGGGCGCATCCTTCGTTGCGACGATTGTGAAATCGACGCTCGCGTCGAACTGGATTTCGCGCGCGCGATAGGAGCTCGCTCGACCGTGCTGGTTCCGCTACGTGGCCGGCGCGAGCAACTGGGCGTGCTGCAGGCGTTTTCAACAACTGCTTGGGCTTTCCCCGATCACGACATTCGCTGTTTCGATCTGTTCGCTGAACTGGTTCTTTCCGCGCTCAAACCCGAGGATCAGGATCGGCGCATCGACTGGCTGTCCGGTGTGGCGAACGAAGTCCTGCACGCGAAGCCGGCTGCGGCAGTGCCGCTTGTTGCCGATGCGACGGCGATCGAAGCTCCTGCAATCGAGCCCAGTGAAACCGTCGTAGAGACGGGGTTTGCCCCGTCTCCTTCTCCTGCGACGGAGCAAGCTCCACCTGCAGCGCTGCCCGTTCCAGCAGTCGTTCCAGAAATAGCAGTGCTGGCGCGGCCGGTTGTCATTCCCGCGGCCATGGTCGAGTTGCCAGAGATTGGCGTCGCCGACGAGCCATTTGAGGACGAGCCATTCGAGATCGACGAGCCCGCGATTCCCGCCGAACCGCCTCACTCCTTACCGTTTCTGCACCACCTTTCACTCCCCGGCAGTTCGCGGCCGGGATTGAGCGTAGTGATGGGTCTGGTGGCAGTGGCCGCGCTATTTTCAGCCGGAGCGTGGTGGGGCATGCAGGTTCATGGGAAGACAGCGGTCACAAGGATCGTGGCCGCAACCGCGATCCCGCCACAATCGGCAACGACACCGCCCGCGCCCCCGGATGTTCTATCTCACACAGTCTCCGACAATCTGATGAATCCGGACAAGCTCGGCGCCGACGCAGCGCCACTCACCGCCGTAACGGAAGACAAGTTAGCGGCGCTGCCGAAAATCACGGGCGTGCGTCACTGGTCTTCGTCCATGGGAAGCACGGTGGTCATTGACATGCAAGATCAGGTTCCCTACGAAGTGCATCGTTTGATGTCGCCGGAGCGGATCTACTTCGATCTGCACGACACGGTTCTGTCGCCCGAATTGGATGGAAAGACGATGGACGTCGGCGATGCTTCGCTGACTCGTGTGCGGATCGCTCAGCCCGTCGCCGGCGTCACCCGAGTCGTGCTCGACACCAAAAACGGATCGAACTTCTCCGTGAGCATGGAGTCGAGCCCCTATCGCCTGGTGGTTGAGCTGCGCGGCAGCGAGAAAACTTTGGCTGCGAACCACCTGATTCCGAACCACACGTCTGCGTCCGTGAACGCAGCGCCGGTCCCGTTGAAAGCGGCTCCTGTGGCGGCATTGGCGGCGAAGGCATCCGGCCAGCCTGTGCCGGCGAGAACCGGCAAGTTTCGAATCGTGCTCGACGCCGGGCATGGTGGCTGGGACTTGGGCACGGTTGGACGGCAGGGATTGCTGGAAAAAGATCTGGTGCTCGACGTGACCCAGCGTCTGGGCAAGTTGCTGCAAGCGCGCTTGGGGTCGGAAGTAATGTTCACGCGCAGCGACGACACTTACCTGTCCCTCGATCAGCGCGCTGATTTCGCCAACCAGACACAGGCCGATTTGTTCGTCTCCGTTCACGCCAACTACAGCAGCTCGGCGGCGGCGCGGGGCGTTGAGACCTACTACACAAATCTGTTTTCGGCTCCGGGATCGCGGGAAGTCGAAAAGCACGATGATGGAACCTTCGCCAAGCCGATGCCGGTATCGTTGTCGGCAGGAGGGTTGCACGAAAAAATCGAGGAGTCGCGCCGTCTCGCGGAAAGCGTCCAGCGTGCTCTTTACGCCACCCTGGCCGCGAACAACCCAGACATTCGCAACCGGGGCATCAAGGACTCCGCTTTTGCCGTGCTGACCGGCACGGCCATGCCCGCCATTCTTACCGAGATTTCTTTTGTGAGCAGTCCCACCGACGAGCGTAACCTGCAGAGCGCGGCTTATCGCCAGCAAATCGCAGAAGCGCTTTACCAGGGCATCGCCCGCTATCAGCAATCGTCCTCCCATGCGAAAGTCGCCCAACTGCGAACGGCCGCCGCCCGCCAGTAAGGGCTCGACGCAAACTAAGACTGATCTCAAGAATGATTCTTAGGGCGTGCGGACCGGCCCTCAGGGGCTAAGGCCCGCGTTCTTGTGGCTCTGAGCGGCACGGCTGAAACCGTACCCTTCCCAAAAACTTGAGTGAATCGGAGTTTCTCAGCAGCCTGCTTTTCTTTTATGGCGCGGTGGGTTCAGCGTTGCGCAGAGCTTCGTCTAGGGGCTGATTGCTGGGTATGGGTTGTTCCACTACGCGCCAGCCGTCGTCATAGCCACGGAATCCTACGGTCGAACGGTAGTGCACTCCGCTGTCGTAAAGCGCGGCGCCCACTTGATTGATGGGAACCCAACGCCAGGTGAACTCGACGTCGGCGAAGTTGCCAGACTTGCTGATCCCGTCAACGCTCAGCAGTTCGCGGCGGGCGACCTGGATCGACATAGGGCCATTGTCGGGAAGCGCGCTCGAAATCAGGGGACGGATCGTATCCACTCCGAGCGGGGTGAGCAATACGTCCCAGCAGGGCGGAGGTTCGACTTCGGGGGGACACTTCTGCTCGGTGCCGATGATCCATCCGCGGCGCTGTAACACCATGGAGTCGGGAGAAGTGAAATCCTTGTTGGAAACGATGCCGGTCGTGAGCCAGAACAATTGCGGAGCCTTGAATGCGCCGGAGGCCGAGATCAAATCGGCGGCGAGGCGGCGCGACAGGAAATCGCGGGGAGAACAGCCCAGACTCAGACACAATAAGACTCCGAGCAGCAATTTTTTTGCGGTGCGCATGAATGGTAATTATGGTGCGAGAGGATTTTAACAGCCCGTGGTGAAATTCCAATCCCCGGCCGCAGCGCCTGAAGGCGCTCTCCTAACGCAGCACTTACGGCATCGCTAAAGCGAAGCCCTGATACGAATCTCACTCGCACGACGGACGGTTAACCAATCACGCGCGCCTGCGGGGCCGAAAAGGCGAGGCCGCAATCTGGCCGTCGAAATTCTTCGCCCAACGGCCGGGGACTGGCGTGCGGCAGGCGGGGCAATTGCCTTCTGGAGTCAACTTGTACTTTTGGATTGAATATCCATAGCGCTGGATCAGCATCTCGCCACACTGATGGCAATGAGTATCTTCCAGGCCCTCCACCTGCCCGGGAAGATTGCCGGCGTAGATGTAGCGCAATCCAGCTTCGCGGCCGATGGCGGCGGCGCGCAGCAGATCCTCGGGGCGCGTATCGGCGGGCGATGTCATCTTGTAATTCTGGTGAAAGGCGGTGACGTGCCAGGGGATGTCGGGTGAAACGCCAGCCACAAATGCGGTCAGTTCCCGCAGTTCGCCGTCGCTGTCGTTAAAGCCGGGAATGAGTAAGGTGACGATCTCCAGCCACACGCCCATCTGGTGCAGGCTGCGGATGGTGTCGAGGATCGGCTGCAAGCGTCCGCCGAGCTGGCGATAGTGGCGATCGTCGAAGCTCTTGAGGTCCACCTTGCAGAGATCGAGCCAGGGATGGAGATACTCAAGCACCTGCGGCGTCCCGTTGCCATTCGAAACAAACGCGGTGAGCAGGCCCGCTTGGCGCGCCTGGCGGAAGATTGCAACCGCCCACTCGCTGGTAATCAGCGGCTCGTTATAGGTGCTGACCACAACTTTTGCGCCGTGGGCAAGCGCATCTTTGGCCAGCAGTTCCGGATCGGCCTCGAGTGGCGCTGAAGCGGCTTCCGGGTCGCGCAGCGCTTGCGAAGTGACCCAGTTCTGGCAATAGGAGCAGTGCAGATCGCAGCCCAGCATTCCGAAGCTGTAGGCGAGGGCTCCGGGGTAGGCGTGGAAAAACGGCTTCTTCTCGATCGGGTCGCACTGCACTCCAGCAACATATCCCCAGGGAACGTAGAGCGTACCCCCGAGGTTGAAGCGAACCTTGCAGACGCCGGGTTGTCCCTCGGGAATCGGACAGCAATGGCCGCAGGCATAGCAGCGCACTCGATTGCGATCCAGCTTTTCCCAAAGAGCAGGGTCGCCTTCGCGGACACGCTCGTCTGCCGTGAGAATGTCGCGCAACGTGGCCACACCGATATTCTACGGCTGCGGGACTGGGTCTGTCTGGCGTTGGCTGTCGTCGGATGGCGTGGATGGATCGGCGGAGAATCCGGGTCAGTTCGCCTCGGACTTCGCTCGTTGGCTGCGAGTGTGGATCCAGTCTTCGGCCTGCTGGCGGGCGGCGGAGATCTGCGCGTGGGTCATTTGGGAGGCCAGCCCTTCGAGTCGAGATTTGCTGTTCTCGTCACCCTCGGCGAACGCGATCGCAGACCAGAAGTAGGCTTGCGACAAATCTTGAGGAACTCCACGCCCCGCCCAATAGTAAGCGCCGAGAGTAGCCTGCGCCGCAACATTGCCCTGTTCGGCGGCACGCAGAAACCACTGCATGGCCTGCGCGTCATCCTGTGGAACGCCCTCTCCATTGTGGTAGCGGACGCCCATCTGCCATTGTGCGTCCGCGTTTCCCTGATCGGCGAGCTTTCGCAAATCGGCCAGAGACCTCGCTGGCGCGCGTTGATCGGCCGAGCTACGATCGGCCGCGCGTTGCCCGGAAACCGCCTCGGCCGTCTTGACCGACGACCGCTGTGCCGCCTGCGGCGAGTTGGCCTCTTGCTTGTCGATTAGTGGAGCGACTAAATAGCCAAGGGCCATACACACCACTGCAATTGCCAGCCCAAGCAGGGCTCGCGGAAGCAAGCGAGACGGAGCTGTGGGCGCGGGTTTTGAAATCTGGTCCGGAACCTCCGCTGAGGCGACTTGTCCGCTGACCTGCTGCGAGACTTGCTCGGAGACTTCGGCCTCCCGATTCCGCAAAGCCTCGCACATCGCACGGATCGAGTCTAACTCGATCGAGCCCAACTCTATCGAACCCGACTCCGAAGCAGGAGGCCGCGACGCGCCTGACACAGCTTCTGGCCTGCTCGGCGTTTCCGGTTGAGTCTCTTCAGGCTGGGTCTTGCCAGGTCCGGCGTTTTCACGATGGGTTTTGGGAATCATTTCGACGAGCCAGTCTAAAACCGTCTCGTGGGCCTTCGTGAAACCGCGCAGATGCGGAGAGGAAACCTCCAGCAGGCCGACTACCCGGAAATCGGACACGATGGGAGCGGCCATGAGCGAGCCTATGCCCAGTGCGCGAGCGACTTCCGGATCGACACGCAGATCGTTTTCCGTATCCTCGCACGAGACGAGTTGAGCACTGCGAACGCATTCTCCAGAGAGCCCTTGGTTCACGTCCACAGGGGCTCCCAGCGGCGGAGCTGGTTCGCCGGCTCGCGCTCGGCAGATTATCTTGTCATCCGTGAGAAACGCCAGGGCCGCGCCACTGGCTTCGGTGAGGCTTAAGGCGCGCTCGGTGATGAGCTGCAAAACTGCATTGAGATCGTCGCCGATCTCGCGGACCTCGCGGCGAACTGCCTCCATTGAAGAGAACAATTCGCTTCGATCCGAAATCGGGACGACAGCGCTCGATTGATTCGCCGGCGCCGGCTCGGGCGATCTCTCTTCCTCGCGCCGCGCCATTTGCTCGGTTCGAGCGGAGTAATTGGAGCAGGCAATCAGCAGATTGGCAAAGAGCCACTCTTTCAGTATTCGCCGGGAACTCTCAGGAAGCGCGGAAAATCGAATACCTCCGCGGCCAGCGTCATCGCTCCACACCACCTGGCCGCTGCCATGAATGTAACTTTTGGTTTCCGGCAGATCGAGGCAAAGCGTTACGGGCCGGTTCATTTCCAGGCGTTCACTGGTCTGGACGGCGAAGCCCTCTTCGTGCAGATCGAGCAATTCGCTCAGGTCCACAACCATGCCAGTCTGCGGGCCATTGAAACTGGCGTAAACCGGACTGTGGAGTTTTTGACGAACACAACGGCGCCGCTCTCCGTTGGGAGCCCCAGCAACTGGATCCGGTAATCCGAGAGTGCTCCGATCCATAATTGCCTCCATATTAACTCAGAGATCGAAACAAAGGGAGCAAGATCGGCACAGGAGGCCAGCTAGTGTCGCGTCCCATGAATTCGCAACATAGGGTTGAGTTGTCATCTTCGCCGAAGCCCACGCAGGGGCGGCTGGGGGGCGGATGTCCCTACGTTCGCTTCGCTCTTGATGACAAAGTCTGGCGGAATCCGTTACAGGTTCGCGGCCAGAATCCGGGTGTCGCCTGGCACAGCCGGCACGAGAACCTCGGGCATGGTCAACACTCGATGGAGCGCGTCGGCGAGGGTAGCGGGAAACTCGGAAGTCAGGAGGTTGACATCCAATTGAAGATCGCGGCGGCTGTAGACGCGGTAGACCACGAGTGACCCGCGGGGCTGGTTCGAAGTTGTCACCAGGTCAAGCGTCAGCTTCCACGAAGGCTGGCTCGAAATTGCCGCCATGTGAGGAAACTTGCTCCAGTGGAAGTGGCGGTCGGTTTCGCTGGGCACGGCTTGATCACCGGGAAGCGACTTCAGCTGCAATTCGAAGGCATCGAAATCGTTGCTATCGAAGGCGGCGACCAGCACGCTGCGCACCTGATTGAAATCCCCGGCCACTTTGAGTTCCTCGACCGCGCGGCGCACGGCAAGATCGTTGATCACGATCTGCCGCTGGTCAATGGTGCGCTGCGCCACTCGCCGCAGTTCGCCAAACTCCAGGTAATTCAGATGCTGGACACCCAGCCAGATGCCGGTGCCCACCACGACGAGCACAAGTCCCAGAGTACTTCCGGTCGGCCAAAGCAGGAACAGGCTGAGCATGGCAAATATTGCGGAGACGGCGTAGAGAACGATCACAACCTGGCGATGCGAAAAACCCATCTCCAGCAACTTGTGGTGGATGTGTTCGCGATCGGCGGTAAAAATCGGGCGCCCGCTCATCAGCCGTCGCAGGATGGATAACAACGTTTCCAGAATCGGCAATCCGAACGAGACCACCGGGATGGCCACGGCCACGAACGTCGGCGCTTTCTGCGCCCCTGCCAGAGCCAGCGCGCTGAGCATGAAACCGATGAACAGGCTGCCCGAGTCACCCAGGAAAATCGTGGCCGGATTGAAGTTGAAGCGAAGGAATCCCAGGATGGCGCCGGCGAGCGTCACGCTCATCAGGGAACCGAGCCATGAATGATCGACCAGCGAGACGACAAAAAACACCATCGTCGAAAACAGGGCCGACCCGGCTGCTAAGCCATCCAGACCATCGATCAGGTTAAACGCATTCGTGATCGCGACCACCCACAACACCGTGAGGGGCAACCCGACGAACCAGGGCAGCGAGTAGGAGCCGAAGATCAGCGGCAGATCGAGAACGCGCATTCCGCCGGCGAAGAGCATCGCAGCGGCAATCGCCTGCACGGCAAACTTCAAGTACGGACCAGCGCCGCGAAGATCATCGTAGATACCGAGACAAAAAATCAGGCAGGCCGGAACATAAATACGGAGAAGCGTGATCGGAGCGAGTCCATCGCGCAGGCGGGGAAATACGAGGGAGAGCCCCAGCCACATGCCCAAGCTGACCGAGAAAGCCAGGAAAATCGCCACGCCCCCCAAACGGGGAAGCGGGGCCTGATGGACATGCCGTCCCTCGCGCGGCGCGGAAACCCAGCCTCTGCGGGTTGCCAGGTCTCGCACTTCACGCGTACCCACAAACGACAAGGCCAGCGAGAACGCGAATAACCCAAAGAACAGGAGCGTCAAAATCAGAGTCCTCTTCCGGCTGAAACACCCGGCATCTCAGACCACATCTGCTGTGCGGAAGTTCCAGTCAATTCTTTCAGACGGGGTTTCCCCATTCAGCGGCGCCAGTGTGATGAAATATTTATTTGTTGAGACTATACAACTCATTGCAGTCGATGAGCAACTATTGTGGCGCATTTCTTCGTTTACTCTTGCTGGTCCCCGCGATGTGAGACAGGGCGCTCTGCGCCGATTCTACCGGGTTGCGTGTGTTAAACTCGACGCACGCGTAAATTCAGGAGTCTTGATATGTCCGGGCGGAATCGCCGCTTCCTTTTGCGAAGCTTGTACGTGCTTCTTTTTGGGTTGTGCAGCCTCCACCTTCTGGCCCAGACACCGTCCGCGGGAGAGGCGCCGCAGCCCGCGCCTGCGAACGAGACCGCTTCGCCCCAATCGTCTCACCTGCTGGCGAATTCCAATGTGAAGCTGGGCATCGGCGATCTGATCGAGATCAGTGTGTTCGGAGTCCCTGATCTCTCGATCAAGACTCGCATCAGTGGCTCCGGAGACGTCTACCTTCCCCTGATTGACTATGTTCACGTTGCCGACCTGACCACCGATGAAGCGCAGGAGTTGATCCAAAAGCGGCTGGAGGATGGAGGCTTTGTCCGCGGCCCGCACGTTTCCATTTTCGTGGACGAATCCGCTTCGCAAGCCATCACATTGTTAGGAGAGGTCAATCGCCCCGGGCCGTACCCTGCGATTGGCGATCGCCGCCTTTTCGACTTGATCTCGGCAGCGGGAGGATTGACCGACAAGGCGGGCCGCGTCGTGACCATCGAGCATCGCGGGAATCCCGGTCAGAGGGTTGAGTTGCAGCTATCGTCGAACCTGGCGGAAGATACCCAGAACAACGTGGATGTTTTCCCGGGAGACATGATTATTGTGTCGCGCGCCGGGATCATTTACGTCGTGGGCGATGTGGGACATCCCAGCGGCTTTCTGATTGAGGACAACTCCCTTTCCGTTCTCAAAGCCCTGGCGCTGGCCGGCGGCAGCACCCGCACCTCTGCCTTGAACAAAACCAGGATCCTGCGGCAGACGCCGAACGGGGTTCAGGAAATTCCCATCAACCTCAAGAAGGTACTTTATGCCAAGGCGCCGGATATGGCTCTGGTGAAGGGAGACATTCTGTTTATCCCCGGCAGTTCGGCCAAGGCTGCGGCATATCGCACTGCGGATGCAGCAGTGTCGCTGTCCACCTCCTTGGGAATCGTCGCGGTTACTCACTAGGTTCCGGGCTTGGATCGTGTGGCGCGGACACTCCTGTCCGCGGCCCGTGTATTTGCCTGGGATATCCGCTTCGCAAACAGGACTGTACCCGCTAGAGACCCAGCGATTCAAGCACAGCGATGTAGTCCTGCGCCGTTTTTTCGCGGGAAAATCTATTGACGACGTATTGCCGCCCGCTGGCTCCCATTCGTCGTCTGTGCTCGGGATCCTCCGCCAGGTCGAGGATCGCTTCCACCAGCGCTTCACTGTTCTCGGGCTCCACAAAAATGCCGGCGCCGGCTTCTTCGACAATCTCGCGAGCCTGCCCATCGACAGCGACGACGACCGGCCGCTCGCACGCCATGTATTCGAGGAGCTTGGTGGGAATCACCGTCTTGAACAGCTCGGTCTTTTTCAGCATGACTAGGCAAAGGTCGGCCGCCGAAACATACGCGGGAATCCGTCCCCGCGGCTGCTGACCAAGAAACCGAATGTTGGTGAGTCCGCGCGCAGCGGCGAGTTCCACGATCCGTTCCTTTTCCGCGCCTTCGCCAATCAGTAAGAACATCGCGTTCGGCAACACAGTCTGCAGTTCTTGGGCGACGACGATCAAAGTCTCCAGTCCATGCGCATTGCCCATCGTGCCGATGTAGCAAATCAGAAAACGACCTTCGAGCTGCAGTTGCTTTCGCACTTCCATCGCCGCCGGGTCGAGCCGGAAAAGATCGGTCTCCACTCCATTCTCGACGATGGAGATCTTTGCCGCGGGAACCTTCCAATGCCGCATCAGGTGGTCCTTGAAAGCCGGCGACACGACAACGATGCAGTCGGCGCGGTGGTAAAGAAATCCGGCGATTGCTCCCAGCGTGCGATGGAGCAAGGTTCCTTCGCTGCCCGCGCCGACGGCCGCCAGCGATTCCGGCCAAAGATCGCGCACTTCGAAGACTAAGGGGACGCGCTTCCAAAACGCCAGCCACCATCCTGAAAGCGCGCACAGCAATTGCGGAGACGTGGCGATGACCACCTCCGGCTTGTGCAGAGCCAACCCGCTGACCGCTGCCGAAATACAGAACGACGCGTAATTGCGAATTCTCTCGTGCGCCTTGCGATTCGGCAGCGGCCAGAGCCACGTGCGAACGACGCGCACTCCATCGACGGTTTCCGTGTAGCGAAGCCGGTGGAATCGCGAGCGCCATTCCTCGGGCACGACGCCCGTCGGATGGTTCGGAAATCCGGTGAAAACAGTCACATCATGCCCCATCCGCGCCCAATGCCGGGACAACTCCGCAGCGCGCGCCGCTGGCGCTCCCATTTCAGGCGGAAAATATTGCGAGACGTAGAGAATCTTCACGATGAGTCTTAGGCCAATCAGTATGCGAGTAATTATCCTGTAAATCGTTTTGGTAGGGCACGGCTTCAGCCGTGCCGCCCAGAGCCAATAAATACGAGGGCTTTAGCCCCTGAGGGCCACCGCAGTATCCTTCATCACGACACGGCCTTTAATAGTGCAATAATTTGAAAACGCTTTTCTCGACCAGGGCGCGGGTCCGATTGCTGCGGCGCTGCGCGTAGCCTTCCCACCGTTCGGCAACCGCCGCAAAGCGAGCGTCGCCCGTTAGCTTGGACATCACGCGCAACTGTACGATATGCAACCGGTGATAGAAAGGGCTCGCCAGCATTTTCATCCGGGATCCCGATCGCTCATAACCAGATTGTTCATACAAGGACCAGTATCCGGTATCGAAGCGCGCCAGATTGTGAACCAAAGTCTCGACGCCGCGGTCGAAAATTCCCTTTGCCGAAGCATCCGCGCGCGCCAGCCAGAAATCGAACACACCCCACAGCGCCCATATGAATCCGTTCAAAATGTGCGTCGGCGGATCAACGAGATACTCTTCGATCCACAGGTTCTTCTCTTCATCCTCAAAGAGTACGCCACCTTCGGCAATGGGCCGCGTCAGCGCGACAAACGCCTTATCGGCCGCGCGTTGATACTTCTCGTCTTTGGAATGAGCATGAGCCCGCAAAAGAAGCGAAACGCCCTGTCCCTGCGCGAGTCCCGAATACCATGGCGCCTTGAGCGTGTCACGATACTCCCAGTCAAAATGATGGCTCCAAACCGAAAGCCCGTGAGCATTCTGTTCCAGGTTGGCGGCAAGCCAATCGGCAGCTTTGAGAGTTTTCTGCCAGCGAGCGCCGTCACCGGTCTCGCGGAAACGGTTGTAGTTCGCGAGCCCCCACTGTGCAATCGCAATCGGGTTGTACTGCAAGCCGATCACTCCGTGATAGTCGAGCATGGGAATGCCGGCAGCATCGTAGTGCCCGGCATATTCCGCCTTCTCACGAAACATCATGTAGTACTCGCCAAGCCGATCAGCGGTGGCGCGCG
Source organism: Candidatus Acidiflorens stordalenmirensis (assembly GCA_003139995.1). Classification (GTDB taxonomy): domain Bacteria; phylum Acidobacteriota; class Terriglobia; order Terriglobales; family Acidobacteriaceae; genus Acidiflorens; species Acidiflorens stordalenmirensis. The sequence continues at coordinate 13,132 of PLIC01000128.1, read as the reverse complement.
GATTGATCTCCGGCGCCTCATGCCAGAACGTCAACTGGCTTCGTCCAGGAGCAAGGTAGGCGCGGGCGATACGACGGTAGTAATGCCAACGCGTGGCCAGGCTCATGACGACTCAACTTCCCAGAGGGTGGTGACCAAATCGTCCGGCTCGACGGCGATGGTCGTAGCTGCAAGATAATTGGTGGAATTGTCGCCGTCGGGCAGGAAGGCGTTACCGTACTGAAAATACCGCATCGGCAAGTTGTCTTTCTTCCAGCGAGCCAGCACCTGCCAGTTCGCTCCGTCTCTGCAGCCGGCGATTTGCACTTCACGGCTGGTGTTCACGGCGCTGGGCTCGATCATGGTCGAAAAAAATACCGCCTCGCCAACCCGGCAACTAACCCTACAACCAAAGATCGAAGAGCTGGCGAGGTCGCCGACCTGCTCGACGTTCCCCGCCCGATCGAGCCGATACACATGGTTCTTTTCGAAGGGCGTGTCGGTCGAAAGATACAATCCGCTTTGCGTTGGAATCGCAGCCACGGCCCGGGCTTGCTGGTTGCCGGCGAGCACCACTTCCACCGAGCGAAGATCGCAGGAAGCGCGCAGAACCTTGCACTCGGCGCCTTCATCTCCCGTCAGTATCCAAAGGCAATCGCCCCAACGGTCGTAAACAATGTTGTGGACGTGCCGGATGCTTCCCGCCGGAAACGTGTAGGCAATCTGCCAGGTGCATCCTCGATCGGTCGAAACGTAGATGTGGACTTCCGCGCGCTCGCGATTGTCGAAATACTCGCCCCAGTAAATGCTTCCCGACGGAACAGCGGTGACGTGCAGCGGTCGTTTGCCGCGCTGAACTTGATGAGTGACATGAAATTCATCGGTGTCCGGAGTTCGCGTTACGAGTGCGCCTGGAACCGCGCCCACCATCGTCTGGCCGTTTGTTTGGCCGTCGAGTGTCTGATCGTTGTTTGTCTGGTCGCTGGGAATGGCCAGCGCATGAAAGCCATCACGCACCAGGCGATAACTCAGCGCGCAGCGTGACGTAAGATTCCTCCACCAAGCTGGACGAAAACGCGCGACCGTTTCCCAGTGCGCATCGTCGCCGACGCGCAGACGAACGATTTGATAACCACGGCAGCCATAGAGAACGTCGCCATCCCACGCGAGCACTCGAATGCCGTGCCAGGCACCGACTCTACGAAGCTTTAGAGCGGAGGATGCAGCCACCGCAACTGGAGTCTCAGTCATGGCGGGTTATGCCGGTTCAGACTTGCACGCGAAAAAGGGGCCGATGGCTAGCACATCCATTTTCGTTCGCTGGAAGCAATCGATGGCTTCCTGCGGCGTGCACACGATCGGCTCATTCTCGTTAAAGCTCGTGTTCAGGATCACCGGGGTCCCAGTCTTCTTGCCAAACGTCTGGATCAGGTCGTAGTAGAGCGGATTCTCTTCCCGCGCCACCGTTTGCAATCGCCCGGTGTTGTCCACGTGGTTCACAGCGCAGAGGCTCTTCCGCTTCTCCGGGCGAATCTTGTACACATGGAGCATGTAGGGCGATGGATGATCGTGCTCGAAATATTCGTGCTGCGCTTCGGCCAGAATGGAGGGAGCAAAGGGACGGAACCATTCGCGGTGCTTGATGCGAGCGTTCAGCACATCCTTCATGTCGGGCAGGCCCGGATGCGTCACGATCGAACGATTGCCGAGCGCGCGCGGTCCCCACTCCATGCGGCCCTGAAACCATCCCACAACATTGCCCTGCACCATCCGATCGGAAACCGCGTCGAGCAGCGGCGCGCGCTCCAGTCGCCGATACTTTACGCCCGCGCTTTTCAAGGCTGATTCAATCTGCGCTTCAGAAAACTCCGGCCCGAGGTAGGCATGATCCATCTGCTCCCGGAGCGGCTGTTTCAGCACCGAGTGATATGTGTGCAGCGCGGCGCCAATCGCCAGGCCTTCGTCGCCCGCCGCCGGCTGAATGCAGGTGCGCCGGAATGGCGTCCGGGAAAATATTTTGCCGTTGGCTACGCTATTAAGTGCGCAGCCTCCCGCCATCGCAAGGTTCTCATCGGGTACGCGCTTGTGCAGCTCGTTCGCAAAATGAAAGAACACTTCCTCGAAACAATATTGCATGGCATAAGCCAGATCCATATCCCGCTGCGTGATCTTGGCGTAGGGCTCGCGGGGCGCGCCGAAGAGCTTTTCCATCTTGTCGGAGAAATGCCGCGCCAGGCGCACTGTTCCGTCGGGCAGCACCTGCATTCCTTGACTGCTCCCGAGCGGTTTGAAGTAGCTCATGTTGAGTTGGAAGTTGCCATTTTTTAGCGCCACGACCTTCCGAATCTCGTCGAGGTAGGTGTCTTTCCCGTACGGCGCCAGCCCCATGACTTTGCCTTCATCGCCATATTTTCTGTAGCCGATAAAATCGCAGATCATGGTGTAGAAGCTGCCGAGCGAGTGCGGCAGGAACACTCGGTCGAGCACCTGGATTTCGTGGCCTTCACAGCGCGCCATCATGGTGGAGACAAAATCTCCGGAACCGTCGTAGCTAAAACCCGCTGCCTTTTCCCACGGCGAACAATAGTACGCACTGGCGATGTGCGCGATGTGGTGCTCCAGATGATGCTCCTGAAACTTCAGCGTGGAGGCATCTAGGTCGAGCGCCTGCCCGAGCAGCGAACGCACCTCGCGCATCGACTCCTTGCGCTGCCGCATCTTGATAAAATTCAGAATTTTCGCCGGGTTCGCCAGCGCATACTGCACCTTCTTGGCGAGGTTGGCATCACTGTCCTGCCCCACGGCAACGTGCTGAACGTCGGTGATCTTCGCGCCCGCCCCGTCCAGACACGCTTTCACCGCCAGTGCAGGAAAGCCGCCGTAATGTTTATGCCGGTTGAGCCGCTCTTCGGCCACCGCAAAAAGAATTTTTCCATCTTCGACGATCACGGCCGACGCGTCGGCATGAAACATATTCAGGCCCAGAATCAACATTTACGGCTCGTTCCCTTCTCTTGTCATTCCATTTTTTCTAGTGCGTGTTTTTCTTAGTGCGGATTTATCGCTGCGACGACGTTCCCTGCAGGGCCGAAGCAACGAACTCACTCAACTGCACCGTCAGAGGTTGCCCGGTCTGGCATGAATTCTGCAGTCGAAGGGTCGCGAGAGTCGAGCCCACGACCTGTTCAAACGGAATGGGCAGCGGCGTTTTGCCCAGAAGCGCATCCACGAATGCCTGCATCTCCGCTTTGTGGCCCTTGTCTTGTGCCCACCGCGCGCGTGTGATTTGTTTGCGCCCGTTGCGAACAAGTTCGAGCCGCCGAAAATCTTCGAGAATCGCAACCGAGCCACCGCCAAAGACTTCCACGCGCTCCTTCGCAGCCGACTTGTCGCCGTTGGCGAGATAGCTGATTGTTCCCAACGTGCCGTTCGCGAACTTGAGCGATGCGACGACGTTATCCATGCTGTACTGCCCCGGATTGCCCACGGTCTGCGCTTGCACTTCGACGGGGCACGCGCCCGCGAGAAAGCAGAGAAAGTCCACAAAATGGCAGACCTCGCCGAGAATGCGTCCGCCTCCCTGCTCGGGATCGTTGACCCAATGATCGGCGGGAATATAACCTGCATTCACGCGGTAGTGGATGGCCAACGGTTCGTGGACCTCCGACAAGAACTGCTTCATCTGCACGGCCATGGGCGCGAATCGGCGATTGAAACCGACCATCAGGAGCGGCGCATTTTCGTCAGCCGACGCACACACCAGCGCCGCCAGTTCACTTTCATTCAGGCAAAGCGGCTTTTCGCAGAAGACCGCCTTCCCCGCGCGCAGCGCTCGGAGCGACTGGCCGCCATGAAGGTGGTGGCGCGTGGCAATCAGCACCGCTTTGATGTTTGCATCCTGCAGAAGCTCTTGTTCTGAATTCGAACAATAGGAAAATCCAAATTTCTCCGCCGCGCTCCGGCTGCGCGGCCCGGTCGCATTGCAGACGCCAATGAAAGAAACGCCCGGGATCGCCTTCAGCGCGGGCAAGAGCGTGTTCTGCGCGAAACTTCCCGCTCCCAGCACGCCCAGGCCAATGGAGCCCGACGACGGCACGACGGTAGACACCGGAATTCTCTCCGACAAATTCGGCGCGATTCCAGATTCGGTACCCGCGTAGGTAATCAACGCGGCGAGAAACGGCTCGCCTGTGCTGCCAGTAATCAGGTCATAGGCCCGCGTCGCCTGTTCCATCGGAAAACGATGAGTAATCAGCGACGGCAGATTCAGTTTGCCCTCCGCAATGAATTGCAGAAACGCTGCCAGGTTGCGCGTTTCCGTCCACCGCACATGTCCAATCGGATAATCGCGCCCTTTCTGCTCATACGCGGCGTCGTAACGGCCGGGGCCATAGGAGCGCGAAATTCGAAAGTCCAATTCCTTCTCGTAATACAGTTTGCGCTGCAACTCCATGCCGACGGTTCCCACGGCAACCACAACGGCGCGATCGCGCGTCAGTTCCGCGGCGAGATTCACCGGTGCGCTGCTTGGGGTCCCCGCCGTAATCAGCACCGAGTCCACGCCCACGCCGCCCGTTTTCTGGAAGCACAAATCGCGGAACTCGCGCGTGCTGGTGCATGCGGCCTCGGCTCCGTTTCCGATCGCGAGATCGGCGCGCTGCCGCAACAGATCCATCCCAAAGACGCGGCAACCGGCGGCCTTCAGTAACTGAACCGTGATTTGTCCGAGCAACCCGAGACCGATCACCGCGACCGTGTCGCCGAGCGCGACTTCCGCGGTTCGAATGCCGTGCAGGCAAATTGCCCCCACCGTCCCGAAGGCCGCTTCTTCACATGAAACATTGCCGCCCTCAGGAATCTTCGCGACCAACATGCGCGGCACGCAGGCAAACTCGGCATGAACAGCATATCCCGCGCCAGCGCAAGCGACGCGATCGCCCACGTTGATGTCGGCAATGCCATCGCCAACCGCAACCACCACTCCGGCGCTGCTGTAGCCTACCGATTGCGGCTGATCCAGGCGGGACCGCACGGTTTGCAGGGTGGAAGCCAATCCATCCCGCTGCATCTTGGCCAACACATCGCGCACCAGGTCAGGACGAGCCTTTGCCTTCGCCAGCAGACTTTTGCTGGCAAATTCAGCCGACGCGCGCTCCGTGCCGGCCGACACCAGAGACGCCGCGACTCGCACGAGCACACAGCCGGGCAGCAATTGCGGAGCCGGAACTTCCGCGACCTTTAACTCACCCGTCCGCGCGTCTTGTAGGAGTTGCTTCATGCCGTCGTTAGTCTTACTTGGGACAGTTGAGATGCGTCGATCTGCCGCTGAGCGAACGATCTTGCGCCACCGTCGAGAAAAAGCTGCATCCAGATTTCGAGCGTCAGCAGTTGCCAGATTTGCATCGACCAGTCTTCCGCGCCCCGCCGGTGCTCTTCAATGTAGGCGCGCACAACTTGCGGACGGAACAGCCCACGGCGCCGCACTTGAGGCTCCGAAAGAAGATCGTCCACCATGGGACGCAAATCGTGCGCCAGCCAATAATCTACCGGCGCCGCGAAGCCCGCTTTCGGCTGCCGCATCACCTCTTCTGGCAGCATACTACGCATGGCTGCACGGAAGATGTGCTTCGTCACCGGACGCCATTTCCCTTTCAGCTTCCACTCCGGCCTCACATTCCACGCAACGAATTCGGCGAGCTCGCGGTCGAGAAACGGCACGCGCACCTCGACCGACGACGCCATGCTCATTTTGTCGTTGTAAGTCAGGTTTAGTGTGGGCATGAAAATTTTGGTATCCAGATAGAGCATCTGGTTGAGAAAATCCGCGTGCCGCACCTTGCCGAACGCCGCCAGATGCTGGTCGTCAGCATCAGGATTGTCGCTTGCTAACTGCTGCGATTTTAGAGCATATAAGTCAGTCTTCTGCTGGGCATCAAGATACGTGCAATTTCTGATGAAAGCTTCCTCTGGGCTGAGCGCCGCGCTGCGCGCCATTTTTTTCGCCAGACGCACAGATCCTTTCATGCGCGTTCCACGCAGCGACGGCAATCCCAGCAGGACGCGCTCCGCGGCGAAGCGGGCGAAACCCGGGACGCGCCGATATTCTTCCGCCCACGCGTGAGCTACATGCTTACGATATCCCGCGAAAATCTCGTCGCCGCCCACTCCCGACAAAAGCACGGTCGCCTGTTTTCGCGCCTCGCGGCACACCAGATACGCCGTGATGATCGCCGGATCGGCCGTGGGTTCATCCATGTGCCAGGTCAGACTCGGCAACAGGCCGACCACATCAGGCTCGACCACGATCTCATGATGCTCGCAGCCCAGCTTGCGTGCGAGGCGCCGCGGAATGCTTGGATCGTCAATCGTCGTCTCGCCCACGCGATATTTCTCGGGAAACGTAATCGTGTAGGTCCGCACCGGCTGCTTTCGCGCCATGGCCGCCACGATGCTCGACGAATCCAGCCCCGCGCTCAGAAACGCGCCGATTGGAACATCGCTCACCATCTGCTGCTCGACCGAGGCGCAGAACCTCTCTCGAATCTCATTCGCCAGATCCGCTTCCGTTCGTGCGAAGCGATGTCCCGCCGGAGGAAACGTTAAGTCCCAATACTGTTCGATCCTGAACTCGCCGCGTCGCCAGATCGCGTAGTGACCCGCCGGCAGCTTGCGGATTCCCTCGAACATCGTCAGCGGATCTGGCACCCAGAGGAATGTCAGGTATTTGTCGAGGGCCTCCAGGTTCATGCGCGCTTCAATTCCCGGCACTTCGAGCACCGCCTTCACCTCGGAAGCGAAAGCGAGTTTTCCGCCGCGCTCCCAGTAATAAAGCGGCTTGATTCCAAAATGATCGCGCGCCAGAAACAACTTCGGCGAACGGCCACGCAAGTCGCAGATTGCGAGGGCGAACATGCCGTTCAGGCGGTTCAGGCAGTCTTTGAGGCAGTCGGGGCCATATTCTTCGTAGAGATGGACGATAGCTTCCGTATCCGTGTGCGAACGAAAACGATGCCCTTCGCCTTCGAGCTCTCGGCGCAGATCGGCGAAGTTGTAGATCTCGCCGTTGTACGTGATCCACACGGTCCCATCTTCGTTGCTCATGGGCATGTGGCCATCTGCGGAGAGATCGAGAATGGCAAGCCGGCGGCTGCCCAGTCCGATGTATCCCCCATCGGGGAAATGCCGCTCCCAGAGCCCCGAGTCGTCGGGACCGCGGTGCGTCTGCACGTTCGTCATCCGGGCGAGCGTCTCCCGGTCGCCGCAGTTCACGAGTCCGCCGATGCCGCACATGACTCAGTTCCTCCCGATCCGCAGCTCGTAGATTTTCGCCTTGGAATGGAACATCTGCACCGCTTGAAAGACGCAGTAGATCAGCCCCGGCACACCATCGAGAAATCCCAGACGAAAAACATAACGATAGAGGAAGAGCAGAACCGGAGAGCCCGGCAAGCGATAGAGATTTCGCTTGAGCCATCTTCGGCGCTGCGCTTGCGCGCCGAATAAATCGGCGCTCACTTCTTCAGGATCGCCTTCTGGCCGCAGAAGCACGCGCGCTTCCCAGTTCGAGTACTCATTGTGTTTCAGGATGTAGCGCGACAAAGAACCAACATTGTGGTGGACCAGCGCATTGCGCAGTTCCGCGGTGGGCCCATCCACCACCACATGTTCGTGGATCTCAATGTCGGCCATCGAGGAATCCTGGTCCTTCAAGCGGCATTCAAAACGGCCCCGCCCTTTGCGGAACAGCGACAGCTTCCAGAAGCTCGCATCGCAATACCGCAAGACCCTGCCGAGAAAATACATCTGCAGGCGGATGGAATACCCGTTCACCTCGGGGTTTTGAACTGCGCGCCGAATTTCTTCCACCAGTTCCGGCGTCAGGACTTCATCCGCATCGAGCAGCAGAATCCAGTCGTACGCGAGCGGCAGCGTGTCCATGGCCCATTGGCGCTTCTTCGGCCAGCCCCCCGCATAATGAAACTGGATCACCTTCGCGCCACACGACTGAGCAATCGCAACCGTCTCGTCCGTGCTCTCGGAATCGATGACATACACTTCGCCGAACCCCGCAAGCGACTCCAGGCAGCACGGCAGGTTGCGGGCCTCGTTGCGCACCGGAACGATCACACTTACAGGGAGCACCTGCCGAGCGGCGCTGGAGTTCGACACCTCAGCCTCTGATTTTGCTTCGATCAAGTCCATTCCGTCGGCAGGTAGAAGGTCTCACTATGTTAGCTGAATTGAGGACATTCTTGAACGCAAGATCGTCAACGCAGCATCCGTGGACGAAACACCGTTCCTGCCCGACTTCGCCCGCCAGGCGGGCGAGGGCGATGCTTTTCATAGGTTCTGCTCGCACCAGCGCTTCAGGACAAAAAGTGACCAGGGCCGCGACCAGGAAGTCTCCCCCGCAAGAAAGCGATTCCACACTTCTCGCACGGCGCCGGCGCTGATAGAAGTCTGATCCCAATTACTCTTTCGCAGCGCGTCTTCGACGACCGCCCTTATCTCGCCCCGCAGCCATCGCTCAAAGGGCAGCGTGAATCCGCGTTTCGGACGATTCACGACCTCCCTGGGCAACTCGACGCCAAGGCTCGCCAGCAGCAGGCTCTTCGGCAAGTCGCCTTGTAACTTCTTATTCCCCGGAATGCGGAAGCAGGCTTCGACCAGCGCCCGATCGAGAAAAGGCACTCGCAGTTCGAGGCCATGCGCCATGCTCATGAAATCGGAATCCCGAAGAAGCGTGTTGCGCGTGTAGAAGTGCGATTCGAGGTAAGAGACGCGATTGACTGGATCAAGAGATTGGCTTTCCGTGATCGATTCTTGCAGCACTCGATCAAGCGATCGCTGCGAGGCTCGGTAATCCGGCGCCGAAAACAGCGCCTCGCGCTCCGCCGCCCCAAACAGCATGCGCACCAGGAAATACGGATGGACGACGGACTCATGGCCCGTGGCCAACTCGGCCAGCTTGCGGCTGCGATCTCCCTTGCCTCCAAACAGCGCGATGGACGCGGCGAGTGGCCGCCGCGCCAGCCTCGGCAGTCGTCCAAATCGTTTAGAAAGGCTTTCCATCCTCGGCACGCGACGAAAATTCGAGTAGCCCGCGAACATCTCGTCGGCACCCAGGCCAGTCAAAGCAACTTTCACTCCCGCAGCCCTCGTCTTAGCGGACACGAGATAGGTATTGATGCCATCAATGGTTGGTTGGTCCATCGCGCATAGAGCTTCGGGCAACACCGCCAGCGTGTCTTGCTGCGAGACTGGAATTTCATGATGTTCGGTGCCGAAGCGGCGGGCAATTTCCCGCGAATACTGCCCTTCGTTGAACTCCTCTTCCTGAAATACCAGCGAGAAGGTGTTCGCGCGCACGCCATTGTGGCTGAGGACGGCAACCAGAGCGCTGGAATCGATTCCGCCCGAAAGAAACACTCCAACGGGTACGTCACTGACAAGATGCGACAGCACCGCATCGCGCAAGATCGCGGGCAGTTGATCTGCCATCGCGCTTCCATTGCCCGATCGTGGTTCCGACTCGGCCCGTGAAAAAGACTGCAGCGGATTCCAGTATTCGCGGCCGCTCACCGATCCGTTTTCTACGGTGAGCACATGTCCCGGTGGAACGGCCATCATTCCTTCCACGATCGTCCAGGGCTCATAGACGGAACCGAACGCCAGGTAGCTCAAAACCCCCGTGGGATCGACCTTTCGCGGCACCAGTCCCGTCCCCAAAAGCGTTCGAACCTCCGAAGCAAAAACAAAAATCTGCTCTGACTGGTGGTAGTACAGTGGCTTGATTCCCATGGGATCGCGAGCCAATAGCAGCCGCTTTCGCGGCGCGTCCCAGAGGGCAAACGCAAACATGCCGCCCAGCCGCGTCAGGCAGGACTCGCCCCACACACGATAGGCGGCAAGGATCACTTCCGTGTCAGAATGACTCTTGAACTCGACGCCGGCGGCTTCGAGTTCCTTACGAAGTTCGCGGAAGTTGTAGATCTCGCCATTGAAGACGATCCAGTTGCCGGTAACCGGATCCTGCATGGGCTGGTGCCCGAGTGGCGAAAGATCGAGAATCGCCAATCGCCGGTGACCCAAGCCGATCTCCAGCGGCTCCGGTTCGGCATCTTTTAGCAGCACGGTACCGTAATCATCGGGTCCTCGGTGCGCGAGCGAGCGGGTGGCTTGTTCCAGAACTTCAGGAGGGATCTGGGTCTTACGCGCCAGTATGCCAACGATGCCGCACATCTGAAATATTTGCTCGCTTCCCTACGGCTGTTGTTCCATCTTACCGCGAAGGTAGGCATAGCCTGACTCGGCATGGATCCAGGCTTGATGCACATTCTTGCGCTCCTTGAGGCGGTCTCCAATGACACCTTTGCCGGCAGCGGCTCGCTTGAAATTTCTCCTTCCCCCTTTCAGGCTCCGGTGTCCGGTTCACGGTTCATACCGAAGAAGTCGGCGTAAAACGAAATGCTGTGCTGTTGATAACAAATGACTTGTTGGCTTCGTTTCGCAAAATCGCGTTTCGCCAGTTGCCCCGGTGGATCCACATCGGTGACTTGGACTACCCACACCCTCGGACAAGAAACGCGCATTGTCCAGCGATAGTAAGCAAAAGTGGTTTGGACGGAGTCCATCCAATTCGATCGAGTTCTCAACCCTGCAGGACAATCCCCTTCTTGCGCCTTTGGCAATCATGAATTACGGATCAGGTTGTCCCTCCAGTCGTGGTCACCATCGCGATGGCCGGCGTCAGTTCTCGCCCTCCCTCCTTTCTGTTTGCATCTTACGCAGTGTCTCGATGGCGCGATAGAGATCGCGCTTTAACTTCGCCTGGTAGCGAGTCACGCTCTCAAGTGCACTCCCCATAACAGCCTCTATCTCAAGGTGATCGACGTTCTTGTTGTCGCTGTTTTCTGAGCTCTTAAGAGCCTCGACTACGTGACCTTGCACGAAACCGGGCCCACGCACCGCGGTGGAGTGATGGTGGTCCTTGGTGGCAACAGTTCGAACAACCACCCGCTCGTAGTCCCACCCGCGATCAAGCGGAAGATGACGCGGAAGATCTAAGTTGCGAATGGGCAGCTCAAGATCTTTGTGTAAAACGCTGCTCACGTCATCTGAAAGTCCTTGGCGCCGCAAAAGTTCACGGACCTCAAGGAATGCCGTGATCCCGAGCTTCCATAACAGGGTCGCAATTTCCTCCACCAGAAATTTCTCGATCAACCCAATCGGATGAAGCTCTGTTTTGCAAACTTGCCACAACTCCAAAAACTCAGCCCGTTGTTCGTCATCGTCGAATTCCACTTTTCTGGCGAGTATGCCGTGACGCAAAGCGTTTTTGCTTGAATTTGATTTTCCGTGTTCGGTCCGGGGACCGGAGGAGGATTGCGAGTTGGCTCGATTGGCAGCCAGAACAGCGTCGCTGACTTTCTTTTTGCGTTTCATATCCTAATCTCCTAGAGGTAAGATTCCGGCAGTGCGGCCGGCTCCGTTTGAAGCCCAAGCGCAAGATGACCCGCCGGGTCGCGCAATACAGCTAGCTCCCAAGATTCGAAAATTGGTTCAGAGACTTAGCAAGAGGCGTTCAAACGATACCTATCATCTGAAGAGTACTTATCGGCTCATCATGAAGCGTATTTATCGGCTCATCCGAAGACTTATTTATCCAAAATCTCAGGTATTGGCATACCAGGAGAGATCGGCCCATTTCTGTGCCGACCTGCACTAACTTTAGCGCAGGTATAATACGCGAGTCAAGGATTGCAAGTACCTTTTCATCAGTCGCTTAGTGCCCTCTGTTTCGCAGTCAACACGAGTTCCCTCAGTGAGGGCGAATCGCTTTCTCGTCCTTGACCCTAAGCCTCCTGCTTGGCGACTAGGCGCTGCATGAACTTGCGCCCTCTTTTTGACAACTGTCAAGGTCAATGCCGGGGCGCCAATGCCAAACGCGCTATTGGGTACAAGAGAGTTCCCGCAGCACAGCTTCCGGCGACATGGGGGCAACTGATTCCACAGGAAATTCGTGCGCACCAGAACGGATGGCGGATTGGTTTCCGCGGAATTGATCCGCAACGAAAACATCTTGGCCAGCAGGCCGTGCCTGAACTTTCACCACAGCATGTTAGGGCTCTTGTTCCTGCAGGCATGGCCCTTAAGGGCGGATTGTACGCATCTATTACGCCCACCCAAACGGACTTGGGCAGTTTATTGGGCGTTAACCAAGGCACCTCGACTACCGTTGCGATTCTCGTGGGGAAAAAGCCATAGCAAGGAAGCCAAGCGACCAGCATCAAAACGGCTGTGAACGCGAAACGGCACCAGTACCAAACCGAAGGCAACCAGAGCGGGAGGGGCGGTCTCATCTTCGTGCCACGAGAAGTGGCATGATGGCAAAACCCGCTGTGGGAGGACCGCGGCCTGGCAATTGGCCCTTGACACGGAGTGGCGGCACTAGTGCAATGGCGACAGTCTGAAACGCAGAATGGAGCAAATCAATGAAGAGAACACTCGTGTGGTGTGCAGTGGCATTGATGTCGCTGATGGTCGCGGCACAAACAAAAGACAACAAGATGGGCGGCGGAACCGAGCAGGCGATCGCCGGACTCGAGCAGCAGTGGGCAGACGCCTCAAAGGCGAGCAATCCGGAGCCGATCGCTCCTCTTCTGGCGGACAACTTCGTCAACACCGGTAGCGACGGAAAGGTGATTGGGAAAGCCGAGACGCTCGCGCATATCAAGGCGGCAAAGTGGGAGACAAACCAGATCAGCGATGTGAAGGTAACGGTATTCGGGAACACGGCCATCGCGACCGGAGACTGGGCAGGCAAAGGGACGGACGAGAATGGGAAGCCGGTCGATGCCCACGAGCGCTGGACTGATACCTGGCTGAAGATGTCCGATGGAAAATGGCAATGCGTCGCTAGCCACAGCTCTACGATCAAAATGTAGGGAACACGATTTGCGAATGCCCGGCGACAGCCGGGCTCTTTCGTCTCAGCGAGTTTAATCTCGGCAGGCGCTGGGGTTGGCTGATACGCCGCGCGGTGCTAGGAACGACAGTCACAGACTTCACTGCTGCCCCCGACCTCGCCCAGATCGTCCTAGTATTACTACGTTAAGTTATTGACACGGGCAGTCTTTTCCAATCGAAGGAT
>PLIC01000263.1 GCA_003139995.1 Candidatus Acidiflorens stordalenmirensis | reverse complement strand
GATCCGAACGTCACCATCTACCCCGGCACAACTCTCGGCGACCGCGTCATCGTGCAGGCTGGCGCTGTTCTCGGCAGTGCAGGCTTCGGATACGTTCGCGATTCCGAAACCGGACGCTACGAACAATCCCCCCAAATCGGACGCCTGGTGATCGAAGACGATGTCGAAATCGGCGCCAACTCCACCATCGACCGCGGAGCACTCGATGAAACCCGCATCCGCCGCGGCACGAAGATTGACAACCTTGTGCACATCGGCCACAACGTCCAGATCGGCGAGGACGTGGTCATCGCCGCTCAAACCGGCCTCTCCGGCAGCGTCACCGTCGAAGACAACGTCGTCATGGGAGGACAGGTCGGCATCGGCGATCACGCCCGCATCGAAGCCGGCGCCATGTTAGGAGGCCAATGCGGCATCCTGCCCAAGAAGGTGCTTCGAGGAAAAGGCGTCGTCTTCTGGGGAACGCCAGCCCGCCCGGTGAGGGAGTATCTTAAGGAGCTGGCATTCGTATCGCGGTCAGCCAAGAAGAACCGCTGAGCGTCAAAATCGACTGCCGATGTGTAGACGTGGCTTGCAGCATCTAATGCCAGAACTGAGAACTGAAAGCTAACAGCCAAAAGCCAGGAGCCGCGCCCATGCCCATCCTCGTCATCGGCGGAAACTCCCGCAACGTCGGCAAAACGAGCGTCGTTGCCGGTCTCATCGCCGCCCTGCCCGGCCTCCACTGGACCGCTCTCAAAATCACTCACCACGGACACGGCGTTTGCTCCGCCAAGGGCGAAGCCTGCGACTGCGCCACCGCCGATCATTCCTGGGCTGTATCGGAAGAAAAAGACCGCTCCGGCGAGTCCGACACGTCGCGCTTCCTGGTCGCCGGCGCCGATCGTTCCTGGTGGGTCCGCACCAAGCCAGGGCATCTCGCGGAAGCCATTCCCCGCATTCGCGAGATACTAGCCTCTACACAAAATGCCATCGTCGAATCGAACAGCATCCTCGGTTTCATCAAGCCGGATCTCTATCTGACGGTGCTCGACCCGCGTACCGTGGACTTCAAAACCTCCGCACAAACTTTCCTCGACCGCGCCGACGCCGTGCTGCTGTATGCAGGACCCGACTCATCGCATCCGACCTGGGAAAAAGTCTCCCTGAAACCAGTCATCGGCCGCCCAACCTTCGCGATCCATCCGCCAAACTACGCAACGCCGGAAGTCGTCGAATTCGTCCGCAATCGGTTAAGCCCGTCCTAAGTTCTTCTCGGCGCCCTCTGCGTCTCGGCGGTGAGACGCTTTCAGTTCGCATACATCCCAATCACCCGTTCAATCGCGCGCCGGCACACCGCGCAAAACTTGTTATGCCGCGTGAACATGATGCAATCCAACTCCGGACGGTAGTAACCCTTCGCTTCGTAGTTCGCGCCCTCGAACGCTCCGACTTTCCCGGCGTATTTCTGCGAGCCGAGCATCGCGTCTTCCTTCTCGCGCTCTTTGCGGAAAAGTTCGTCTATCTCCGCCTCGGGCTTCCCCGCCGCTCGTAACTCTTTCCGTTGCCGCTGGATGTCCCGCTCAAAGCGATCGAACTCTTCCTTATCCCACGGCGTCGGCAGCGGAGTTCCCGCCTCGACCAAGTCCTTCCACTTCAAATTTGCCGGATCGAGCAGCGCGGTCGCATTCGGTTCCCACGGTTCCGTCTTCTTCTCCGGCGGCAGGTAGGCAACATCCGACGTATAGTACTCATCCGCCAGCGCGGCGAACTGGTGTCCAAACTCGTGCACGCCCACGTATCCCGCCCACAGGTTGTCGATGGCCACCGTCGCGTACTGATTGAAAATTCCGCCGCCCCCGTAAGTCTGCCCGTTCACCAGAATTTCGATGAACTCATACGGCGCGAACGACGCCACATCCCGCAATACGCGGTTCTCTGTAGTCAGCACATAGCGCTCGGTGCCGAACGTGTCGTACTGAGCGCCCACCGGCGACCGCCGATAAATTCCGCTCGAAGGCCGCGACACGCCCGACTCCTCCGCTGCCGGACACAGCCCCCATACGTTGAAATCCTTCCGGTGCTCGCTGAACGGCGATGTCGAAAACAGCGCTTCCATGAATCGCCGCGCGTCTTTCTCGAACTTCCCGCGCTCCGCCGCCGTGTAACCGTCGCCCAGTACCAGCAAGTCCACCTTGGTCGCCGGATCGCCCATCTTCTGCAATTCCATCAACGCTCCCGGCGAAGGCGGACGCGAACGGTCGACGAACTTGTCGTTCGGATCCACGACCGTCTTCCAAACTTCCTTCCACAATCCCTGAAAGCCGCTCCCATCGCGCTCTTTCAGCGACACTTCTACCGGCGCATCAGGACTCGGAAAGCGCAGCGACTCCGAAAACGTCCGATTCCCGTGCAGCGCCTCTTCCGTCGTCCTCCACTCTCCAAACACGGAATTGAATCCACGCGAATACACGAGCTTCCCGCTGGCTCGCTCGCGCACCTCAAACAGATAGTTTCCCAGCTGACTTTCATCGATAGCCTTATTCAGGTTCCCCGGCCACTCCAGCGGCTCCAGCACCACACGATCCAGGCTGAACCATTCCTCGTGCGAGTTTCCAGTGTGGTAATAATCGACGCGCAGGGTGCGCGGCGCGGCGAAACTGGGTGTGGAAAAACTGAAGATGCAGAGTAGAAAAGAGGCAACCACAACGCCAAGTGTTCGTTTCATGACCGGAATTGTAACTTACGAGCCCGGCTTGATCTCAACCGCCTTGTCGTTTTCAAAGGTGATCACCAGCGGTTTTCCACCATTCGCGTAATGCAGAGTCCTCGAACCGTAACCTTCCGAACCCTCCGGCGCGCCCAGTCCAATCGCGAAGCCGGCCTGTAACTCGCTCATCCCTGGTTGCACTTCATGAGCGTCAATCTGCTTCCAGACATCCGCGGGCCAGTGCTTGTAAAGATCGTGCGGATCTTCGATGAAGAAAATGTCGTCGGAGTAAATCTTGAAGTCGCCGCCCTTTTCCGCTCCAATCGGAACCGCGTAGCTCGTGCCATTCAGCGAAAAGCATGCCAGCACCTGTTTGATCCCCGGAGCCTGCGGAGAAACATCGGTCACTACGTCCTGAATCGCGAGCTTCTGCAAAGGCAGCAACGTTCCCGCCTCATGCGAGAAATCCGTCTTGTGCCGCTGAAGATCGTATGGATAGTACGTGTGTTGATAACCGTACTTCACCCATACGGGTTGCTCGGTCAACTGGCGCGCCGACTTCAGATCATAAGGATGCAATTTCTTCGGCGTAACGTAATAGTCCGCCTTCAGCGCCGTTTCCTGCGTGGGCTTCGTTTCTTCCTTCATCGCCTCATGCCGCCGGTAGACAATGTAGGCGGCGCGCCCGCCCGCAAGCACAATGGCGACCGCGAGAAAGATCTGCAATTTTTTCCGAAACTCCGGATTGATGGCCATGATCTAAGAACGGCATCCCTTCATAGCACGCACAATCGGTTAGACTATGAGTAAGCTTTCCAAATATTCAACAAGCCACAAAGGAAATTCATGCCACTTGCCCAGGATGACGTTTTGAACGCACTCAAGCAGTGTTACGATCCCGAAATCCCCGTCAACATCGTCGATCTCGGCCTGATCTATGGAATCCGCCTCGACGATGCACCGGAAGGTCAACAGGACGTCACCGTCGATATGACCCTCACCGCCCAGGGCTGCCCCGAGCACGTCAACATCAGCGCGCAGGTCAAGTCGCGCGTCGAGCAACTCCCCGGTGTCCGCAACGCCAACGTCAACGTGGTTTGGAATCCGCCCTGGACTCCCGAACGCCTAAGCACCGACGCCCGCAAACAACTGGGCATCGAGTGATGCCGCCGATCGCCGGTCGCTAGTCGCTGTATCTGGTACTGCGAACAGCGAACGACAAATAGCGATCAGCTAGTACTCTCCCAGTTCCTCAAACGCTCGCGCCGCGCGCTTTTCCGCCAACTCTTCGATCTTCTGGCCGATCGTCATCGCCAGATCCAGAAACCGCGCTCCTTGCCGCACATACGAAGGCAGCTCTTCGCGGATCTTTTCGAACTGATTCGGATACTCGGACGCCAGCACCGCCAACCCCACCCCTCCCACCAACACGGCCGCTGGACGTTTCCCCTTCAGCAGCAACATCGTCGCCGCGCCCACCGATCCCGCAATCACCGCCCGCTTCCAGTTCTCCATGTCATCTCCCAACCGAGACCGCTTTTTCTAGCAGGATTCTAAATCAACGCTTCCATGCTTTACACTGCCGCCGGACGGCGCTCGGATGACGTTACCTTCGCTGCCCGACCATCGCTTGCCCGTTGCCGCTTAGGGAGGACTACAATTCAGGTAGTGAAAGCCTACCAAATCCAGCGCATCAAGGGCGGCATGAAGTTCAACTGCGCGCGGTGCGCGCACAGCGTTAGCACGCTGGATTTCGACGCAAAGGCGGGCAACCTTCGCACCCAGGCCGCAACCGCGATCAACAATCACGCCACCAAAGCGCACCACGAGCCCTTGATCGTTTCCCCCTCCGATAGTCAGCAACGCAGCTGGCGCTAGGCGGCTGTCCCTGCTTTTCTGCGACTATTTACTAGTTGGTACTGGTACCCCCCCCTCCCCCGGTCTATTGGAATCACAGGGTTAGGAGGAAATTCCCGCCAGGTCTTTGGGTTCAAAGGACTTAGAGGTAAAGTATTCCGGAATAAGGAGTTAGGTTGTCAAAGAGCGCTGAAAATGCTTTTGGGGCAGCTTCGAGGGCCGTCTTGAGAGACGGACACACTCATACGTTGCCCCAATCAGATGGTCATTATCGCACCGGATCGGTGGGCATGTCTGTGACGCGGCGCAGAGACGGGGTGTGATGAAAAATCAGGAGTGAGAAGTGAAAGGTCCGCGCAAGCGGGGAGCTTGGGCGGGGCGGCTTGAAGACTGGTGCGGCGCACAAACCCACACATTCGCAAAGAACGCGAATGTGTGGGGCACCCGCGATTGTCCAACAGCTGTCGTTGCGGGCTTACGGTCCTTTGGCAAGTTGGTCTGGCCC
>PLIC01000069.1 GCA_003139995.1 Candidatus Acidiflorens stordalenmirensis | reverse complement strand
AGAAGATCGATATGGGTTTCGAGCGGGGATCGGCAGTCGTGAACGGGTGAGCCCAATGCTGGCAAACGATAACACGCTAGCTCTATCGATGTTCAGAACTCGAAAGCGGGACTCAGGTGTGCCCGATCTTCTGTGTGCCTATTTGTGCCTACAATTCGGGTGTGGAGTGGGTTGAAATTTGCCATTTTTACTGAGATTTTGTTTTTCAGCAATTCCGCCAAACCCCTTGACAGGCGTGCGTTTTGCCAGTATTGATGGAAGAAGTCACAAGCATCAAAAGGATTCCCGGTAGCGCTACCAACCTTTCTTAAGTTGTTGAATTCAGCAAGGTTTCAAGCCTGTCAAAACGCTTGTCCCAAATTTGTCCCAAGGATCGAAGGCTGTGCCCCAAGAAAGCGAGGATTAGGGGGTATGGCGAACACCAAGGTCAGCATCAGGGAACGAATCAAGACCGCCGATGGAGGTTGGAAGTGGTCTCGGAAGATTCCGATTCCGGAAAGCAAGCTGAAGCCAGCGGAGGCGCAACGGAAAGGCAATCTTAATCTGGTGTATATCCGTACACCCGGCCTCGGGAGGGTGTTTATCTCCGATCTGGAGCGAGGGAAAAAGGAACCATGCCTGCCTTGGGCAATAATTTGCCATTTGAAATTGTTTCTGTTAAGAGTATAGGCGGCGCGCTCGAGGAGGACGCCGATAACTCGCTCCGCCGAATTGGTTGACCAAACCCTGGATGCATTCCAGATTGAACCTCCGTCTTGGGGCGTTGCCGATACGGGAATCCGCTTTGCGAAGTTTCGGCAGGACACCGCGGCGAGAATGCTCACGGAAGAGTTAACGGACGCAAGGCAGATTCGCACCCCGGACTCGGGAGAGGTTTCGCAGCGCAGCATTGATGCCATAATCCCACCCCCCTGGCTCTTGGAAATTCCGGACAGTCGATCCACTCCAATGTCTCGCTCCCTGTCTCGCCTCGCCCCTCACGGTGCTGTTCCCCTCGTTCTACAATGGGAAACAACAAACTTCTCTGAAAGGAATTTGTGACCTCGTGAGGGAAGGATTGTACGCTGACAGAGAGGCTTCTTATGGACGTACGCAAGAGTGAACAAATATTTGATGCGCTCGGGACCTTCCGCATTGAGCTACCGTCCTGGGGCTTCGCCAACACCGGCACACGGTTCGGGAAATTTATTCAGCCAGCAGCGGCCACCACAACCGAGGAGAAGTTCAGCGATGCCGGCCAGGTACACTTGCTGACGGGCGTCTGCCCGACGGTAGCTCTGCACGTCCTATGGGATTGTCCCGACGGTGTGCACAGCACAGACGACATCAAGAAGTTTGCTGGCCGTCACGGTGTTCTGCCGGGTTCGATCAATCCCAATCTTTTCCAGGACCAGGAATACAAATACGGTTCATTCGGCAATCCTGACCCAGCGGTTCGCCAGCGTGCGCTGCAGCACACCAAGGACAGCATTGAGATAGCGCGGCGCCTGCACAGTAGAGACGTCTCGATGTGGTTTGCGGACGGCTCAAACTACCCGGGGACAGCGAATATTCGGCAGCGCAAGCAATGGTTTAAGGAGGTGCTGAAGGAATCGCATGGTGAGTTGTCTCCCGGGCAGCGACTTCTGATTGAGTACAAGCCGTTTGAGCCCGCTTTCTACCATACCGATATTGCCGATTGGGGTATGGCTCTGCTCCTTGCGCGCGCCGCCGGCCCTCAAGCCCGAGTCTTGGTCGATACGGGACATCACTATGCGGCGCAGAACATTGAGCAGATCGTCGCCTGGCTCCTGTCGGAGGAGATGCTAGGAGGCTTTCACTTTAATGATCGCCGCTACGCCGATGACGACCTGACCATGGGTTCTATCGATCCGTATCAGGTTTTTCGCATCTTCCACGAGATCCGCTACTTCGAGTGGGAAACCGGCAAACGGGCCGACATTGCGTACATGATCGACCAGAGTCACAACCTTAAGGGAAAAATCGAGGCTATGATCCAGACGGTAACCGTCGCGCAGGAACTGTTTTCCAAGGCAGCTCTGGTCGATGCGCGAGAACTTGCCGCGGCGCAGAAGAATTGTGACCTCGTGCGCGCCGAGTCCTTGTTGCAGGATGCGTTCGCGACCGACGTCAGACCGGTGATCCAGGAATGGCGCGAGTCCAAGGGACTGCCGAAGAACCCTATGGAGGCGTTCCGCCAGAGCGGCTACCTCGAACGCATCACCAAAGAACGTGCAGCCCGAAATTCATCGAACATCTCCTCCTATGCCTAAGCGCATTCATGCGAAACCCTATCTGGCTTTCGATTTTGGCGCCGAGAGTGGACGGGCGGTTTTAGCGCATCTTCAATCAGGAGTTCTCACGACGAAGGAGGTACATCGTTTCGCCAATGAACCGGTCGAATACCTCGGATCTCTGCATTGGGACGTGGCTAGGCTCTGGTTCGAAGTACGAAAGGCTCTTGCACGGCTGGAAGAGGTGGACCTGGCAGGTATCGGCGTTGACGCCTGGGGTGTGGACTACGCCCTGTTGGGAGAACGCGGCGAGTTGCTCGAAAATCCCTACCACTACCGCGATCGGCGGACCGAAGGTGTCATGGAGGAAGTCCTCAGGAAGGTCGCCAAGGAAGAGATCTATCAGGCTACTGGCATTCAGTTCATGCCGATCAACACCCTGTATCAGTTGTTCGCCGCACGACGCGGAAGCCCCAAGCTTTTTGAGGCAGCGAAACAGCTGATCACGATCCCGGATCTATTTAACTACTGGCTGACCGGCAAGGCAGTCTGCGAGTTTACCAACGCAACCACAACCCAGATGGTTGACCCGGTGAAGCGCACATGGGCCACCGACTTGATGCAGAGATTGGAGCTACCGGTTCGTTTGCCAGCATCCATTGTGGAGCCAGGCTCGATCATTGGGACACTCCTGCCAGGCATCGCAGGACATTCTTCTCTCGCTGGCACCACAATCATCGCTCCAGCATGTCACGACACGGGTTCGGCGGTTGCTGCAATATCGGCTCGCGATGGCACGGCATTTCTCAGTTCTGGAACGTGGTCATTGGTGGGCACCGAACTGGACTCCCCTGTTATCACACCCGATGCATTGCGGCTGAACTTCACCAACGAAGGTGGTGTTAACGGAACTACCAGACTGCTGAAGAACGTAATGGGGCTCTGGATGCTGCAGCGCTGCCGGCAATCCTGGACGGCGGATGGACAAAGTTACGACTACCGTGAACTGACGGAACTCGCATCGCGGGAAACATCGTTTCGTCACCTCGTCGATCCCGATGACGAGTCCTTCTTGCGTCCGCCAGACATGCCCGCCGCCATCGGCGGATTCTGCAGCCGGACTCACCAACCGATCCCGCAAGAGCCCGGCGCCTACGTGCGGGCCATCCTTGAGAGTCTGGCGTTCAAGTACCGCATGGTTCTTCGCAATCTGGAGCAGGTGAGTGGGAAACGTATTGAGCAGATACGCATTATAGGCGGAGGGTCGAAAAGCCGGCTGCTGAACCAGTTGACTGCGGACGCCACTGGAAGAAGAGTTCTAGCCGGTCCGGCCGAGGCGGCAGCGCTCGGGAACATAGCGGTACAAATCCTTGCGACAAAAGACGCATCCTCCCTCCAGGAAGTCCGCGCCATTGTGGATCGATCGTTCCCCGCGGAAGTGTTCGAACCGCTTGAGACCGACAAGTGGGACCAGCACGCCGAACGATTTCAGCAATATTGCGGGAGTATCTATACACTCGGGTGATGCATCCCGGCGGCGAAGTTGCCGCCGCACGCGCCGCCGGTCTGGCTGGCACGGCTTATATCCTATCTACTATTTCGGGGCACAAACTGGAGGACGTAAGAACCGCCCCCCAAGGGCCCGTCTGGTACAAACTCCACTTACTCGTTGGTAGAGAAGCGGTCGAGGGTGCCCTCGACCTCGCCAAGCTTGAGCACCCGATTCAGGCTGTTGGAGGTTACCAACTGACTTACCTGAAGGACGCCAATAACCCGCTGTGGATCTCTTATTTGCGCAAATGGAAGATGCAGACATTCGGCGAGCATCACGTCGGTGTGCCCGATGAAGCGCCGCTCGAACTAAGGTTCGACTTGCCGAAGGACCACTACCGCGTCCGGATCATCAACCTGACCGCGAATCGTGAGGAGTGCCGCTGCCTGAGAACGAGAGACACACTCAAGCTGTCCAAAAAGACCAGCGACGATTACGTGCTGGTGGTGACGCGATGAAACGGCAGACACCGTGCACGCGCTGTTTAGACTCTCCTGGTGAGATTGACCTCGCGCCCAAGCGCGAGTGGCCGATTTACTGAGCGGAGCTCTCGTAGCTGAAAACGTAGTTCCCCGAACCAAGTTCCGCGAAGACGGCATCATCACTCTGTCGCGACCCAGAAATACCCGGACTCGATTGCAAAGGCTTCCCGCTCTCGGTCATCTGTTCCAGCTTCGCTTTGGGCAGGCGTACGGTGGCAGTCGTGTTGGCGGGAATCTCGACGCGCAGCGTCATCTTCCCGTCTTTCAGTTCCCATGCCGAAGCCACATTGCCGTACATGCTGTGCACCGAACCTTTCGCGAAGCTCAATCCCCCTCCTATGTGCGGCTGAATCAGGATGTTCTTGTAGCCCGGTTGCTTGGGGTCGATCTCAATCCCCGCGATCACGCGATATATCCACTCGCCGATTGCCCCGTAGGCGTAGTGATTGAACGAGTTCATCGACTTGTCCTGGAAAGATCCGTCCGGCTTAATACCATCCCATCGCTCCCAGATGGTAGTGGCGGCCTTCGTGATTGGGTAGAGCCATGAAGGGTATTCCGTGCGGTTCAGCAGCATATAGGCTTCGTCGAAATATCCGTAGTTGCTCAGTACCTGGCAGATCAGGGGTGTACCAAGAAAACCCGTGGTGATGTGGTGGAACGCGCGGACGTCGGCGGCTAGCCTTTCCGCCGCCTCCTTACGCTGCGATTCCGGCAAGAGATCGAAAGCCAAAGCAAGCGAATATGCAGTCTGGGTGTTGGAGGAAAGCCGTCCATTTGGAGTGACGAACTCCTTCTGGAAGGCATCCCGGATGTGAGCGAGCAGCCCGGCGAAGAAGTCTGCGTCTTCCTTTTTCTCCAGCACTTCGCCTGTCGCTCGCAGTAAGTCCGTGGACCTGGCAAAATACGCCGTCTGAATTAAATCCTTGTCAGTGGTGGCCCCGGGGTAATCCGGTACAGTGGTAGCGAAGGTGAGCCAGTCCCCGTAACTATCCCCACTGTTCCAGATGAATCGGTCGCCGGCTGCGCGCCGCACGTATTCCACCCAGGCTTTCATGCTGGGATACTGTTCCTCCAGAATACGGCGGTCGCCATAGGAAAGATAAACCGTCCACGGCAGCACTGTCGCGACATCGGCTCAGCCGACCGAGGCAGAGTCACCCTTGCGCGTACGATGCGAAAGGACATTGGGAATCACGTCCGGCACAGCGCCATCGTCTTGCTGATCCAGGGCAACGTCGTTCAGCCACTTGGTATAGAAGGCAGCGGAGTCGTGATTGAAACATGCGGTCCGGGCAAACACTTCAGCATCTCCAGTCCAGCCCAGCCGCTCATCGCGCTGGGGGCTATCGGTGGGAACGTCGAGGAAGTTTCCTTTCTGTCCCCAGACGATGTTGTGCTGCAGCTTGTTAAGCATGGCATTTGAGGTTTCGAAAGTGCCGGCAGGCTCAATCGCCGAATGAACCACAACCCCGGTGAACGCATCGAGGGGCGGTTCTCCGGGCCATCCATCGACAGCTACATAGCGGAAGCCTTGAAACGTGAAGTGCGGTTCGAATGTCTCGACGCCTTGGCCTTTTGTGGTATAGCGAATGGTCTGTTTTGCCATACCCAGATTCTCGGTGTAGAGATTACCGTTCTTGTCGAGAACCTCTGCATGTCGTAATGTGACGGTGGTGCCGGCTGGCGCCGTCAGGTGAAATCGCACCCAACCCACCATGTTCTGACCCATATCGAGCACGGTGTCGCCGCCCGGTGTTTTGATCACCTTGACCGGCTTGATTTCTTCGATCGCTCGCACCGGCGGCCCTTCAGGGGCTACCAACTTTACCTTGGGCGAGTCAAGCAAAGTTACGCCCTTCCAATCCTTGTCATCGTAAGCAGCGTCGCTCCATCCGGTGCGCTCCAGGCGGGCATCGTAGGTCTCGCCGTTGTAGATATCTGACATCAGAATGGGGCCGGTCGTCGCCTTCCAGTTCTCGTCAGTGCCAATGACTTGCTGCTGGCCATCCTTATATGTAATGACCAACTGCGCCAACAACGCCAACTTCGTTCCGTAGGAATTGCGGTTGTGCCCCGACGCCATGAATCCCCGGAACCAGCCGTCACCCAGCAGAGCTCCGAGGCAGTTCTTTCCCGGGTTCAACTGCGCAGTAACGTCGTAGGTCTGGTATTGGTAACGAAAATCATAAGCAGTCCATCCCGGCGTGAAATATTGGTCACCGACCCGCTTGCCGTTCAGTTCCAACTGGTATAACCCCATCGCCGAGACATAGAGACGGGCGCTAGCGATATTGGTCTTCCCCGCAAACACGCGGCGCAGCATCGGGGCGGGGTTGGACTGCGCCGAGTCCTCCTGCATATTGGGAGTGATCCAACGGGCCTTCCAGTCGGAAGACTGGAGTAGTCCCATTTCCCAGTAAGCCGGTTCGCTCCACGCCGAGGTGCGACCTCGATTGTCCGAGACCTGTACCTCCCAGTAATAACGCTGGCCGGTCTGCAAAACCGGTCCCTGATAGACAACTTGAATGGAAGCATCCGAGGCTTGCTTGCCCGAGTCCCAGAGCAGTTTATGCTTCGCGAAATTCGCTGCAGAAACCGCAACGCGGATTTGGTACGCGGTCTGCGCCGTTCCTCGTTCCGTGGACACGAGTTCCCAGCTCAGGCGAGGCTGTGGAATGTCAATCCCGACGGGGTTGGATTTATACTCGCAACGCAAGTTGGTAAGTGCCAGCGGGGTGGTGGCGGCCAAACTCAAGGAAGCAACAAGGAGGAATACGATACTGGCACAGTATCCAAAGAAGTTGGTAAAAGGCATGGGGACCTCTTCCGGCTGAGACAGCCAGTGATTCATCCTGCAGTCCGATGCGGAAATCATTTAACAGCTGATACTAAAAGTATGCGCTTCCCCGCGTCGAAGCTTCAATGTGCGGGAACTACGGGCCACTGGGGTTGCTGGTGTACTGCCGTATGGCTTACTCCACCTGCCTCTGGGTAATGCCCACGACATCTATCCCCTCGGGGTGCCTTTTGTCTGCCGAAGCCGAGCAAGAGTACGTGAGGAGGGGTTGCTCTCGCCGCGACCGAAGGTTCAGCCGGGTATTCGGCATGTCCCACGTAACGGGTGTGCCCCGGATGCCACTGATACTGACCTTTTCCGAACGTGGAGATCTCAACCGGTCCGAAAAAGGAAGCGCTCTGCCGGCTGCTCTGGTTTTGAAACTCGATCCGCGCGCGGTGTGCATTCTGTTGATCGCGATTCACCACCAGCAGAGACCACTGCCCATCGGGACGTTTCACAGCGTACGCCGTTACCAGCGCGTGTCTCGCGCCATCGTCGGTGTCACTCCTGGCGGGAAATACATCGTGCTGTTTCTCGCCCGGCGCGACCCATTGCGGATGCAAAGAGTCGCTTTCTCCCGTGAAACGTTGAGTAAGATGGGGATTACTCTTCCAATAACTGTTGTCATCGCCATCCGTGATGCGAGAAAAACCAGCGTTGGGCGTACCATCGTTTCGCGTAAAACCACGATGGGGCAACGAATATCCATAGGAGTAACGGATGGGTTCGGCGGGAGTTGCCGAGCCGGTAAAGTATTCATAATTCGACGAGAGCTCGTGTTGCCAATCGAGTACAGCCCGATCAGCAACCGTTTTGGAAGCTTTCAATTGACAGCCGCGTTCGAGGTAGTAATCGTCGAACAGCGGGGCAACCCGAAGGATGGCAGAGGCAGTCTTCCTGAGTGGTTCAGCCATTTGAGGTTGACTGAGAGCCATGAGATTGCAGGAAATGGCCACACTGAGCGGGAACAATATTTCGGGCGTTTTTGAGCTTGACACTGGCAGCCTATTTGCAGCACGATGACTTTGAAGCGATTCAATAGTGTTTCAGTTTCGCGGAGTGTTTTCGTGTAAAGCGCTCCCCGCGATTTGCCCGCGACCCTGGAATCGCGAATGCAAGACTTCGTAGGTGGTTAGTGAATGTCCTCGTTGGCGAGAAGAAGTGCGGGTCCATCAGAAGAGGTGAGTTCATGCATTTAAAGTCCTGGCCATTGTGGGGTTTGCTGTGCGTTTTGTTCGTTTGTGCACCTCTCTTCGCGCAGTCTTCGGGGTCTTTTACCGGCACTGTCCTCGACGATACCGGCGCAGTGGTCGCCGGGGCAGCGGTTTCGGTCAGCGATCCGTCCACGGGCTTTCGCCGGAACACTGTTACCAATGGGGACGGCATCTATTTCGTCGGCGGTCTCGGTGCCGGGACTTACGACGTCACCATCACAGCGCCTGGCTTTCAGAAATATGAGGCCAAGAAAGTGATTCTCCGAGTAGGAGAAAAACTTAGAGTGGACACGAAGCTTGTTATTGGTAAAGTGACGAGCGAGATTGTCGTGGAAGGCAACGCGGCCGGCAAGGTTGAGACCCAGTCCTCTGAAATGGCCGGTACGATTACCGGAGAACAGATTAGCCAACTGGAGTTGAACGGCCGTGATTTCGCCACGCTCATCAAACTCATCCCGGGGGTCAGCGATCAGACCGGTCAGGACGAAGGAACCGTTGGACCGCAGGGCAGTGTGTCCTATGCCGTCAATGGCGGCCGCACTGAGTTTAACAATTGGGAAATCGACGGTGGCGAGGTCCTCGATAGCGGCAGCAACGCCAATCTTAACATCTATCCCAACATCGACGCGCTTGCTGAAGTTCGAGTCCTCACTTCAACCTACGGCGCGCAATACGGGCGTAACGGTTCCGGGACCATTGAAGCGGTGACTAAGTCAGGCACCAATAAATTCCGCGGCGAGGCGTTCGAATTCATCCGCAATGCCGCCTTCAACGCCCATAACTATTTCGACTTGCCCGGATCGACGAAAACCTACTACAACAAGAATGATTTTGGATACGTCCTGGGCGGACCCATCAAGAAGGACAAACTGTTTTTCTTTTGGTCGCAGGAATTTCGCCGGCAAAATTACCCGTACGTTTACAACAACCCGGGCCAATTCCTCCCTGACGCACAGGAACGGGCGGGAAACTTCAACGAGGACTGCCCGGCTGTTGGCGTGCCATTCGTGCGATCGAACGCCACGGGGACCGTTCTCACTCCCTACGGTATGGAGGTGGTGTCCCCGAATTGTCCCGCACTCACCCTGGCGGGTACGGATTCCAATAACGATAATTATTATCTCGGTTTTCCCAATAACACCCTGCCGTCCAGTCTGCTGGATCCAGCCAACACTAACCCGCTGGTCGCAAATATTCCGCTGCCGAACCACGGGCACAATTTTTTCGGTACGTTTTCTTCGCCCGCCAATTGGCATGAGGAACTGATTAAGGTCGACGACAACGTCACTTCTAAATTGCGTGCAAATTTCCGCTTCATTCACGATTCCTGGCAGCAGGATTTCCCCATTTCGCCCTGGACTGATAACACTACGAATGTGCCGGCGATCGGCGGAACGCTGAAGGGCCCTGGAATCAGTGTGGTGACGACTTTGACCGCTACGATGTCTCCTACGCTGCTGAATGAGTTTGTCTTCAGCTATGGGGCCAATCACTTAATCCTTTTCAATACGGGAAGCGCCTGGAAGCGTCCAGCGAGCATGACCATGCCGGGGATTTTCGAAAATGGCTTTAACGGAACGATTCCATCGATTGGTATTGGCGGCAATGGGAACTTCCAGATCAGCATCGATCCAGGTTACTTGCCCTGGACTAACTCGAACCCTACCTATAGCTACCATGACAATTTGACCTGGATCAAGGGTAAGCACAACATACAATTTGGGGCCTACTTCGCGGCCATACAAAAGAATGAGCCGGCGCAAGAGGAACCTAACGGACAGCTCGGTTTTAACGGAAATCCGGATGTTGCCTACAATCAGCAGAACCCTTTGGGAGGATCGACTTGGAGCACGGGCAATGGTTTCGCGGATATGCTGGTGGGGGCTATTAGTTCTTTCTATCAACCGAACCAAAACCTCAAGTATTACAACCGCTACAAAGTCTTAGAACCATTTGTACAGGACGACTGGCGCGCGACCCCGCGGCTGACGCTGAACCTGGGCGTGAGAGTGAGCCTGTATGGCAGCTATTACGAACGGTATGGACGGGCTTATAACTTCGAACCCAGTGCCTACGTCGCAGCCAACGCTCCCATTGTCGATCCGAATACTGGGGCGCTGGATTTCCTTCCCGGACAAAGCGCCAGCAACATGACCGGAATGGTGCACTGCGGTTATAACGGAGTGCACCGAAGTTGCATGTCCGATCACCTATTCAATCCGGCGCCGCGCATCGGTTTCGCTTTTGATCCGAAAGGAGACGGAAAAACGGCGATTCGCGGAGGCTACGGCATCTTCTTCGAACATGCGAATGGGAACGACGCCAATACCGAGTCGCTCGAAGGGAATCCTCCTCTCCTCCTTGCGCCGGTGCAAGACTATATATCGGGCTATTCCAACATTGGCGGCGCGGCGCAAGGCGGCGGACCGCAGATTTTCCCACTGACGATCACCTCCATTACAACCCAGACGCAATGGCCTTATGTCCAGCAATACCATCTCGATATTCAGCGCGAGTTGGCTCGTAATACGCTGTTGACTGTGGCTTACGTTGGCAGCAAGGGAACCCATCTCTCGCGGCAGCTGGATGGCAATCAGGTTCATTCCACTCCCGCCAGTCAAAATCCATTTTTGCCGGGGCAAATCATCTCCGGCAACGACTGTAACAATGTAGAGAGCGGCGACAATGTCCTCGACAATGGAACTCCAGTCACCGGTCAGGCTCTGATCAATCTCAACATCGCATGCGGCGCAGATTCAGATTATTACCGCCCCTATGCGGGTTACGACGCGATCTATGGCATTATCGGCGGAGGGGTCTCCAACTATAACGCGCTGCAAGTTTCCGGCAGGAGGAATGCAGGTGGGCTTCAGCTCACGCTCGCATACACCTATAGCCACTCGATTGACAATTCTTCCGACCGGTATGACAGCTCGTTTGTCGATTCCT
This sequence comes from Candidatus Acidiflorens stordalenmirensis, assembly GCA_003139995.1. Classification (GTDB taxonomy): domain Bacteria; phylum Acidobacteriota; class Terriglobia; order Terriglobales; family Acidobacteriaceae; genus Acidiflorens; species Acidiflorens stordalenmirensis. Next base: position 18,386 of record PLIC01000069.1, on the reverse strand, counting down.
ACAAGCTGAATTCCTATTACGCCAGCTCCACCTACGATCAGCGTCATATTTTTACCGTCAGCTACATCTACAATCTGCCGATTTTCCAGCATTCAAAGGGCTTAAAGGGATCGCTGCTCGGAGGTTGGCAGCTATCGGGCATAACGACCGCGCAGACTGGCGAACCGGTCAGCATTCTTAATGGCGGTGATTACGACAACGCTGGGGTCTCAAATGACGCTGGTTCGGGCTCCTTTGCCGATATTGTCGGAAACCCGCACGGCCCCAAGCCGCACTTCACCCCGGTGCCTGGCGTTGTGTATGGTCCGCTGCTTTACAATCCCGGAGCTTACGTGCAACCCACAGGTCTCACGTTTGGCGACTCGGGCCGTAATTCTCTGATGGGACCGGGCCGGCTCAATTTTGATATGGGATTGTTCAAGCGCTTCAAAGTAGGGGAATCGAAAGCACTCGAGTTCCGCGCCGAGGGTTTCAACGTTTTCAACCATCCGCAATGGACTGGCATAAACAACACCAGTTGTGGCTATGTGACGGACACCGGGTCGACGAACTCCGGCTCCAACGATTGCGTGAATGGAAATAGCGACAATGGAGAGGTCCCCAGCAATTTCTTGCACCCCAGTGGAGTTCATAACGGACGGATCGGAGAATTCGGCTTGAAGTTCATTTTCTGAGCAAAGCCGGCTATGGATTTGAGGCGGTTGGTGAAAATCTCGCTCATTGTGGCGTGGCATTGCTGCCGCCTTGAGTATGGTTTCAGGGTCACTTCTCCGGTCAGGCATTGCTCATGCCGAGCGCGCGACGGCAAGCCGGCGTCGTTTTGGGGATTGAAGGGTTCCGCATCTGTGCACGGCAAGGCTTTAATGCTCACCGTGGTGAACCCGGGCGTGAGCGAAATCCGCGAGACGGAAATCACAGTTCGAGGCGCCTCCATAAAATCGGGGACGACAACCGTGCTTACCAATTCCGATCTTCACGCCCACAACAGCTTCGATCAGCGAAATGAAGTGACTCCGCAGGTCAAAGACTTGCAATCGACGGGAAGAGTGCTCACTATCCACATTCCACCCCGCTCCCGTCACAAAGGTGGAGCTAAGTCTTATGTAAGAGCGAGTGCTCATAGTATTGAGGTGGAGTCGAAGAAAGCGGCAAGGTATGAATCCTCTCAGCATGTGGCAAACACGAATAGTATTGTTGATTCTGTAAAATCTAACAGCACGGTTTTGAGCTCTTTATAGATCCTATGGCAACGATTGTAGAAGTGGCAAAACGCGCTCGAGCATCGACGGGAACAGTCTCCAATGTCATCCGGGGAGCAGTGCGCGTGAGCCCTGGTTTGCGAGCGCGGGTCGAGGCCGCGATTCGCGATCTTGATTTTCATCCCAATGAGATTGCTCGCAGCCTGAAGGTGAACCAGACGTATATGTTGGGCATGGTGCTCCCCGACATCACCAATCCTTTCTTCCCGCAAGTCCTACGTGGCGCGGAGGACAAAGCTCTGGAACGCGGCTTCCTTCTGGTGGCAGCGAATACCGACGAACAAATGGAACGGGAGCGCCGGATCGTGTCTGCTCTCCGCTCGCGCAGGGTGGACGGAATTCTGCTCGTGCCCACCCGCGGAAAGGACGTCGACCATATTCGGAGAGCAAGAGAATCGGGGATTCCCATCGTATGCCTGGACAGAGTCCCTGCCGGTATGAAAATTGACGCCGTCATGTTGGACAATGTTCGCGGGGCGCAAGAGTGCGTGCGTCACCTCATAAGGACTGGCTATCGCAGTATCGCGATCATTACCGGGCCGCTCGAATTGGGAGTAGCACGCGAGCGTCTTCGAGGTTACGAAGCGGGACTACGGGAGGCAGGGATTGAGGTCTCGAAAGAATTGATTCTAGAGGGTGACTTTCGGGAGAATTCCGGATATCGGCTAGCCAAAGAACTTCTGTTGCGGCTCGCCAGACCATCCGCAATATTGGTTTCCAACGGCGTCATGGCGTTGGGAGTACTGCAAGCCTTTGAAGAGCTTGGAGTGCGTTGCCCCGAAGACGTAGCGATTGCTAATTTTGACGACATTGCCGGAGATCGTTCATTTCACCCGCAACTCACGGTGGTGTCCCAACCAGGCTATGAAATTGGCGCGCGTGGGGCCACACTGCTGATGGACCGTATTGAGGGCAAGGCGACGAAAAAGCCTTCGGTGGTCCGGATGGCGCCCACTCTAATTGTCCGCGAGTCGACGCGAGCGCGGGTTTCGCCTGGGAGAACTTCTCTAGTTAGGAATCCGGGATCCGTATCAGAAAAAGGCCATCCCCAGTTCTTGAGAAAAGAATGAAAATACTTTGCCCTATGCGTTCGAACTATTGCTCTGTACTGGCGGGGTGCAACAGAGTGTCTTCGTTGATGAAGTCGAAGTTATAGCCGTTCGCCATCAGGGAATATTTGAGCGGATAGTCCTCATCGGTTGGCATCCAGCTAGGGTAATAGAGGCGGTGCGAGTATAGGGCCACGAGAGAGAGGCTGTCCCGATTGCGAGAGCGTGTGCACGCGAGCCATATAGTCATTCAAGGGTTTCAGGTAGGGCCAAAAAGGGTTATGAAAATTCAGATGCGAGGAAAAGGTGGAGACGAGCACATGCTGGGACGAAAAAGGAAACCACCCGGATCGGGGCGGTCCATGGATTCATAGGGGAAGCCATGATAGACGATGCGATTGATGCTCGCCGCGAACAGGTCGGCGGTGGTGGTTTTCATTAATTCGGGCGTGGTTTCGTTTGGGTGGTCCGGCCACACGAACGTCTCGCTCGAAATGGTGTTTCTGGCGAACAGATGTCCCGCGGAAGAGGCTAACTTCAAGAAATCGTAGCGTCCGTCCGCGTACAGAACCTCGATTTCCGGGATATCCGACTGGCCGTAAATTCTTAGAAGGTCAGCGGGGGCTCCTTGCACCTGGATGCGCATCTTGAGATGATTACTATGCGCCCAGTCGATCAAGGGCTGGTAAAAGTTGTCAATCATCAGGTCGGAGGCCGTCATCCAATAGTCGTGCCGCTGCTGCTGGAGGACGAGGACGGCACGGCGGATGCCTGATTCCGATGATGATGCTCTGCCACGAGCACGACGAAGACCCGGAGATGCGCCCCGAGCCGATCAGCCCGGAGAAGCGCGAAGAAGTGATCGTGCGCTCCTTTCCATCCGTCATTTTGCTCCTTTCACTTTCCGGGTGCAGCGGAAATCACACGTCCCTGGCGTGCATGTCAGAACGACGGCTTGGCGGCGATAGCCTCCTCGATCGTAATGCGACGATGCTGCCGATACGCCAGGTTCGCCATGTGCGCCGCAACGGCGGATTTGTAGCCTGTCTCGATCGGCGCGTTCGTCGCCTGATTGCGTGACCGGATGCACGTCATCCAGTTGGCCATGTGATCCTGTCCGCGGGATTTGCCCGCGATCTCCGCACCGTCCGGGCGATTATCCTTCTCCGGGTAGTAGCGGATGAAGGACTCGTACTTGTCAGTGACCATATCCGTGGCTCCGGCCACGTGCTCAATGGTTCCGTCCGAGCCGAGAATGTGCTCACCCAGTCCGAAGCGCTTGTTGCTGAAAGTGGACTGCCACACCACGACCAGATCGTTGGCGAATTCGAGCGTGACGGCTATGGTATCGGGCACCTGGCGTCCGTCTTTCTCGGAGAAGACGCCGCCGGACATCGTGGCCGCTACCGGCTCAGCCAGCCCGAGCGCGCTCATAATCCAGGCGATCTGGTGCACCATGTTCTCGGTCACGTTGCCGCCGGAGAACTCCCAGAACAAGCGCCAGTTCACATACTTTTGCGCGTCGAAGGCGGAAGCAGGACGCCGGCCCAGAAAGAGCGGCCAGTTCACATGTTGCGGGTCGCAGTCGGCGGGAATCGAACGCACCCACTGTCCCTTCCCGTGCGGAGAGTTGCGGCTCATCCAGGACTCGACCAGCGTCACTTTGCCCAACAGCCCATCCTTGATCCACTGGCGCGCGTCCGCCAGTTCGCCTTCACTCTCATGCTGCAATCCGATCTGCACAACCTGGCGCGAGCCCTTCACCGCTCGCAGACACTCGGCGGCTTCCGGAATGCTCCAGGTGAGCGTTTTTTCGCTGTACGTGTCCTTGCCCGCCGCGATGGTTGCCAGCAGATGCTGCGCATGGAGGTGAAGAGGAGTGGCGATGATGACCGCGTCAATATCCTTGCGATCGAGCAGCCGCCGCGGATCGTCGTACAGCTCTGCGCCGGGAACGATGGCTTTGGCTTCGTCACGGCGGCGAGAATAAATGTCAGCAACGGCGACGCACTCGGTGTTGGGCTGCTTAAGTGCGTCCCTAAGATCCTGCTGACCGCGAGACCCCGAGCCAATCAGCCCGAAGCGTATGCGGTCATTCGCGCCCAGCACGTGCGGTGGCGCGATTCCGGCGGCCAGGATAATCGCTCCGGCGGCCAGAAACTCGCGCCGGTTCAGGGCGCTGCTTTTCTGCGGAATATCAGATGAATTGCGGTTCATGCGAGCGCACCTGCTTTCTGCAATGCGGATTTCATCCCCGCCCAACTTTGCCGCGTGGACTCTTCCGGTGTACCGGCGCCGCGCCAGTGTGTCTCCAGGCTGACGGCAAAACCGTATCCGGACTGGCGGAGAGCCTGGAACTGTCCCACCCAGTCGATGGTCCCCTTGCCGACGGGCGCCCAGTCGACGCCGTCTTTCTTAGCGTTCGGGAATGCGTCCTTGCAGTGGCAGTGCCCGATACGGTTCTTGGGCAGCAGGCGATAGCCATCGGGATAAGGCACCTCGCCGCGGGCCGCCGCGTTGCCCGGGTCCCAATTCAGCATGAGGTGCGGCGACTGCACCGCGGCCAGCGTTTCCGCCGCCTCAGCACCGGTCCCGCTGTTACAGTCGAATTCGTTTTCGAGAAGAAAGATGAGGCCGTGCTTGCCCAGCGTCTCGGCAGCTTCGGCCAGCTTGGCGTTGATCGCCTTGCGATGAGGGGCAGGACCGTCGAGGCGCCAGAAATCGAAGCCGCGCACGCGATCCGTGTCGAACGCCTTCGCCAATTCGATGGACTTCTCCAGCACCTCGGCTTGTTCCTTGAAGGTGAAATCGGCGTTGAATAGGTCGCGCTTGGGACCAAATTTTGAAATCGGCGCGCCCGGCCAATCGACCTTGAACAGCGGGCTGGCAATGTCGGTAACGCGAAGATGATAATTATTAAGGATACGCTTCGCCTTGGCAATCTCAGCGGCTGTGAGTTTGAGAACGTTCTTATCCCATAGGCCGCGAATTTCGACCCATTCCATACCGAACTCGTTCGCGGCGATGGCGCAGGCATGATCGAAATCCTGGCTGATCTCGTCGGTGATCACCGCTATACGAAATGGCGAGCGCAGCCGGGAACCACTCACCGTCTTCTGGGCTGACCCAGGCACGGTACACAACGCGGCCAGTGCTCCCGCACCGGCCAGGAAATTTCTGCGCGAAAACCTGCTCATGGCTTCTCCTTAATTCTGGCAATTTAGGCGTCGTAACCCATGCCCGCGAGCACGCCGCGCATGTAGGCAAAACTCTTTATCATTCCAGGCAGCGGGTCATCTTCGTGGATCTCGTACTCCAGGTCGACAAATCCTTCGTAATGAACCGCCATCAGCGACTCGAAGATGCGGCGGATCGGCATATGTCCGTCGCCCACGTCTACCTGGCTCTCGCGAACCTTCGGGTCGGCCAGGTCTTTCATGTGCATGTCATACAGTCGCGGCCCAGTGAGCAGGATGGCCTCGGGCACGTCCGCACCGGCGCGAGCCGCATGGCCCACGTCGATGCAGATTCCCATGCGGCGATCCATGTTTCGCACCGCCTTCAATGCGTCCAGCGGCGAGGGAAAGTTCGGATCTTCCGGCCCGTGATTGTGGATTGCGATTCGCATGTCATATTGCCGCGCAAACTTCTCCAGGCGTGGCAACGTCTGCCGCGTCGGACCGGCGACCATGCAGTGAACGCCCGCGAGCTTGCAGTACTCGAACTTCTCGCGCATGTCGTTGTCATCATCTTTGTTGAAGTAAATGACTCCAGCCGCGCTAAGCCTCACTCCAGCAGCATTGAATTCGGCGGTGGCACGCTTGATTTCGTCCGGATTTCCCGCCGGCAGATGAATGTCTTTTACATTGAGATCGGAAATCTTGAGCTGCTTCAGAAACTCGATAACATGTGCGCGGTCGAACTTGCGAAACGAGTAGCTGGCGACTCCGAAGTGTATGGGCGAAGGCTTCGAGTTGGCATCGGAGACCGCGCGATCAGCCAGTACCAGAGGGGCGGTAACGCCAGCGGCAGCCGCCAGCGCACCTGATTTCAGCAGGTCCCGCCGATTCATTCTCAGCATCACGACTGCGTATTCCTTTCAGGCGGTTGCTGGCTTGCGGAGGCAGCCGCCCCCAGATATTCGGAAAACTCGATTCTGCGGCCTTCCTCTAGCGCGCGGTTGCCAAGTGCGACCGTAACGCCTTCGGTCCATCCAACCTGCTCATCCGTTTTCGGACGCCGCTTGTTGCGAATGCAGTCGATGAACTCGCGGCACGCCAACAAATCCGCATCTTCAGCCTCGCCGCTGATCGGACTCTCGCCCTTGCCGTGGTAGGGCTGTTCGGCACTGTAAGTGGGTCCGGTGATGAGCTTATGCTGGATGGCGATCTCAGGCGGCACAGCGGAGTTGGGATCCGAAGGCTCTTTGAAATACGTGGCGTCGGTGTGCGTCAGCACGACGCTGCCGCCTGTGCCAAAGATACGCTCCTGTGCGCCGTCCAGGCGGTTCGTGGTGATATAGCTTGCCTCCAGGGTTCGTCCGCCCGGATAGCGGAAGATCACTTGCATGTTGTCGGGGATCTCGCGGCCATCCTTCCAGTAGTCGATCCCGCCCGAGGCAATCGCGGATTCCGGCATGGCGCCGAAAGCGGTGTTGGCGAAATTGATCTGGTGCGACCCCAGTTCGGCCAGCAATCCGCCAGACCACTCGCGGTAGAGCCGCCAATTCAGCAGGCGCTCAAGTTGGGTCTCCTGACCTCGCGGCACAGGACGCCGCCAACTGTTGTTGCGGTGCCAGCAGGCATAGATGTGCGTTACCTTGCCGATGCGGCCTTCGCCAATGCGGCGCAGGGCCTCCTGGTACCAGGGCGCGTAATGATACTGCAGGCCCACCTGAAAAATCCTGCCCGTGCGCCGAACCGCGTCGCGGATGCAATTGCAGTCCTCTACCGTGCGTCCCAGGCTCTTCTCGCCATACACGGGACGTCCGCTGTCGAGTGCGGCGATCACGTGCTCGGCATGAAGGCCGAGCGGAGTGGCGACCAGCACCGCGTCGATGTCGCGCGCTTCGAGCAGTTTGCGATATTCGGTGTAAACCGCCGTCGGCTCGCCGGTGACCTTGCGGCCCTCGGCAAACCTCGGCTCGTAGATATCGCACAGGCCAGTGATGCGTACTCCGGGAACGCGCAGCAGCATGCGTATCATGTGCTGTCCCCGACCGCCAACACCGATTACGCCAACGTTGACCCAGTCGCTCGGAGCGACCGAGTGCGGCGAGTTGCAGTCTTGCAGGCCGAGTGAAAGTGCCCCGAGTCCCGCAGCGGTAATTCCGATAAATTCACGTCTGTCCATGAGTCGCTGTGTTAAGTGATAAAAAGTCATCTCCAGGCCAGCGGTGGCCCAGGCACGTGATGCCATCGGCACCGGAGTAAATCCAAAGCGCGGAGCAGTCCGTGAACTGCGCCAGCGCAGCGCTTCCATGTTCATAGCCGAGCACGAACATCGCCGTGGAAAGCGCGTCGGCCAGCATGGAACTTGGCGCCAGCACTGTGACCTGTAATACCTGTCGCGCGGTCGCCTGCGCCCCCGTCGCCGAATCGAGCGGATCGGTATCGCGCGGATCGAGCAGGTGACTGTAAGTTCGGCCATCATGCACGAAGCTCTGCTCGCGGACGCCTGAAGTGGAAAGCGCGCGCTTGCCGAGTTCCACTTCGCAAATGGTCAGGGCGCGGTCCACGGGGCTGGCGATACTCACCTTCCAGCCGCTTACGAACGCTTCACCGGTGGCCGCCATGCTGCTCGAGCCGGCATCGACCAACGCCGATACGCCGACGGATCGCAGCATCTCGATCGCACGATCAACCGCATAACCCTTGGCAATGGCGCCGAGATCGAGTTGCAGCCCGGGCCGCGCGAATAGGACCGTGCGCCACGCCGCGTCGAGCTTTACGTTGCGCCAGCCCACCTGCTCTCTTGCCGCCGCCAATTCCCGCGCCTCGGGAATTCTCGGCTGCCGTTCGGCAAAGCCCCAGGAGCGCGTCAATTGGCCCACGGTGATATCGAATGCGCCGCCGGTCTTTTCGCTGACGTCGAGCGCGGAGGCGAGCAACTGAAAGACTTCGGGATCGGTGACTACCGGACCCTCGGCCGCGTGGCGATTCAGGCGCGAGAGTTCGCTCGACGAATGGAATCGGCTGAAGGTGAGCTCGAGGCGATCAATCTCATCTAAGACGATATCGAAGCAGGCCTGCGCCTGCGCGTCATCTGCGGCGTCGAGATAGACGGCGAACTCTGTGCCCATCGCGCGATGCGAGCGGGCACGCAGGGTATCGGCAACAGCAACGGGGGCGTTTACACCGCCAGGGCCCGGGAATGCTTCATGCCTGCGCGGGTCGGCGCTACGCTTGCCCGCGCCGTCCCGGAATGCATCATCCATCTGCATGACGGCCCCCCGCCGGTTTCCCATCTGAAATTTTTTCCATTATAAACACCCACAGGGCACGACAGAGAACAACTTGGTTCCACCCGGCTATTGGTTGACGCCGCTGGCCAGAAAGCCTCCGTCGACGACCAGAGTCTGCCCGGTAACGAAGGAAGAGGCATCGGAGGAAAAGTAGACCGCAGGTCCGACGAACTCTTCGGTCTCGCCGAAGCGGCCCATCGGCGTCCGCATCAGCAGTTCCTGGTCGCGGGGCGTGTAGTCGAACAGGTCTGCATTCAGGGCGGTGCAGAAGCCGCGGGGCGCGATGGCGTTCACCGTAACGCCTTTCTTCGACCACTCCACGGCAAGCGAGCGCGTCAGGGAGACAACACCCGCTTGGCTGGCCGCATAGGCGGCGATTTCTTTGAGTGCAACGAAGCTGTTTAGAGAAGCGATGTTGATAATGCGGCTGTAGCCACGCCCCAGCATGTGCCTGCCGAAGATATGGCAAGCGCGCAGCGTTCCGGTGAGATTCGTGTCCAGGACATCGGCCCAATCTTCTTCCGGCATGGTGAGCGTCGGCATCCGCTTAATTTTTCCGGCACAGTCGATAAGAATGTCGACCTTGCCGAAGCGTTGGAGTGAGGCCGCCAGTAGTTGTTCGAGCGAAGCGCGGGTGCATATATATCCGAACAAAGGCGCAGTGTCTGGCGTCCTCGCCGTTCGATCTCGGCAGCTGCTTCCTCGACGAGTTCCGGGCGGCGCGCGGAGGCGATGACATCCGCTCCAGCATCGGCGAGGCAGAGGCTCAGGGCACGCCCGATTCCGGAGGTGCCTCCAATCACAACGGCGGCTTTGCCTTCAAGGCTAAGAATATGGGTCGTCATTGTTTCTGCGTTCCGGGTTTCTCCGCTCCGCTTGTGGGCAGACCTGCTGCGCGCAGCCGGGCAAGGATCTCTTCCACGGATTCCTCCGGGCTTTCGGCAACGGTGACGGGCCACGCGTCGGAAGGTACCTCTAGCGTCGCCAGTTGGCTATCGAGCAGGCCGGAGTTCATGTATGGATGGTGTCGCGACTTCATGCGCTCTTTGATCAGAGCGGTGGGCGCGTGCAGATAGACAAAGCGCATTTCGCTCTTCGCGAAACCGCTGGCCAGCAAATCGCGGTATTGCTGCTTTAGCGCCGAGCAGGCCAAAATGGCGCTCTCGCCCTTTTGGCGGTGCTGCAGCATGCGCTCATGCAGTGCCGTGAGCCACGGCCCGCGGTCGGCGTCGGTCAGTGGGATACCCGCGGCCATTTTCTTCCGGTTTTCCTCCGAGTGATAGTTGTCGGCGTCTTCGAATTTCCATTCGGTGCGAGCGGAGAGCAACGCGTCGATGGTCGTCTTGCCAACGCCGCTCACACCCATCAAGACCAGGATCATGCGTTGCGCCCCAGAAAGACGGGAGCGATGTGCCAGTCGCGGAGGTTTCCCGTCACGTTCTTCGCAATCACGGCTTCATTGACGTCGAGCAGATCCAGATAGCGGCGCCCCATCTTGGCCGCGATCTTGAAGCCGACATGCAGCAACTGGCGAAAGCTGCTGTTGTAGGCCGCCGCTCCGGGAACGTGGCGCAGGGCAGAGGTGTACTGCTCTGAGGACCAACTACGAACCTCGTCCGTGGACGGAAGCTTCGCCGAGTCGATATCCATTATGGTGGCGTAAGGCGCGCAGAGCTCATCGCGGTGCGCGAAGGCTTCGGAGTAAATCTCCTTCGCCAGCGCCAGCCCGTCCCCGCCGGTTTCCGCGAGGCCGATCAGCTCTTCGAGCCATGTAGTTCCGGCGGTCTTGAGGTGCACGCCTGCGTTGAACCGCTTCATCGTAGCGTGAATGGCAGGGTAGATCGAGAACTTATCGCTGCCGGAGTGGACGCTCAACTTGAGATTGTCAGGCAGGCCATATTGCCGGACTGCATATGCGATGGCCGCGACGTCCAGCGCCATCTTCCGCTCGAACTGCGCCACATCGCCAACGTAGTTCACACCTTTATTGAAGCGGCCGCTGAACTTTGGAGCGACGGTCTGCACGGGGATGCCTTCATCCGCGATCGCTGCCAGGATGATCAGCAGCTCTACGGGACTCTGCGCGCGTTCATTCTCGTCCATCGAGACCTCAGGGATAAAGTTGCCGGCGCCCTTGGAGTTCTCAATCTTGCGGTAGACCTCACCCGCCTTCTTCACGGCGGCGAGAAATTTCTGCGCGGTTTGCTTCAGGTGCCCCGGTGTGATCTCGAAAGCCTCGTCCACGCATTCCATCTGGACGCGCCTCCGCAGTTCCGAGTGCCCCTTCACGAAGCTTTCAATGTTGGCTTCCTCCGCCTGCTGTCCGATTGAGCCGGCCACGTCGATGGTGTAGAAATCGCACGACGCGAGGAAGCGATCGACCGTCTGCAGCGTGATGTGATCGGCATCGCAAAAGTAAGGCTTCTCCCAATGCAGCGCCGTCACGGCAGCATCGGCCGCTTGCCGCACGGACGCGGGTTCGGAGCCAATGATGGCGTGCTCGCGGTTCGACTTGTTCCACACCGGAATCACTTCGACGCCATTCTGCAGAGCCTCTACGCAAGCCTGCAACTGCGCTTTGGCTTGGTGCGCGAACCTGTCCCCTGTCCCAAGGGAATATTTGCCGAGCTTCAGGCGTTATTTCCCACTTCCAGCCTCGCTTCGTAATTTACCCCGGTAGGCCCACAGCCCTAACCCTGGATTTGCAATGAAAAAAACATCCTCGCCGTCAATTCGGTTATAACCATGGCGGAGCTTCTGCGGGCCGTATCGTGTGAGCATGGTTTTCAGATCACCATACTCAAAGCCAACGCCTTCAACCTCTTCCTTGCTGAGATGTCCGGGGCACCACCGAATCGTGAAGCGCTGTTCGGAAGATCCGTGGATGAGGTGTGCCGCCGCGCTCAGATCGCTGGCGAGATCCGCATTGGCACTCACCGCTCCGAGCGTTGCCGGAGTTCCGCGATAGCCGTATTTGCGAATCAGCCCGTCAATGGCCTTGTCTTCGCCAAATTCCTTGACGCCCGGCGCAAGGATGACCAGCTCCGCACCGTCGGCCAGCACCATACGTGTACGATAGATCGCCTTGTTGCCCAGCCAGGTGCTCTGAAACTCATGCGTATCGAGATAAACTACGGCCTTGTGGATCGGCGTGTCCAGCGTCTCGAAGTTCACCTTCAGGCTCAGTTCAGCGGCGCGGTGAAAACACTCGACGTCATCGCCGATGAAAAGGCCGCGCACTGCCAGTCGTCCGTCCGCCATGCGCCCGACAACGGTAAGCACGTAGACAATGGGCAGATGCCGCAGGAAATGATCGGACGCGTAATTGAGAACGTTGCGCACGGGGTTTTCAGCGCGACCCATGATCCTCTCCATCCCATAAACCGCGCCCAGATAATGACTGCGGTTGATCCCGTCGCGGCCGCCGGCGCCGACGAGGATGTTCTTGTTGTAATTGGCCATGCCAATGACTTCATGGGGCACGACCTGGCCGATTGAGAGGATGAGGTCGAAGCCACCACGCACAATGAGCCGGTTCACCTGTGCCGGCCACGCATAGTTCAGCTTGCCTTCCGATTGCTCGTGGATGAACTCCCCGGGAACCTCGCCGAGAGTCTCGACATCCGTTCGCCAATTGTGGACGTGGAAGAGCTGCTGCGGCATTGATCCGAACATGCGCGCGATCTGCTCAGGCTGCATGCCGGCATGTGTGCCGAGTGCCGGCAGGACCGCCTGCAGCCGATCGTCATAGTACTCCCACGCATAGCGTGTCAGCTCGCCGGCGCGGGAGTGCAGGCGGCTCTGGTCAGGCGGCACGGCGAGCACGCGGTTCCGCTTTCCGAGTTTCGCCAGGCTTTCCGCGAGCAGGTCCTTCAACTGCGGAAACAGATCGGCTTGGACACTGCCCGTGGCGCAGTAGAGGCTCATGTGGTGAATTCCGCCTTCCTCAGCCCAGGAGCGAGCAGGTAAAGAATGAGCAGGGCTAACAGATACGCGCTCGCCGCCATGCCGAAAAGGCTGGCATAGCTATGCGTCAGTTGCAGGATGTGGCCTGCGACGAAGGCAAATAGTGCGCCGCCGACTGATCCCGCCATGCCGCCGATGCCGACCACCGTGCCCACCGCGCTACGCGGAAACATGTCCGATGAGGTTGTGAAGAGATTAGCCGACCACCCCTGGTGTGCGCCCGCTGCAACACTGATCAGCGCGATGGCGGCCCACTCCGACTTGAGCCTTGCGGCGGTAAAGATGGGAACGACCAGGCAGGCGCAGAAGAGCATGGCGGCAAGTCGCGCGTAGTTGGACGAAAGTCCCAGGCGCCGGAATGGCGCCGGCAGCCATCCTCCGCCGATGCTGCCAAGGGCCGAAACGTTATAGACGATGATCAGCGGCAACCCAAGATGCGAGAGGTTCAGATCGAATTTCGAACTAAAGTAAGACGGCAGCCAGAACAGATAGAACCACCAGATCGGATCCGTAAGGAACTTCGCGATCGAAAACGCCCAGGTCTGACGGCAGCCCAACAGCCGCCGCCAAGGCACGAAAGGAGACGGGCCCATGTCCATCGCCGCCTCCTTATAGATATGCCTCAGTTCGGTGCCTGTAAGCGTTGGGTGGTCGGTGGGCGTGCGGTAATTGCGGAACCACCACAGAATCCAGAGCGCGCTGAAGCAGCCAGTGGTCAGAAAGGCCGCGTGCCAGCCATAGCGAAGGGTCACCCAGGGAACGATGGCCGGAGTCAAGATGGCTCCGACATTCGCTCCGGAGTTGAAAATGCCCGTAGCCAGTGAGCGTTCGTTCTGCGGGAACCACTCCGCTACCGTTTTGATCGCGGCGGGGAAGTTGCCGGATTCGCCGAGCCCGAGAAACAAGCGCGCAAAGCCGAACTCCAGCGCAGTGCTGGCCAGCGCGTGGCCCATTGCCGAGAGGCTCCAGACGGCCATCACCAACATGTAGCCGATGCGCGTGCCGAGCTTGTCGATCAGCCGCCCGGCGGCCAGCAGGCCAAGCGCGTAGGCGATCTGAAATGCGTCCACAATGTAGCCGTAACCCACCTCCGTCAGGCCGATGCTCTGCTGGAGGGTTGGTTTGAGGATCGCGATCACCTGGCGGTCCATGTAGTTGATCGATGTGGCGGCGAACAGCATGGCGCAGATCGTCCAGCGCACGCGTCCAAGACGTGTGCCGGCAGATGAGTGGGCAGATGACCCGCTTTCCATTCCGCTGTCGAAATCCGTTCTATCCGCCATTTCGCGCTCGTTACAACTTATATGCCTGTTTCACCAACCCGTAGGCGAGGTCCTGCGCCACTTCCAGAGCCTCTTCTTCCTCCAGTCGGCGCTCGGCGACAAGCTTCGCCAGGAAAGCGCAATCCATGCGCCGCGCCACATCGTGCCTCGCCGGAATGGAAAGGAAGGCCCGCGCATCGTCGTTGAATCCCACAGTGTTGTAGAAGCCCGCCGTCTCCGTCACCCGCTCGCGGAAACGCATCATTCCCTCCGGACTGTCGTGAAACCACCACGGCGGGCCAAGCCGCAGGCACGGGTAGTGCCCGGCCAGCGGAGCCAGTTCCCGGCTGTAGGTCGACTCATCCAGCGTGAAAAGAATAATCGTCAGCTCGCGCTCATTGCCGAACTGATCGAGCAGCGGGCGCAGCGCGTCCACATAATTCGTCGGCATTGGGATGTCCGCGCCCACGTCGCGCCCGTATCGCTCATAGAGCTTGCGATTGTGGTTACGCGAGCTGCCCGGGTGAATCTGCATGACCAGCCCGTCTTCGAGGCTCATCCGCGCCATCTCTGTCAGCATCTGGGCGCGAAAGAGCTCCTGTTGCTGGGCGTCGGCGTTACCGGCGAGCACTCGATAAAAGAGGTCCGCAGCCTCGGCTGTGGAAAGATTGGCCGTTCGTGCCGTCGGATGCCCGTGGTCGGTTGCTGTGCAGCCGAGTTCGTGGAAGCGGACGCGCGTCTTTCGCAACGCGTTCAGGTAGCCCGCCCACGTCGAGGTGTCTTCCCCGGTCTTCTCGTCTAGCTTCGCGATATTATCGGCAAATCTCGCGAACTCAGGATCTACAACCGGATCGGGCCTGAAGGTTGGCAGAATCCTCGCCTTCCAGTTCGATTCTCGAATAGCCTTGTGATCGGCCAGCGAATCGAGCGGAGAATCGGTCGTTGCTAGCACTTCCAAATTAAAGCGCTCGTAAAGAGCGCGCGGCCGGAACTCCGGCGTCCGAAGTCTTTCTGAGATCGTGTCGAAGTACCGATCGGCGGTCCGTTCCGACAGCCGCTCCCCAAGCCCGAAAAGTTCCTGGAAGGCAAAGTCCAGCCACATTCGCGTCGGTGTTCCCCGGAACAGATAGTAATGGCTGGCGAAGATGCGCCAGACTCTCCGGGCATCCTTCAGCTCGGGCTGCCCAATCTCGAGATCGTCAAGGGAGACTCCCTGGCTGTAGAGCATGCGAAAGATGTAGTGGTCCGGCTGCACAAAGAGTTTTGCCGGATCGAGGAAAGGATCGTTCCTAGCAAACCATGCCGCCTGGGTATGCCCGTGAGGACTGATGATGGGCAACCTTCTAACATGCTCATAGAGCGTCTTGGCGATCTTTCGTGCTCTGGGTTCGGCAGGAAACAGACGGTCTTGATGAATCAGCATGACTCCGACTCCACCTTTTCGCTTCGCATCGGCGAACGGCGATGCAGTAGCGGCGATGCAGTCTGACCCGGATCATCAATCGAGAAGTAGGCACCGCGCAGCCTCTTGAAATTGTGATTCCACAGGTCGATGCGTATGCCTTGGTCGCGATAGATGCGGCGCAGATCTGACCGAAGGACCCGTGGGGAATCGAGGCCATATTCCCCGCGGACTTCTCGCGCTAGCTGCTTAAGTTCATCGTAGTATTGCGACCGGAGCATAAAAGCTCATTTGCGCTTTCGGCCGGCGCTCTTCGGACTGTAGATGCTGCGGGCGCGCCGGAACTCCGCGTATCTGCGAAGTTCTCTAATGTCCTTGACATCCAACTTTTGAGCCGTTCTCAGCAGCGCATCCACGTCCTTGTTTTTTTTGTTTGTTGGTTCAACTTTGGGAAAGAATTCCAGAATTGATACTCCGAGTTCCCTCGCGAGCGTCTCCAGATCGTCCAGAGTAGGCTCATATGTTCCCGTTTCCCACCGAGAGATTGTGTTCGTGGTTACGCCGAGTTTGGCGGCGAGTGCCTCCTGTGATAGACCGGCGTTCCCGAACCCGTTTCGAATTTCCTTTATTCTTTGTGAAACGTAAGCTCGGATGCCATCTGGCGCTGGCATTCAGGCCCTCCTTTCATCGCTAACAGGACAATGATATCCCGATACAGTTGACATGTGCTAGTGCATTGTGACGTCCTTTTAGAGGAACCCATTTGGACGCGATCAGTACGCCGCGACCCAGGCGAATTCGGTCTCCTGCAGGAGGATTCGATGGCAACGGCGACAGTTGAACCCATAGCATTTGGTTCTCTCGACGAGTTGCTCGACGCGATCTGCGAAAAGCTGCAACTGAGCCCTACAGAATACCAGCTTGCGGAACGGCGGTACGAAGGAATCGGAACCTACATCGACAGGCACAAACTGCCGGCACCTTTCCGATCGAGAGTGTATCCGCACGGCTCGGTTGCGCTCGGCACGACGATGCGCCCCAAGGGAAGGCAAGAGCACGACATCGACTTGGTCTGCGAGCTGCGAATAGAACCTGCGGCAGTACCCAACCCGATCGCTGTCTTGGACCTCACCTGACCGATTTTTTGTACCAAGTGAAGTGTTAGTGTAACGCCATCGTTGGATGGCCCAGTCTTTTTGCGCCAAGCCTAGGGTTAGTCTCCGGCTGGTTTAGGTTGCAGTCAGTTCGCGGCCAGCCGCGAACTGACTGGCGAACTCGCTCGGTGTCCTCTTTTCCCTCTTAATGAGCCTCTGAACGCGATCAAATACAGCTCGGTTCACAATCGAGACAGATGCGCCGGGATTTGTAATCCAAAGATGGCGTTCGACCACTCGGCTAATCGACCGGCGCTTTTGCGTCGTTTTCCCGTATGTATTGCACACGGCGTATTTTTCGTTCGTCAGGAAGCGATAAACAGGTGCACGATCCTAAGGTCGTCCGTTCGCGGAGTGCATGTGGCGAAAGTTGTTTCGCAATCTCCCTAGGAGTCTTTCGTGAGTCCGCAGCAAGTCCGAAGATTGTGCGGACGCAGTCAACTTCTCTCTTAGGACGTCCGGGTTGGCGGCGCGATTCGCTGTCTTTCTTCTTAACGAATCGCAATGATGTTGTTGGCAACGACCCCACCTTCACCGGCGACGATCATCCGCATCGTAATGCGTTCCGCTTTGTAATGGTGGGTACGATGCAACAGGTACACGACGCCAACTCCCGTGCCAAAACCTAGAGCGGATCCGGCAGCCTCTCCGGCGGCGCCACGCGTCACGAAGGGGCGCATGAGCGGATCGGCTTCTCGGAAGCCCTGGTTCAGGCCGCGTTGAGTGGTAACAGCGTCAGCGGCGACCAGTCCGGCCAAGATGCTGACGTTCACCTTGTTCTCGACCGTCCAGAATGGATGTCGGCTGGGCACATCGGGAAGTGCGAAGCGGTTAACCTTGAAACTCTGCGCCTGCATCGCCACGCTCAGCAAGAGAATCGAGAGGAGGTATCTCATATGGTCTCCAGTGATTATTGGTGTTGGTAGGCTCAGAGTAAGTCAGATAAGCACTGTGGTACATGGCCCAATGTCACGGGGTAGGTGGCCTTCTGGTAAGGGTAACTGTAGGCTTTGCGGAGAGGTTACTTGCGATGCCTGATAGGAGACATCCGCGTTTTCCACGGCCCACCAATTGATTCTGCGACACTTATGGCACAGATGAGGTCGTGGCGCCTTCCTGAACGAACATCCGGGGCCCGTTAGTAACTATTACCTTAGTTATCCTTTGTTGTCCCTCGTCAAAACGTTGTGCACTGGCGAAATGAATGACTTCGAGACGAGCTTGATGCGGTGTATTTCGATAAGATCGTGGCCATGAGTTTGGCCATGATCATGTCGCTCCGACATATCCTGGGATGGGCTGTCAGTGCTTTCAGTTCCCGAGAGAGACTCGTTCTGGAAAATCCCGCTTCAGTGGGCTACACACCACGCGGAAGGGAGCTCTTACCAGCGCGTGAGGTTTTGACGAACCACACGGCGCCTCCGGTTTCTAATAACCGACTGACGCGGCGCGAGCGCCCTGGTTGCTTACCAATAGTTTCGCCATAGCTTGGTCGTCAGCGGGTCGTGAGAAAAAGTATCCCTGCGCCATCTCGCAATTGAGCTGCTTGAGCAGGTTGATGTGCTCTTCCGTTTCGGCCCCTTCGGCGACGACCTTCAAGCCGAGATTGTGGGCAAGCATAATGATGATCCGCACGATCTCGCGGCTTTCCGGGTCGCTGTCCATGTGCGAAATAAAGGCACGGTCGATTTTCAAGGTGTCCACTGGAATCCGGCGTAAGCGGCTGAGTGACGAGTACCCAGTGCCAAAATCATCGATGCTAAGACCAATGCCGGTCGCCTTCAATTGCGCGAGCACGTGACCAGATTTTTCCGCATCCCCCATGGCTATC
>PLIC01000090.1 GCA_003139995.1 Candidatus Acidiflorens stordalenmirensis | reverse complement strand
TGCTGCCCAAAACAATATGCCATCAAAATGTTTTATTACTTTCTTGAATACCATTGCACAAACTGAACACTCTGGCTCCAACCCTCGGCTCCTGCCCCGCTGTTTACACTCCTCTCACCCCTCACTTTTGCGATGGAAAGTAGTTAGCATCAGCAAGACACATGCGTGCGGATTGAGCATCACGCGAACGTGCGAACTGTCTTCGAGACGCTCTCCAGTCCATGCGTTTCGAATCGCGTACCGGCTGAATGTCAGCGCGAAATCGCCGAAACTCCGATCCACGGTGACTGGCTTTTCACCCAGGTTGAACAGGGCGAGCGCACGTTCATTTCTTGGCATGTCGGCGGTCCAGGCAACCAGGTCGCCCTCATACAACACCTGCCGCGATGCCATAGCGGTTTGGTCGATCCGAAGCATATCGGCGTTCGTCAGCAGGCGGGTGGTGGCTTCATCCAAGAGCGTAAGGTTGGCTCCAACAATCAACGGGCTGCGCGCCATTGCCCACAGGGTCAACTGCGTTTGTTGCTCATCGGGCGTCAGCCGGGTGTGCCGGGCGCCCCGGCCCACCTCCGGGAACGGGCTCAATTCGCCCACGGGCAGCATGTCAGCATCCGGCCAGTGGCCCGGACCGGCGTATTGAATCCATCGCGCGGCGTTCTCAAACTGGCTTTTGATACCGATCGGGAAAACCGGATTGCCGCTATCCCAAAGGTCCCAGATGTCGTTCGACATGCGCCACATCTGAGCCAGTTCAGCGACTTCAGTATGATGCTCGAGTTGTGTCGGCCCCGGCGAAAGACTCAGAACGATCTCGCGTCCGCTGTGCTGGATGGCTCTGTTGATCTGCCGGATTTCGCTGACCTTGTAGGGATGATCGGCAATGCAGTCAACCTTAATGAAATCGACACCCCATCCAGCATACTGGCGCAGAAGAGAATCGTACCAGGCCTGTCCGGCCGCGTTGTCCCTGATTCCCCAGCTCGTAGGATCCCATGGGCAGGCATCATTCTGATCGGCTGCATCCTGAGTCTTGAAGTCAGAACCTTCGATGGGCAGGTTGCGCTGGACGCTTTCCCGCGGAATACCGCGGATGATGTGAATGCCGAACTTGAGCCCCATCGAATGGACCCAACTCGCCATTTGTTCGAAGCCGGTGTTTCTGCCGTCTTGCAGGGACGATGGAAACCGTTGGGGAACGGAAATGAAACGACCGTAACCGTCCACAACATATTTCAGCAACTCGGGTTTCGGCCGGTCCTCGGGAT
The DNA here is from genome assembly GCA_003139995.1 of Candidatus Acidiflorens stordalenmirensis. Lineage (GTDB taxonomy): Bacteria > Acidobacteriota > Terriglobia > Terriglobales > Acidobacteriaceae > Acidiflorens > Acidiflorens stordalenmirensis. The sequence continues at coordinate 8,785 of PLIC01000090.1, read as the reverse complement.
TCAACATGTACCAGCCTTCATCGATCACGGCGTAGGTGTAGCCCGAGGGCTTCAGCTTTGCGGCCATCGCCTCCACATTGGCCCGAAACTGCTCTTCGTTGATGCGCAGGCCGTAGGAGTCCCAGCTATTCCAGCCCATTGGCGGCGTTTGCGCGAGCATCTTCTTCGCCGAGGGGGCATCTTGTGCGGTCAGCGTGACCGCTGTGTACAGAATCTGGCAGGCGACCAACACCATGCCGATGAAATTACCGCGTCGAGACTTCTGGCTCTTGCTCACAAGACCTCCTTTGATTGGAACGGACTCACAAACCACATTCTCAAATCGGCATCCGACAGATCCTTTTGCATGGCATTTATTTCCGACCGTCGCGGATCACCCGGTGGAAGCTGGTAAGGTTCAAGCATGGATGTGAATCGCTGTAACATAGCCCGCAACGCAGGCATGTCCGGCACACCGCTTCGCAAGAGTTTCACTTGCCTGGTGGGGGGATCGTGCATCGCGGCCAATTGCGCAGCCTCAAGAAGATTTGCCGAGACTTCGGCCAGGTCCAATCCTGTTTTCCAATCGGCGTTTGGATCTACCAGCCACTTCTTGTTCTTCGTGACCACTTCCGTGAGATGGTTCTCCCGGTCGGGAACCACTTCTACAACGTCTCTACCGCGGTTACGAAAAATCCCGAGCAGCGCTGCGACGATCGAAGGATCGCGAACCGTGCCGTCGGGATAGAATACGCCGTGCACCGGGCCCCAGTAGCCCGTGATCATCAACTCCCAAATGTACGATCCGACGTGGGCCTGCATGTGCTCCTGGAGCGCGATATCGTACGGATTCGCGCGGGCAATGCATCCGATCTCGGTATCGACCAGAGGTTTCCTGGTCTTTTCAGCGTACTGCTTTGCTTTTTCGATAGTCGCGCGAATCTGCGCACGGGTGGGGCTGTAATCGTGGAAGGATAGCACATCCACGGCATCGCCCATGTCGATCATGTTCTCCGCAAAAGTCGCGCCGATCGTCACCGGTGTTATTGGGTCGAGTTCGTGGAACACCTTGGCCATGTACACGGCATGCTCCATGTGCAGGCGATTCTCCGGAGTCGGAGGCAGAGAACAACACTCGGGCTCGTTATCCACGTCCCAGATCATGAGGCCCGGTTCCTTCCCGATAGTGGCCACAAGATCGGCAACGAACTCCCGCGAGTTGGGCCACGCAGTCTTGTCCTTCCATTCATCAGACTCATACTGCATGGTCGGCATGACGCCCATGCCGCGCCCGTACGCTGCCCGCACAAAGTGGAGGAGGTTCTTTCTGAACGCCACCTTGTCCTTCTCCCAAGCCGCGTGAGTGACGAACACGCGAACCTGGTTCAACAGCAGCCGCTTGGCATAGTCCAAGTCACGCTCCGCTACCGCTGGGTTGTACCGAAGCCAATGTTCAGTTTCGTCGTTGGTTTCGGCGGACTCGTAATTGAACCCCCTGACGTCACTCAGATCCTTTGGTATGCGACGCTGCGCGGACACTGGCAGGGCAAGTGCGAGAATAACGATGAGCATTGCTATTTCATAGAAATAAGTTCGCATGGAGCCTCTCGTGTACTTATGGCAAGTCCCATTTCGGGATACCACACCTTTCTTTCTTCTTTGCTGTCGCGCATGCCGTGCCAGGCCGAGAAAGTTTGCCAGGACGAACATGATCCTATCCCGAGATCAAGCAAGCCATGCGCGTTCGTGGGAACTCGATGCTCAACAAGCTGTCCGCAGTCGTGATCTTGATGCCGAGGTCAACGGGGTACACGAGTTTGGAATCCGGCATCGGCCAAGGTACTGTCGTCTTCGCGGGACCATCGATTCTCCAGATAGCGAGCAGAGTCCGGCGCTGCGACCGCATTCCCAAGGCAACTGGTTTTTGCGAGTCGGTTACATCCGAAAGTCCCAGCGGATAAAAGGGGAGTGCGTCGGGAATGTCCTTGCGAACTAGCTCCCTATAAATTCGGATGCCTTCTGCCACCTGGGCCCAAGCTTGCGGCGAGAGTGAGTCGAGATGTCCGCTCTGATGAATGCGGAACATCATTGCCGTAACCATGTTGAAGCTGGCTTGATCAGCATCGGAATTTATCAGGGGATACGACCAGACTCCAAGTTGCTCCGGCAAGACGGCCGCCGACGCGCCTACCAGAATCCCAGGCAGCTTGCGATAATCTTCCTGATCGGTCATGGACTGTAGCTGAAGACGGCTGAGCATTGCGTAGTCCATCCGCCCCCCTCCGCTGCCGCAGTTTTCAATGACCAGGTCGGGATATCGTTTTACAATGCCATCGAGCCACTCAAGATGCGCCCGATTGTGCTCCAGCAAGCCCTGACCGAAGCTGTCTGCTTTGATCTCGGTTCCTTGAAGTGAATCGACGTTGTAGTCCATCTTGATGTAGCCGACGCCATACTCGTTGACGAGTCTCGCAATCACCTGATCGAGATACGCCCGCACCTCCGGGTTTCGGAAATCCAGCAGGTAACGCGAATTTTTCAACACTCTCTTGCCATGACGCATGAAGAACCAACTGTCCGGCTTTTGGGCGAGCAGCGACTTTGCTCCAGCAACCTCCGGTTCGAGCCACAATCCCGGAATCATGCCAGCTTGCCTGATCTGATCGAGCACGAACTTGATCCCACGTGGCCAGCGGCTGGGAGAGGGCTGCCATGAGCCGATCGTTGGGCTCCAGTCTTCATTTATGTCGGCATACCATCCGGCGTCGATGACGAAGTACTCGCAACCAGCCTTTGCAGCGGCTGCGATCAGAGGCAATTCCTTAGCCTCGGTTGGGTCGCCCCAGAGACAATTCATGTAGTCGTTGAAAATTACCGGGCATCGCGAATTGTTCTTGCTCGCTCTTATGCAGGCGACACGGCGATAACGGGTCAATGCCGCGACCGCATCGTCGAAGCCGCCACGCACACACCCGACTGCCACAGGAACCGTGTGGTAGGTTTCTCCAGGGTTCAAACGCTTCCATGCTGCGGAGTGAAGGTCGTCCGGGCCGCCGAGATAGGCGTACACGTCATCGGCATAGTTATCGCGCGCGGAAACATTGGAGATTTCCCAATACCACGATCCATTATGTTCAATCTGCCAGAACCAGATGACGCCTAGCTTCAAGTTTTCTGCCATTGCCATCGGCAGATACCGGTCCGTTGACCAAGTGCCAATGCTGCCGGCTTGCGCTTCCGACCGGCTTGTACGCTCGTTTTCGACGAAGCCCATCTCGGACGGACGGAGCGTATGCCACTGTCCCTCGGCCATCCAGCTATTCAGGGCAACATGGAGGCGGAGCTCACGGTCGTAGTTCTGTGGATCAGCGAGACCATGGAGCATCGCCGAACTCAAGAACTCGATGCCCACGGGCGAGTTCCCCTCGTTGGTCACTTGCGAACGCCGGCGAACTACGGGAAGGCCGTCGAAGGCTTCATAGACAGACTCCACACGCAGGCGCAATATCGGGTCCGTATGCGTGCACACTAGGCGCTTGCCCTCGCGTGTTGATTCCTCGCGCTTTCCAGCAAAGAGCAGCCGCACGCCCGGCTGCCCCATGCCCGATTTCATTCCTTGGTCGGGGGAATCTTCTCCGCTGCATTGCAGAGCCACTTCAACACCAGAAGAACTCCCTGCGCCGGGTGCTGCCGCACTGGCGGGCACAAGACATTTCTGACGCAGTCGGCCAGCCATCACATCGAATGAGAACACCAGATCGGTCGTGCTCCAGTGAAAGGGTTCTGCCGTATTGGAGGCTGAGGAAAAACTGGAAAGGGACGGCACACAGGCTCCGAATGCCGCGACCCCTGTCGACCTCAAGAATGCTCTTCGATCCATAAACATGGAGGACAGCTTCACCTCTGTTGTTTCTCAGTCTCTTGAAATCCGTTCGGCCTGACTGTGTTAGGCATGAACTGGTACCTCGTGTAACCCATGGCCGGGCCGCACCCATCACACCGCGACCATGCACCTCATTTCGCAGTTTCGACCAGTGGAAGAATAACGGCATCAATCCAGCTTTCGGTTTCACCAGCTTGAATGTCCTTGAAGAGCCACCAATGCTCGGTATGTTCTGCCGTGTCTCCTGGCTTCAGATTCCGCAGTGGCCCCAAGGTTTCGAGTTCGAGCGAGTGCGCGTTTGTGTATATCTCGAAATTGCAGCCGAAATCAGGGTATTTTGCGTCTTTTTCCACCTTGGCCTTCTTAACGAACAAGTGGCCCCTTCGGAAGTAAGCGCCCCACCCGAGTGGATTGAAGATCCCGGCCATCTGCTCTTCGAATTTGCTCGCAGAATTCCCTGCCTGGTGGAGCTGAATATACTTAGTGCCAAGTTTCCACCGCGGGTCCGCCAAATCCGTATAGGACCAAAGCGCCAGGACTCCTTCGGGCAGTAATCTGTCGGCCGACATCGGTGCCCGCGGCGGAAGGGGAAGAATGGCCGTCCCATGACCAGCCATCACGGAGAGTGCCCAGGGAGCCATCTCGGTGGGTTCTCCTCCAAGATTGCGGATGCGATGCGTGACGGTTACCCGTGCTCCTGTTTCCGCCAGTTTGATCTCAACCTCTTTTTGCAGATTTGTGCCGGGATGTGCGGATTCCGGAGGAGCGGTAAAAACAAAAGCGTCGCCCTGCCTTCGCACTGAAACAGGGACATTGTCGGGATAATACGTGCGCGCGACTTCGGGTGCTACCCAGAGTCGGTGGCCTCCGTAGACTCTAAAGGCCTCATCGCCGGTCTTCCCGGAATGTTCGGGAATTTCGTGGAACTCGTTGTCTTCTCCCCTATAGCCAAAGAAGAGAATCCGTGGTCCAACTTCGGTCAAAACGACCAGTTCCACAGTATCATTGCAGATTTTGAATGCCTTCTTCCATTTCTTGTACGCTACTTCTTCGGCTTGTACTGTGCCGACTCCGGCAAGTTCTTGCATGTCTTTGCTCCCCTTGCTCAGTGCGTCAAACGAAAGTACGCTCGCCCATGGCTGCATGACCTTGTCATCGAATTCGACCCTCGCATTCGGCTTCGAATCGGACTCTATTCCAACCCCATCTGCATCTGGGACACGTGGGACGCGCAAAGTCCTGTGTTCAAATGTTCCAGGGCATCGCCAGAATCTTGACGAGCGTTTCCTTTGTGTATTTCAAGGTGCTTGCACCGAAATCGCCTTTCCGGTGTATTCAACGGTGTTGTCGGGGCTGGCCACTGGGGCAAGCCCCGAGCCATGTCCGGCGGACACCCAAACAATATTGATTTGGATTCTTGCAGGCATTCCGGGATAGCTCCCCTCCCGGTCGCCAATCGTGAGAGTTCGCGTCGCCTGCGACCAATGAAGGGGAATCACTGAGTGAGCTCCGCTTTCATAGTCGTAGCTATCGCCGGCATCCTGATATAGTTCGAAGCTGCCGTCGGCTCCGGGGAAAATGCGCAGTTCGATGGGTCCTGCAGGCTTTTCGTCGGCGTACTCAATTTCCGGGCCGAGAGGAAGAATCGAACCGGCACGTACGTAGAGTGGAATGCGATCGAGAGGGGAGTCGGCGTCAATCGCACGCCCTCCGTTTTGCGATGCTCCCGTCCAAAAGTCATACCATGCGGGAGAATCCGGCAAATACAAAGTCCTGCGAGTCGCATTTGCCTCAAGCACAGGGCTAACGAGAATCGAGGGCCCAAACATGAACTGGTCGCCAATGTCACGAACCCTCGGATCCGTGCGCCAATCCATGACCAGCGGGCGCTGGATGGTGTAGTCCTCCTTCGTGACTCGCCAAGCGAGGGAATAGATGTAGGGCATAAGGCGGTAGCGGAGCTTGTCGAAGTTGACTAGGATTGGCTCGACTTTGTCGTAGGACCAAATCTCGTTTTCCGGTCTGTGTCCGTGCGTGCGGAAGATCGGACAGAAGACTCCGTACTCGAACCAGCGTGCGTAGAGTTCTTGAAATTTCGGATCGTCAAGAGGTTTGTCATGAGGTGGCCAGTAACCACCGATGTCAGTTGTCCAGTAGGGATATCCGGAAAGTGCAAAGTTGAGCCCAGCCGCGACTTGATGCCTTAAACCCCAATACGAGCTATAAACATCACCAGACCACACCGTCGCGCCGACTCGCTGCTGACCGAGGAACGCTGATCGCGTCAACAGGAAGACTCGTTTGCGATCTGTCGTCGCCTTCCAGTGCTGCTGGATCCCCGTGGTGTGCATGAACGGAAATATGTTCGTGTACTCTGCGCCGTTGCCGATTGCAGTCTGCTTGTCCTGGAGGATCGCATCTCCCATGTGGGGCCAATATTCTTCGGGCTCCGCGCTGTCGAGCCAAAACGCGTCCCAGCCCTGCGAGAACAGCTTGCTGACCAAGTTGTCCCAATAAAAGTCGCGGGCTTTAGGGTTTGTAGCATCGTAGACGTGAGCGCTGGGCACGAGAAAATGTTGCGCTTCAAGTTGCTCATAGTTTCGTGCTTTCGTATCAAAGATCCCCCAGACCGAGAGCATGGTATGAATGTGCTCATCATGCAGGCGATTCAATTCGCCCGGGACATCTGTAAAGTTCGAATTGAAGATCGGGTCTCCCTCTGTCTTCCACCAATACCAGTCCTGTACGATGGCATCGAGCGGGATGTGCTCCTTGCGATAGCGATCCGCAATCCCCAGGACCTCATCCTGAGAGACGTAGCGATCCTTCGACTGGAAAAACCCATAGGCCCACTTGGGAAGCAGAGGCGTGTGCCCGGTGAGGCTTCGATATTCATGGATGATCGAATCCAGTTCGGGACCGTAAATGAAGTAGTAATCGATGGAATGGCCTGCAAGTGAGTCCAGGTTCAGTTCGAGCGGGAAGCGATTATCGACATAGGTCAGGGAGGCAGTGTTCCACATCAGCGCATAGCCCTTGCTCGACAACAGCAGAGGAATTGCGACGTCAGTGTTGTTCTGTCCCAGTTCGACTGTCGATCCCCGGTAGTTGAACATTCCGCTTTGGTGCTGGCCAAGTCCGTAGAAGCCCTCGCCGAAGTCGGGCGAAAACCTATCTTCAACATGAAAACTTTTTTCGCCATTCACACTGGTCGGGTCATACGTGCGCGGAATGGAGTTTCGCTCTCGCAGCAGGCCATCGCCTGCAATGGTGCTGTACTGCACACTTCCCCACTTCAGAGAGAGCTCGACCTTCAGGGTGCTGGTGGTGAGGAGAGCGGTATCGGTTGTCTGTGTCACTTCGAACTTTGCACCTGGACATGAGTCCTTCGCATCGAGCATCCAAGGCCGGCTCTGTTTAACGATGTTGAGTGGCTCGGGCGTAGCGACAAAATGAATGACACCGGGGCCGCAGACGGAAATCTGAAGACTCTCGTTGCCCACCGAGGCGGTGACGCCGTCCGGAACCTGCCGATACTTGACCGGAGGCAGGGGTGGAACTTCCCAAAGCTGAGCTCCTGCCGGAATCGCAGTCCAGAGGAAACAGCAGATCGCGAGGATGGAAACCCGATGATTCCACCGTTGGACGGAAGTTGCTCTGGTGTAATGGAGCGGTTGGTTTAGCTGGATCCTCATGCAATCGCCGCACTCGTTCGCCGCTCCGTAACGCAATGGGAAAAGCGCACGAAACATTCTCTTTGTGATCATCGCTATCCTTTCTTGAGGCACGTGGGTGTCTCAGTCCGCATAAGACCCAGTCATAAGACTGTTTCGCCGCGCGTTGTACATACTCTCAGGCGGTACTCAGACATCACGGCTGACCTGCCGGAGTACCGTCGGTCACAATCGCCTCGGCTTGGCCATCCGCACCCGGAATTTCAAAGTTCACGAGTCCCCGCCTGAATCCCCGCGTGTTGTAAGCACCGTAAGCTAACCCGATAACCATCCATCCGATTCCCAATACTTTGGCGCGCCAACTCAGGCTCAGCCACAACAGCATGCAGATCAGGAAACCCAGTACCGGTGACACGAAACTAAACCAACGCTTGCGTGTTTCGCGGAAGTAGAATCGCGCGAGTGCCGAGGCGTTCACGCCCATGAACGCCAGCAGGGCGCCGAAATTCAGCAATTCCACGCCCCGCTCAAAACTCAGGACCATCGCACCGATGAGTGCGACTGCGCCGACAAGCAACACGTTGTTCCGCGGAATGCGCTTCTTGGGCTCGATGGCCCCAAAAAAACTGCGCGGCAGAGCGCTGCTCCGTCCCATGCCGTAAAGCAGGCGCGCAGCACCCAACTGCGCCCCTAGCGCCGAACCGAACGTGGCCACCAAAAGCGTCACATTGATGATCGAAAAGAGCCAGCGGCCACCAGCTCTTCCGGCAACAAACACAAATGCCGTGTCCACGTCGGGAAAGTTCTGGGCGCCGGGCCAGATGAGTTGGGCCGCATAGACCTCGATCGACGCCAACACACCGGTAAGCAAACACACAAAAACCGTGGCAAGCAGAATATTGCGGCGCGGGTTTTTGGCTTCTTCGGATAGGGTTGAGATCCCGTCGAAGCCAATATAAGTCAGCACGGCCAGCGAGGTGCCGCCCAAGATGGATCGGACCGAGAAAGTTTTCGGATCGAAAAACGGCCGGGTAAAGAACGCGATTCCGTCATGAGGTGCCGCGTGCACGTAACGAACGGCTGCCCCCAAGAACAGCAGAATGACCACACCCATGATCGCAACGAGACTCGAGTTGATGCGCGCCGAAGTTTGAATGCCCTGCATATTCAATGAGGTGAACAAACTGACGAAGGCAACCACCCATACCGCGTAGGGGATTTCCGGAAAGAAGTTCATCGCGAATTTGCT
>PLIC01000066.1 GCA_003139995.1 Candidatus Acidiflorens stordalenmirensis | reverse complement strand
TCTTGTATTGGACAAGACTCCCACGCCTCCGCCGCCGGAATTGCCCCCAGTCCCAGAGTCTCCGCCTCCGTTCGAACCACCTCCCCTGCCACCCTCGTCGGAGCCCATTGGTTAGCGGGTTTTCCCGTAGAGACGCGGCTTGCCGCGTCTCCAGACGGGGCAAGCCCCGTTTCTACAGTCGTAACATTTACGCCAGAAACTATTTTTGCTCTGGGCTCGGCTTGTGCTCACGCCCCCAACTGAACCGCCGTCCGACGATGCACTTTACGATCAAATGATCGGTTGAGTTGGAGACGTCCACTCCCGCTCCGAAATTGAACTCCCAGTTCGGCGAAACATTCAGGTCAATCACCGGAAAGATCTGTTGCGATTGCTGCGAAATGGGATCGAAGTTTGAGACCGGCCCGAGAGCGCCGTAGTATTCGAAACCGCCCGCAATTTTCTTTGTGAAATCAAAACTGATTTTCACATTCGGAGAAAATTCCCACCCCCTGCCTGTGTTCCGCCCATGCAACGCCCGGTCAAACGCCGGATTGAAGTCGAAATACCAGCGCCCCAGTTTCTTGTCGATGATGGGACGAAGCTCATAGTTCCAACTGTCCTCCGCAAACTTCCGCCGCTGATAGCCAATTTCCTGCGAGATGCTCACTCCCACCGGCAAGTGCCACGACTCCGGAGCCGTAAAGCGCGGGCGAATATGATCGCCCACCCAGTTCCAGCCCCCGCCGCCCGAACCACCGGGCTGAATGCTCGAAAAAACATAGAAGCCGGTTTCAAACCAGTCAGTCCAGCCCTGCGTGATCTCCAGCGTCTCGTGCTCGGCGTGATTCGAGGGAAGCACGCCGTTGATCACCTGCTTGGAGCCGTCCACGGTGAAGTTGGAATGTATTTCCACCATGGTGACGTTCTGCGGCGTCGCCTCCGAGGAGTAGACCTGGATTTCGTAGTTATCCTGCGCGTGACCCGGCGGAGTGAGCAGGAACAGATTGAGCGCAAGAAAGACGCTTCCGAACATTACACGCAAGAAGCATCTCACCGTGGTCCTCTCCGGAAATGGAATGCGTAGGGACAGCCGCCCTCGGCTGTCCAGCGGAGCGCAGCTCCGCCGCTGCCTGCGGTCACAGCAACTCTGGATTCGCTCCAGAGCCTGAACCTGGAACGTTGCGTTACGTTTCATGAAGATTCGATTCTAACCGGTCGTAGTTGGGAGCTGAGAATTCACGGCAGAATTAGCCGGCGAACGCCCTGCCCTGGAACTCTCTGCACCCTCCGGGTGTCCAATGTTTCAAGACACGCGCGTGCCGTTCTTGTTCCTTCGTTGCAAAGAGAGGAAAATCGAATGGCATTCTCCACGGCAGGCGGTAGTCCGTCTCGTCCACAGATGAACGTCACTCCTTTGATTGACGTTCTGCTGGTGCTCATTATCATTTTCATGGTGGTTGTGATCGAGCAGCGGCCAACCGGTTTGCAGGCAGAGATCCCACAACCGAATCCAACAGGCGACACAATCCCGCCGCCCAATCGGACGATCGTGATTCAGGTCCATCACCCGAAGCTGGGAGCGGAAAATCCGCAGGTGATGGTGAATGAAGAATCAGTGGAATGGGATCGCTTGCGCGAACGGCTGCAAGATATTTTCGCCATTCGCGTAGAGCGGATCGCTTACGTTGAAGCCGATGACGACATTGATTTCCAGGACGTGGCTGACGTAATCGCAATTGCCCGGATCGCCGGCGTAGACCGCGTGGGCCTGCTGACTGAGGACGGGAAGCATGTTCCGATGACGGGGTAGTCCTCTCGTTCTAGTCTCGCGACCGGTTCTTGATCCAGATAGGCGAGCCCATGAACCCGAACGCATGGCGGATCTGGTTTTCTAGAAAGCGCTGATAGGAAAAGTGCAGCTTCACGGCGCGGTCGGTGAAGAGCACGAACGTCGGCGGCGCTACTCCGGCTTGCGTCATGTAGTAGATTTTCACGCGCTTGCTCACGGGAACGGAGGCGCGGTCAAAATCAACCGTCTTCAGGAAACGGTTCATCTCGCCGGTCGTGATCCGCTTGCGGCGTTCGGCGGCCACCTTCTCGATTAGCGGAAGTATTTTTTCCGTTCCCTTGCCAGTGTGCGCCGAAAGAAATAGCACCGGAGCATAAGCCAGAAATTTGAGCCCGTAACGCAATCGCTCTTCATAGAGAACGCGGTCTTGCGGGCGCTTGGCGTCCTGTATGCGAGCAGTTTTCGACTGGCTGACAGCGCGCTTCTCGCCGCTCGCCACCAGATCCCATTTGTTGACCAGGATAATCACCGAGCGTCCGCTCTCGTGGGCATAGCCTGCAATGTTAGCGTCGAGCCCGCTGGCGCCTTCAGTGGCGTCGACCATGAAGAGCACGATGTCGGCGTCTTCGATATTCTTACGCGCCATGACCACGGAAAGCTTCTCGGCCATCAACCGCGTCTTTCCTTTGCGGCGGATACCGGCCGTGTCGATGAAGCGAATCTTGCGGCCTTTGTACTGGATGACTTCGTCGATGGAATCCCGCGTAGTGCCCGCAACGGGCGAGACGATGGCGCGCTCGGTTCCCGTGAGTTGATTCAGCAGCGTGGATTTGCCGACGTTGGGGTGACCGATGATGGCCACCTTGATTTCATGCGGCTCTTCCGGGGCTTCCTCTGTGCCTTCCTCCGTGACCTCGGAGCCTGCCCGTTTTGCCGAAGCCCCGAGCGAAGCCGAGGGGGAAGCCGAAGGGTCCTCTGTGGTTGCCTCTTTGGCCGTCGGAATCACCTCGAGGATAGCGTCAAGCAGATCGTCGACGCCCCGCCCATGCTCGGCCGAGATTGGAAACATATTCCGCATTCCGAGCGAATGAAATTCACCAAGCAACGATTCCTGCTTGTCGGTGTCCATTTTGTTGACGGCGAGAAAGAGCGGCTTGCCGGTGCGCGCCAGGAGTCGCGCCAACTCGCGATCGGGCCCAGAGATCTCGGTACGCGCATCGACGACCATGACAATGGCCGCCGCTTCTTCGAACGCGACCTTCGCCTGACGAAAGATCTCCGCCGGTATGAAGTCTTTATCGTCGGGAACGATGCCGCCCGTATCCACCACGCGAAACTCGTGCCCGCGCCATTCCGCCTCGCCATAGAGGCGGTCGCGCGTGATGCCGGACTCGTCTCCGACGATGGCGCGCCGCGATCCGGTCAGCCGGTTGAACAGCGTCGATTTACCGACGTTAGGGCGCCCGACAATGGCGACGAGTGGGAGGGATTGTTTTTTCTTGCTCAAAGTCTTCTTTGCTCAAAGGCTGGATGAGTTACGAGGTCCATACCGCTATTATAGAGACTCCGTGCCTTCCTCATCTCATCCCGTCTCGCCCGCTGCGGGATTCTCTCTCTACCAATTCTTCGCGCCGGGAGGCGTACTCTCGAAAACGCACCCCGCCTATGAGTTTCGTCGCGGGCAGTTGCAGATGGCGCAGGCCGTGGAAGAGGCTCTCGAGGAAAAGCGCCACTTGATCGTCGAGGCCGGCACTGGTACCGGCAAAACGTTGGCATATCTGCTGCCGGTGATCCGCTCAGGCAAACGAGTCATCATCTCCACCGGTACGAAGAATTTGCAGGAGCAGCTCTTTTTTAAAGATGTCCCGGCGCTGGAGCGAGCGCTGTTCGGCGATGGGAATCAAAGGCTGAGCGTCTGCTACATGAAGGGGCGCAACAACTATCTTTGCCGCAAGAAACTTTTTGATCTCACCGGCCAGCCCGTGCTCAGCGGTCTCGAAGAGATCGAGCACTACCGCGCCATCGCCGCGTGGGAGAAAACGACGCAGACCGGTGATCGCTCGGAACTCGCGGAACTGCCCGAGGCCAGCGCCCTCTGGCACAAGCTCGACGCCCGCGCCGATACCTGCCTCGGCCAGAAGTGCAAGGAATGGGAGCATTGCTTCATCACCGAGATGCGGCGTCGCGCGGCCGAGAGCGACATCATCATCGTCAATCATCATCTGTTTTTCGCCGATCTTTCCATCAAACTCGAAGCCGATGGCGCGCCCGACGCTGGAGTTCTTCCCGAGTGCGGGGTGGTTATTTTCGACGAGGCGCACGAACTGGAAGAAATTGCCGGCAACTACTTTGGGATTTCGGTCAGCAACCTGCGGATGGACGAGCTGACGCGCGATGTCGAACACCTGCTGCAGCGCGAGCGCATCTTCACGCCACAAATGTCGGGAGCGATTCAGTCGGTGCGGGAACGCTCGCAACTGTTTTTCTCGCTTCTGCCCGCGCACGAAGGGCGGGTTGCCTTCGACTCTCGCCGTGAGTTCCTGGAGGAAAACGGCGAAGAATTTCTCGCGCTCAATCAAGCGCTGTACCGGCTGGGCGCGGAACTGGAGCAACTTCCGCAGAAGCCGGAAGAGGTTTTCACGCTTGTGCGGCGAGCGCAGCAATTGCAGGTGCAACTTCGCTTCGTGATGGAAAGCGAAGATCCCAACACGGTCTTCTGGATCGAGCGGCGAAGCTTTCGCGGGCCGGGAGGCGCTCGCCGGAAGTCTTCATCCTTTACAGCAGAAGAAAAGAACGCGGGCGGCCGAACGAATGTTTTTCTGCAGGCTACTCCGATCGAAGTCGGCCAGATTCTGCGCGAGTGCCTGTGGTCGAAGCTGGAAACGTCGGTGCTGACCTCGGCAACCCTGGCCGTGGGCGGTGGTTTCGATTACATAAGGCAGCGGCTCGGGCTCGACCATGCTCGCGAGTTGATTGTCGCATCGCACTTCGATTATGAAAGCCAGGCAATCCTTTACGTCCCGCGCGATCTGCCCGATCCGCGCACGCCGGAGTTTGCGGCGGAGGCTGCCGGCCTTGTCCGGCGGCTGCTTGAGATTACACGCGGACGCGCGTTCGTGCTCTTCACCAGCTACGCGCAGATGAACGAAATTTACGAGCGGCTGCTCGGGCAGTTGGAATTTACGATGCTCAAGCAGGGCGACGCTCCGAAATCTGCGCTGCTCGAGGAGTTTCGGGTCACGCCGAATGCTGTGCTGTTTGGAACGTCGTCATTTTGGCAGGGCGTGGACGTGCAGGGCGAACAGTTGAGCTGCGTCATCATCGATCGCTTGCCGTTCGCCGTCCCGAGCGATCCGGTGGTAGCGGCGCGGGTGAAGGCCATCGACGCCGGCGGCGGAAACGCCTTCTTCGAATACCAGGTGCCGAGCGCGGTCATCACTCTGAAGCAGGGCTTTGGCAGACTGATTCGATCCCTGCACGATCGCGGCTTGCTGGCTCTGCTCGACAACCGGATTCTGAAGAAGCAGTACGGGCGCGTATTTGTCGAAAGTCTGCCCCCATACAGCCGGACGACAGACTTGAGAAAAGTACAGGAATTCTTCGGGGCGAATTCCTGAGCATAGAGAAGCTTGTGTGGTGACGGGGCTCCGCCCCGTCTAAGCGGGGCAAAGCCCCGCCACTATACCGCACGATTGAGGCTGGTTATAGGATCGGCACTTCGCCCCGCCAGAGCCAGCGATAGTCGGTTTCCTGGCTCACCAATCCAGCTCGCACCGGATTCTGGCAAATGTAATTCACCGTCTCGCTCAAGCTCTCATTGGAACGCAGGACATGATCGAAGGACTCCTCCTGCCACACTGGGCCGTGCCGGTCGAGGAGACGGTTGAGAAAATGCGCGGAGCGCCCCTTGATGAGCCGCATAACCTGCGGCAGACTCACGAGCCATCCCTCTGCATTCCGAAGAGGTGTGAATAACAAGTGCGCGTGTGTGGGCATCACCACCACTGCGTGCAAATCGATGGTCACGCCACGTTCCTGCAGGCAACATTCGAAGACTAACTGCCTGGCCTCGGCGGGAAGTTCCCATCGCTTGAAAGTCCCGAATGTCACGAAAACCGGACGATTGCCCTTGAGAATGTGCGGCAGCGTACGCCGGTAGGAGTATTTGCGGTCAAGGTACACCTTTGTTGTGTAAACCGGTGGGAGGTATGTCGCAGTGATGGCGCTCACCGCTCGTTGGGTCGATTAAATTAGGGGGACGGCACCCTTGTGTGGTGGCGGGGCTTTGCCCCGCCGGGACGGGGCAGAGCCACGTCCCGGCAAGATCAAGAACTATTCCGCTGCTGCTTCTTTGTCGACAATGACCTTCAAGTGCGTGGTCACGTCCTTGTGCAGCTTGATGGGAACAGTGAACTCGCCGATGGTCTTGAGCGGCTCGTGCAACTGGATTTTCCGGCGATCGATGTGGAAGCTTTTCTTCTCGAGCGCTTCGGCAATATCGCCGGCCGTGACCGATCCGAACAACTGATCGGCTTCGCCTGACTTGCGCAGGAACTTCACCTCGAGCCCGTCAAACTGCTTGGCCAGCGCTTCGGCTTCTGTCTTTTCATTGGCGGAACGGCGCACGGCGGCCGCCTTCATCTGCTCGATGACGGTCTTGTTGGCGTTGGTGGCTTCGATCGCCAGTTTCTTGGGCAGCAAAAAATTCCGCCCGTATCCCTCGGCGACTTTTACCACCTCACCGCGGTTGCCCAGCTTGGGCACGTCTTCTTTCAGAATGACTTCCATGAATGACTCCGTTTCGTAAGTAACCTGGTCGTTAGTCGCTTGTCGTTGGTCGTTTGCAAATTCTCGAACAGTCAACAAACTTTCCTAATGTCGCTGACTGCGAACGACTGACGACTAATGACCAACAACGATCTTGAATTTACTGCGCGCGTCCTGCAAACGGCAGCAGGGCGATGTTGCGCGCCTGCTTGATGGCCCTCGACAGACGTCGCTGGTGCGGCGTGCACACGCCGGTCAGGCGTCGCGGAGTGATCTTGCCGTTTTCCGCCACGAACTGCGCCAGCAGACGCACATCCTTGTAATTGACCGCTTCGATCTTTTCGACGCAGAACTTGCAAACCTTCTTGCGCCGGAAAAACTTACGGCCGCCTTCGCGGGAACCGCCGGGGCCTCCGCCGGGACGCGGACCGCGTGGCCCGCTACGCTCGGGGCGTTCACTACGCTCCGGACGACTTTCGCCGCCGCTTGATCCTGCAGACGCGGTCAGTGCTTTTATTTCTTCTGCCATAGTGCTCCTGCTTTCTAAAAATTCGGCTTTGGGAAGGGCACGGCTTCAGCGTGCCGTAAAGCGCCCAAACAATGCGGGCTTTAGCCCCTGAGGTCGAGCGCCTCGCCCGGTCCGTTAGCCCTAAGTTCTGACTAAACCGGCGCCGAGGCCGGGGTCTCCGTCCCCGCTTCCGGCGTTGCTGGAGTTACTGGACTTGCGGCTGCGACCGGTTGTGCGCTGACTTTCTTTTTCGCGTCGCGAATCTTCTTGATCTTGTCGAGCCGCTTCAGTTCTTCGTCCGTGCGCACGGTGAGGAACTTGATCACCGGCTCGGTCACGCGCAGGCGGCGTTCGACTTCGTGCACGGTGGCTCCGGTGGCGTCGATCATCATCAGCACAAAAATGCCATCGTTGAACTTGCCAACCCTGTACGCGAGACGGCGTTTGCCCCAGACCTCGCTCTTGGCCGCCCCGCCCGCCGAGGTCACCGAAGACTCAAGCGTGGAAATCAGCTTGTTTAGATCTTCGTCCACCATGTCGGGCCGGACGATGAACATCAATTCATAGTTACGATTCATTCGTTATCTCCAAAATCTCTGCTGCATCAGGTCGGTGTGGGAACGGGGCTCCGCCCCGTTCAGGCGGGGCGAAGCCCCGCCACCACACAGATACTATTGCGGTTCTTCACCCGCTTCGTTCTTGCGATTGAACCGGTTCATCGCCGCCGCCGGTCCTTCCTTCATAATCACCTCAACCGCCTGCGCTGCCGCGTCGAGGACTTCGTCCACAACTTTTTCCTGCGCCTTACGGAATGGTGTCAGCACGTATTTCACGCTGTCGGCGACCTTGCGGTTGGGCGCAATTCCCAGCCGAATTCGCAAGAACTCATCGGTACCCAGGGCCCCGAGGATGGATTCCATCCCGTTGTGCCCCGCCGAACTGCCCCGCTGCCGTATGCGAATCGCGCCCAGCGGCAAGTCGAGTTCGTCGTAAATCACAATCAGGTCCCGCTGCATATCGACCTGATGTTCCGCCACCAGTTCCCGCACCGAAAGCCCACTCAGGTTCATGTAGGTCTCCGGTTTGGCCAAGAGCGCTGGCTCACCGGCGATCGTTGCCCGCGCGGTCAGCGCGCGGCATTGGCGATTCCTGACTTCGATCCCGAGGCCGTTGGCGATCCGATCGATCGTCAGGAACCCGAGATTGTGCGGCGTGAACTGGTACTCGATTCCTGGGTTGCCCAAACCGACGATCAGTTTCACACGTATTCGCTTTTCGCTGTTGGCTGTTCGCTCCTGGCTCTTAGCTCTTGGCCTTCAGCCTTTAGCTCGTAACTAGAAGCTCGCAGCTCGCAGCTATTTCTTCTATTTCTTCTCTTTCTTCTCGGCCTTCTCGGGCTTGGCCTTGGCCTTGGCGTCGGTCTCGGCCTCGGCCTCGCCTTCACCCTCGGTCTCCTGCTTGCCCTTCTTAATAACTTCGGGCTCAGCCGGAGTTGCGGCCGCTTCCGCCACCACTTCCGGAGCCGCAACCACTTCTTCCTTCACCGAGGTCATGTGCGCGATCATCTGGTTCTCGTCAGTCAGAAACTTCAGCTTTTCGTTGCGTGGGAGGTCCTTCACGCGCACTTCAACACCGAACACAAGATGGCTGATGTCCAGTTCGATTGACTTTGGAATATCCGCCGGAAGACACTCAATCTCGATCTCACGCAGCAATTGCTCGAGGATGCCGCCCTGCGTCTTCACGCCCTCGGCCTCGCCCTTGAGTACGACAGGGACCGTGACCGTCAGCTTCTTTTCCATCGCGATGCGCTGCAGGTCCACGTGGAGCAGGGTTCCCTTGATGGGTTCGAACTGCCAGTCCACGATCATGGCCTTCACGCGATCGCTGTCGAGCGCCAGGTCGAAAATCGTGTTATGCCCGCTCTCCGATCTGAGGATGCGCAGGACCTGCCGCGGATCGACCGCGACCGCAGCCGTGTTCTTGCCTGCGCCGTATAAAACGGCTGGAATTTTTCCGCCGGCGCGCACGCGCCTGGCTGCGTTTTTGGTGCCTGGTTCGCGCTTCTGCGCTTCCAGGATGCTGATATCCGTTGCTGTCGCCATAATTCCGTTTCCGTCCTTCGCTGTTTCGCTGTTCGCTATTCGTCGTTCGCGGTTCGCAAACCTCTTCAATGCAGCGCGAATAGCGAACGGCGTTTCAAATAAAAAGTCTGCTGACCGAAGTTTCTTCGTGAATGGACTGAATTGCCCGTCCAATCAGCCCCGCGATCGAAAGCACCTTGATCTTTCCACCCTTTTCAGTGCGCGCCGCATCCGCATCCGCTCTAAGCGGAATGGTGTTGGTCACGACCACCTCGGCGATCGGAGAGTTCACAAGATTTTCCACCGCCGCGCCTGAAAGTACCGGGTGCGAGCAACAGGCATACACGGTGTTCGCGCCATTTTGAATCAGCGCTTGCGCCACCTTCACCAGCGTTCCCGCCGTGTCGATGAGGTCGTCAATGATCAGACAGGTGCGGCCATTGACCTCGCCGATCACATTCATCACTTCCGCGACGTTTACCTCGACGCGCCGTTTATCCACGATGGCCAGCGCCGCGTCCACCTTCTTCGCGAAAAAGCGCGCGCGCTCCACGCCGCCCGCGTCCGGCGAAACCACCGTCAGGTTCGGCAGATTCAGCTTCTTGAAGTAATCCACCAGCACCGGCGAAGCGAACAGGTGGTCCACCGGAATATTAAAAAATCCCTGCAACTGCGGCGCGTGCAGGTCCACTACCAGCGCGCGATCCGCGCCCGCGGTGGTCAGCAGGTCGGCCACCAGCTTCGACGAAATGGGCACGCGCGGTTTGTCTTTGCGGTCCTGGCGCGCGTAGCCGTAATACGGAATCACGGCCGTGATGCGCCGCGCGGAAGCCCGCTTCAGCGCGTCCATCATCAACAACAGTTCCATCAGGTGCATGTCCACCGGCTGGCAGGTGGGCTGCATCACGAACACGTCGGCCCCGCGCACGTTCTCCTGGATCTGCACATACGCTTCGCCGTCATTGAAGCGTGTGACCAGAGCCTGTCCGCGCGTCAGGCCAAGAAAGAGGCAGACCTCATCGCAAAGCGCCTCGTTGGCGTTTCCACAGAAGACTTTGAATCTGTCGTCGACCCGGGCGCGCTGCTGCTTGCGTTCCGGCTTCTCGTCCGTGATCGGCTTTTTTTCCGCGGTCGTTGTCGTCGTCGCAACTGTGGCCATAGTTTTAGTTCTCAGTTCCCGGTTCTCAGTTCTCAGTTTTGGGGCTCCAGTATCTCGACTGAGGACCGAGAACTGGCAACTGAGAACTGGTTATCTGGCTGGGCCGCTAGGATTCGAACCTAGACAAAGTGCTCCAAAGGCACTTGACCTGCCATTAGTCGACGGCCCAGTAAAACCATCTGTTGTTTGCATTTCAATTGTCGTTCAACAATTCTCGTTGGACAATCGAAAATCAACAATCAAGAATTCTTTTCCAATACCTCTGGCGCGTCAACGTACTGGTCGTCACTGCTGTCACCCCCTGCTTCCGCAGACGGTTTGCCGCCTTCGCGGCCTCGGCTCGCGACCGGAACAGCCCGTACAGGGTTGACCCTGACCCGGAGAGCGAAGCGTATCGCGACCCCGCGCGCTCCAGCGCGCCTTTTATGTCTCGCAGTTCGGGATATTGCGGAAAGACGACTTTCTCGAAGTCGTTTTCAATCCCGGTACGGACAAGGTCGAGAAGCAAGCTCCCGGCCCGGCTCCCGCCTTTTGCGGAAGCACCGGTGTTGGGGTAACCACTGAGCCACGCCGAAAGCGCGCGGCCAACCTCAAACAGTCTATCGGACGCCCCCGCCCGCGTCAATTGCTCTCGCGTAGGGACAGCCGCCCCCGGCCGTCCAGCCGAGCGCAGCTCGGCCCCGCTGCTTGTGTGGGGACGGGCGCCCTCGCCCGTCCAAGCCGAGCGAAGCTCGGCCGCCTTATCCCCCGATAGCAGCGCATCCCAATCGGCAAACGCCTGAGCCGTCGAGACCCCAACCTCGGGCGTCACCACGACCATTGGCACAGAAGGCAAATCCGCCAGCGGATAAACCTCCTCGCCGCGCCCCACTCCCAGCGTCGTGCCGCCCACCAGAAACAGTGGCAGATCCGACCCGACCTCAGCCGCAATGCGCAGGCGCGCGGGCCCGGATAATTTCTTCCTGACGGCCCGCGTCTTCTTCAGTGCCCGCTCCAGCGCAACCATGGTTGCCACCGCATTCGAAGACGCCGCGCCCAACCCGCCCTGCACCGGCAGCCGCTTCTCGATCTCGATGCTGACTCTGCCCTTAGCGCCAAGTTCGTCCATCACGCGCTCAGCCATGCGATAGCAGGTGTTCGACGAATCCAGCGGAACTCGCGGGTCTTTATTCGTGCAGAGAATCTCAATCCCGCGGCCACGCCCGACGCTCACCCGGATCACATCATGCAGCGCAATCGTCTGGTAAACCGTGCGCAGATCGTGATATCCGTCCGCGCGCGCGGCGCCAATGTAGAGCCCGAGATTGATCTTCGCAAAAGAACGAACCGCAACTGTCATAAATAAGAAATCGAAAGAAGGGGAATTGTAAGCGATTTGGGTGCCGGGCGGGCCGCACCGCGCTAACTTTAGCTGCGGCACAAGGAGCTGACGTTCGGCCTGCGGCAGCGGGTGCGCCAGTGGCTGAGACGATTCCTGGGTTTTGAGTAATAGAGAGTAGAGTCGAGAACAGGCGCAGTGACTGTAGTCTCCCGGTGG
>PLIC01000267.1 GCA_003139995.1 Candidatus Acidiflorens stordalenmirensis | reverse complement strand
CATTTAGCACGGCTCGATACGCTGGGTTGACACTGGGCTGGCGAGCTAGGTAACATCTTGAAACCGACCATTCGGTCGGTTTACTGCCTGCAAACATGATTTAGCATTTCAGCCAACATTCCAGCCAACAGAGATCATAAGGAGTTTTCCGTGGCTACAGTTTTTTATCAGAACGATGCGAATCCTGCGGCCCTGAAGGGCAAGACCATTGCCGTTTTCGGCTACGGGTCGCAGGGACACGCGCAGGCGCAGAACCTGCGTGACAGCGGATACGAAGTGATTATCGGGCTCGATCCCGAGCGCGGCTCGGCCCAGCAGGCGCGCGCGGATGGAATGACCGTGGTCGCTCCCGCCGAGGCGGCCAAGCGCGCCGACTGGATACAGATTCTCACGCCGGACGAGACACAGGCCGGCTTCTACGAATCGGCCATCAAGCCGCATCTGCGCAAAGGGAAGATTCTCGGCTTCTCGCACGGCTTCGCGATTCACTTCAAGACCATCAAGCCTCCGAAAGATGTGGACGTGGTCATGATCGCTCCCAAGAGCCCGGGCCATTTGCTGCGGCGAGTGTATTCGCAGGGCGGCGGCGTGCCTTCGTTGCTGGCCATTCACCAGGATGCGAGCGGATACGCGCATGAATACGCGCTCTGCTATGCGCACGGCATCGGTTCGACGCGCGCCGGCGTGTTGCAGACGACCTTCAAAGAAGAAACCGAAAGCGACCTGTTCGGCGAGCAGGCTGTGCTCTGCGGCGGCCTGACTTCGCTGATGCAGAAAGGCTTCGAGACGCTGGTCGAGGCCGGCTACGCTCCCGAGATCGCCTACTTCGAGTGCGTGCACGAGATGAAGCTGATCGTCGACCTCATCTACGAAGGCGGGTTGAGCCGCATGCGCTATTCGATTTCGAACACGGCCGAGTACGGCGATCTGACCCGCGGCGAGATGGTTGTCGGAGACGAGACGCGCAAAGCGATGAAGAAAGTGCTGAAGCAAATCCAGAACGGCACCTTTGCCAAGGAATGGATTGAAGAGAACAAGAAAGGCGGCAAAAACTTCGCCAAGCTGCGCGAGCGCGCGAAACAGCACCCGATTGAAAAAGTAGGCGAGCAGTTGCGGAAAATGATGTCGTGGCTGCCGTCCGAAAAAAAGAAAAGCGCGGAACCGGCCGCTTAGAAGAGTTCCCAGTTCTCGGTTCGCAGTTCTCAGTTTTCAGAAACGCTTCGCGGTGCTCACTGAGCACTGGGAACTGAGAACTTTCTCCCCTTCAGCTACACTGTCCGCATACTCCCATGGACCTCAAACATCGCAGTCGCAATATCACCGACGGGCGCGACCGGGCCCCGGCGCGCGCCATGTACAAATCCATAGGCTTCACCGACGAAGACCTCGCGAAGCCGCTGATTGCCGTCGCCAACACCTGGATCGAAACCATGCCGTGCAACTTCCACCTGCGCCGCCTTTCGGCCAAGGTGAAAGAAGGGATTCGCGCCGCAGGCGGCACGCCCATGGAGTTCAACACCATCGCCATTTCCGACGGCGAAACCATGGGCACCGAAGGCATGAAGGCGTCGCTCGTGAGCCGCGAGGTGATTGCCGATTCCATCGAACTGGTCTGCCGCGGGCAGCTTTTCGACGCGGCGGTTTGCATTGTCGGTTGCGACAAGACGATCCCCGCCGCAGCCATGGCCCTCGCGCGCATGAACCTGCCCGGCCTCGTGCTTTATGGCGGTACGATTGCCGCCGGCAAGTATCGCGGCAAAGACGTCACCATTCAGGATGTGTTCGAGGCTGTGGGCGCGAATGCGGCCGGCAAGATGAGCGACGCCGATCTGCTGGCCCTCGAAAATGTCGCGTGTCCCGGCGCGGGCGCGTGCGGCGGCCAGTACACGGCCAACACCATGAGCACGGTGATGGAACTGATCGGGCTTTCGCCGATGGGATTTAACGGCATTCCGGCGATGGATCCGCGCAAGGACGAAGTGGCATTTCGCTGTGGCGAAGTGGTGATGAATCTTCTGAAGCAAGGCATTCGTCCCAGCGATATTCTGACTCGCGCCGCATTCGAGAACGCGATCGCGGGCGTGGCCACGACGGGCGGATCGACCAACGCCGTGCTCCATCTGCTCGCGATTTCGCGCGAAATGGGGCTGCCGCTAGAGATCGACGATTTTCAGCGGGTCAGCGAACGTACTCCTCTGCTAGCGGATCTGAAGCCTGCGGGAAAATACGTCGCGGCCGATGTAGACGCAGCGGGCGGAATTCCCGTGATCGCCAAAAGGCTGCTCGACGGCAAATATGCGAATGGTTCGGCCATGACCGTGACCGGGAAAACATTTGCCGAAGAAGCCAACGCTGCGCAAGAAACTGCCGGACAGACCGTGATCGCTCCCTTGAGTAAGCCGCTGAAGGCTACAGGAGGTCTGGTGATCGTGAAAGGGAACCTCGCTCCCGAGGGCGGGGTGGTGAAGATGACCGGCCACGAACGCCAATCGCAGACCGGGCCGGCGCGCGTGTTCGATTCCGAAGAAGCCGCGATGCAGGCGGTGACCGGCAAGCAAATCAAGGCTGGCGATGTGGTGGTGATCCGCTATGAAGGTCCAAAGGGCGGACCCGGCATGAGAGAAATGCTGAGCGTAACCGCCGCGATTGTAGGCGAAGGCCTGGGCGAAAGCGTTGCGCTCATCACCGACGGACGCTTCAGCGGCGCAACCCGCGGCCTGATGGTCGGCCACGTCGCTCCAGAAGCCGCTCTGGGCGGCCCCATTGCCGCCATCCGCGAAGGCGACCGCATCACCATCGACACCAAGATCCAGAAGCTGGAGATCGGCATTTCCGACGCCGAGATTGCGCGGAGGCTCACGGAATGGAAAGCTCCGCCGCCACGCTACAAAACCGGCGTCTTCGCAAAGTACGCGGCATTGGTGAGGTCCGCGTCCGAGGGAGCGATCACAACCCCCGCCCACCTGAGCCACTCCAGGCCCTAGATTGGCCGGGTGCCCCACACATTCGCGTTCTTTGCGAATGTGTGGGCGTGCGCACCACCCCACTCTTACAGTGGCGCGTCCAAGCCTTCGCTTGGGCCGGCCGTTTGACTTTTTCATCACATCCAACCTGTGTCCGCCGTCACAGACTTCCCGCCCGCACACGTGCGACAATGTTCCCAGATTGGGGCAGCCCGACCCGTGTCCGTCTCGCAAGACGGCCCTCGAAGCTGCCCCAAACTTATTTTCAGCGCTTTTTTGGAGCTAAGTCATTATTCCGGAATACTTTACCTATAAGTACTTTAAACTCAAAGACCTGGCGGGATTTTCCTCCTAACCCTATGATTCCAATAGACCGGGAGGAGGGGGGTACCCCATACTAACTGGTTAATACACTCGGAGTTAATGGGGAAGAACACTCGCTATAGCGCCTAAGGCTCGCACTTGGTTAGACTGCTCTTTCTACCAAAAGGAGCAAACCATGTCGAAGTTAATCGTGCGGTTTCTTGCCATCTTAGGCGCTCTGTGGCTG
This sequence comes from Candidatus Acidiflorens stordalenmirensis, assembly GCA_003139995.1. GTDB lineage: Bacteria > Acidobacteriota > Terriglobia > Terriglobales > Acidobacteriaceae > Acidiflorens > Acidiflorens stordalenmirensis. The sequence continues at coordinate 44,090 of PLIC01000267.1, read as the reverse complement.
ATCGGAATGGTCATCGTGTTGGTGGCCGTGATCGGCACCAAGGGCAAAGTGCCATCCAAGACGATTCTCGAAGCCAATTTCGAGCAGACGTTTATGGAGGACGTGCCCGGAACGCCGTCGGCGCAGTTGCTCCTGAACGAGAAACAGACGCTGCGCGACCTGGTGGACGCGATCGATCGCGGCGCGAGTGACGATCGCGTTGTCGGCATGATTGCCAAGATCGGCGCGGCTCCGATGGGCATGGCGCAGACCCAGGAAATTCGCGATGCTGTGCAGAGATTCCGCGCGCACAAGAAATTCGCGGTCGCCTACTCGGAGACTTTTGGTGAGTTCGGTCCGGGCAACGGCGCTTACTACCTGGCGACGGCGTTTGACCATATCTATCTGCAGCCCTCGGGCGACGTCGGACTGACAGGCATCATCATGGAATCGCCGTTCGTGAAAGGGACTTTGTCGAAGCTGGGCATGACCTTTCACGGCGATCACCGCTACGAATACAAGAATGCGCTCAACTTCTACACCGAGACCAAGTACACGGGGCCGCACAAAGAAGCGATGACCGCGATCATGACTTCTTGGTTCAACCAGATGAAGGACGGCATCTGTCAGGCGCGGCAGATCGCACCGGAGAAGTTCCAGTCGCTGGTGGACGCGGGGCCTTATCTGGGCAAAGAAGCAGTCGCGGCGAAACTGGTGGATGCGGTTGCTTATCGCGACGAGGTCTACGGCAAAGTAAAGAGCCAGGCGGGCGACGGAGCGGAGCTGCTCTACCTGGATAAGTATTTGAGCCGCGCCGGGCGTCCGCACGATCGTGGAAAGACGGTTGCGCTGGTGTTTGGCGTCGGCGGCGTCACGCGCGGCAAGAGCGATTACGACCCGGTGTCAGACGTCCAGAGCATGGGATCGGATACGGTGGCGGGCGCGATTCGGGCGGCGGCGGAGGACAAGGACGTGAAGGCGATCCTGTTCCGCGTGGATAGTCCGGGCGGTTCCTATGTCGCCTCCGATACCATCTGGCGGGAAGTGGTGCGGGCGCGCCAGGCGGGCAAACCGGTGATTGTTTCCATGGGAAATCTGGCGGGGTCGGGCGGATACTTTGTGGCCATGGCGGCCGACAAAATTGTCGCGGAGCCGGGAACCATTACGGCCTCGATCGGCGTGCTCGGCGGAAAGATGCTGACCAGCGGGTTGTGGGACAAAGTTGGACTTTCGTGGGACGAGGTGCACCAGGGCGAGAACGCCACCATGTTCACCGGAACGCACGATTACACGCCCGCCGAATGGGCGCGATTCCAGGCGTGGCTCGACCGTGTGTATGTGGATTTCACCGGTAAGGTTGCCGATGGGCGCAAGCTGCCAAAGGAGAAAGTGCTGGAGATTGCGAAGGGGCGGATCTGGTCGGGCCAGGATGCGAAGAACCTGGGCTTGGTGGATGAACTCGGCGGTTACGATACGGCGCTGAAACTGGCGAAAAAAGCGGCGGGAGTCCCTGAGAGCGACGAGGTCAAGATCGTGGTCTATCCGCAGCCAAAAACTTTTTTCCAAAGCGTGATTGAACGCCGGGGTCCAGATAACAGCGATCGGGAAGCCTTAGGGCAAACGCTCGCAAGGATTCTGCAGGAAGTGCAACCAGTGGCGCGTCAGCTTGATGCGGCTGGAATTAAGAGCAAGGATAAGGATCAGGATCAGGATGATGTGCTGCGCATGATGGAGTTTGAGGTGGAAAAATGAGGTTGTCAGCCGTCAGCTCTCAGTTCTCAGCCAACGAAGGACTGATAGCTGATGGCTAAAAGTTGACAGCTCGTTACAGTCCCAGCTTCTTCACTTCCTCGTTGTAATACTTGCGATAGAGGATCGACCATTCCTCGGAGCCTTCGATGATGGTGCGGCGCTGGCTTTCGATTTTCTGGCGAGCGGCTTGGTCGATGCGGGCTTCCTGCATTAGGAGCTCTTCGAGAATCTTGCGGACCTCGAGGCGAATGGTGTTGCGGTCCTCGATGAACTCGACCTCATCCATTTCGGCGACGGCGTCGGTGACGGTGTGGGCGAGTTTGTTGACTTTGTCGCGGCTCAATCGCACGGCAGGGGCGTCCTCCAGCGCGTCCTCATAGTTCCAACACTAAAGAATGGCCTTGTATTTTTTCACCAACTCGGTCTTCACTTTACGGAACATTTCCTGGTAATTGGCGCCGCTCTTCTGCATTTCTTCGGAATAGGCTTCAAGGATGACGCGCACTTCATCGTTAATGCGGTCCTCGAGCGCCAGTTCATCGAGCAAAGCGGCGTGCACCTTCTCGGTAAGAGCAGGCATCGCCTTGGTCTCAATGAGACCGCTCGCCACCAGTTTTTTGGAAACTTCGCGGGCCAGATAGCCCACATATTCTTTGGAAAAGAGCATGATTATAGCGCTTTTTTGTAAACAGAAAGTTTAACACAAGCCCAGCCGTGAACGGGTGGCGCTTTGCCTTGCAGAACCTGGCAGATGAAGATCAGCGCCTGGCAGTGGCGGGTGAACGGGACCAAGCCGTACAATAATGCAACTGCATGTCTCCTAATCCAATGTCTCCGCATCCAGACGACCTGACCGGCATGAAAGACGATATGACGGCCTTCATTGAAGGTCTGGGCATGCGCCGTTTCTTTGGCTATGTCGAGTGTGACGAGATTCCCAGCGTGCTGTGGGACTCGGGACAGAATCCGGATGGCTGGAAGGATTTCGTGGAGCTGGCCAAGTCCACGGGCGCGCCCTTCCTGACCATGCATTCCTGGGCGCTCGACCGCGAAGAGTTGGAGCGCTTGTCCCAGCGGCTCGAGGACAGCGATTACAGAAGCGAAGAAGATATGGAAGAAAGCCGCTGGCTGAAGAGCTACATCGGGAAGACCGGGTTCGTGCAGCTCGGATGGGCGTACCAGGGATGCGTCTTCGTCTATGAAGCTGGCACGGAATGGTACGAACATTATCAGCAACTGCGCGAACTGGCGGACGATGCCGGCGGCTTCATGATCGATGAGCCGGACCAGGACGAGGAGCGGTAACCTGATTGTAGAAGTTGCCCGCTCAACTTCTTTCGGAACTTCCGAACTCTGAAATCATCCCGCCTCATTCATTTCTCTTCTGCTCATGCGATGGACATCCAATCCGCTGAATTCTTCTAAAGCCAGGCTGCTCGAAGCGGCGCTGCATGACTCCAACCTGAAAATTCCTGCTTCTGCTTTGCCTGTGCTTGCCGATCTGCTCGTTGGCCGTGGGATCGAAGAGCCGGAGTCGGCTGCACGTTTCCTTTCGCCTGCGCTTGGCGACCTCCACGACCCGCTGCGGATGAGTGGGATGAAATCCGCTCTTGATCGGCTGGAAGCGGCGTTGGAGCGCAAAGAGAAAATTCTCATTTACGGCGATTACGACGTGGACGGTACAACCGCGATCGTCATTCTCAAGACGGCCATCGAGCTTTGCGGCGGAGCGGCTGACTTTCACGTGCCGCATCGCATCCGCGAAGGCTACGACCTGCGCGATGACGTGATCGAGCGTGCTGCTACCGACGGCGTGCGGCTAATCGTCAGCGTAGACACCGGCATCCGCGCGTTCGCCGCCGCGGAAACTGCGCGGCGCACCGGAGTGGACTTGATCGTCACCGACCATCACCTGCCGGGGCCGAGCGGTGTTCCGCAGGCGCTGGCCGTGGTCAATCCCAACCAGGAGGGTTGCGATTATCCCTGCAAGCATTTGTGCGGTGCGGGCGTGGCGTTCAAGTTGGCCCAAGGATTGATGCAGCGGCGGCTGGATGCGCGCCTTAACGTTAAAGATCAATCGCGCCTGCTGATGTCGTTCATGAAGGTTGTGGCCATCGCGACTATTGCGGATGCTGTCCCATTACTGGGCGAGAATCGCGTGTTCGCGAAACTTGGATTGCAGGGGTTGCGTTCTCCGGTGAACGTTGGGCTGAAGGCGCTGCTTGAAGTCGCGAAGCTCGGCGACGGGCGGGCGCTGACCGCGACCGAAGTTGCGTTCCGCATCGCGCCTCGCTTGAACGCTGCCGGACGCATGGATGTGGCTCGCGACGTGGTGGAACTTTTCAACGAGAAAAACATGGAGCGTGCAAGGAAGATTGCCGGCCGGCTCGATCAGTTGAACGCCGAGCGTCAGGAAGAAGAGCGGCGCATCATGGTCAACATCGAGCGCCGTCTGGAAGAAGAGCCCGCGCTGCGCGAAGCGTATTGTGTGGTGGTGGATGGCGAAGGCTGGCATCGCGGCGTGATTGGCATTACGGCGTCACGGGTGGTGGAACGCCATGGGCGGCCAACGCTGGTGATCTCGCGTGAAGGTGACGAGGCGTACGGCTCGGGAAGATCGATCCCGGCGTTCCATCTGCTGCATGCGATCGAATCGTGCCACGAGCTATTTTCCCGCTACGGCGGACACGCGCACGCGGTTGGCTTTGCGCTGCCCAGCGCCAACGTGGAGAAACTGCGCGAGCATCTGGATGGCTATGCGCGCGACCGGCTCACTCCCGCGGATTTCGAGCCGCAGCTTGAATTCGATCGAGATCTGCCTCTGGGAGAAGTTACGCCGGAACTTCATCAGGCGCTGGTTTTACTGGAACCTTTTGGGATGGAGAATCGGGAGCCCATCTTCGCCGCTCGAGCGGTGCAGCTAATGGCGCCTCCGCAAGCGGTGAAAGAGAAACATGTTCGGCTGCGGGTGGCGCCAGCGGCAACAGAATCCTGGCGCGACAACATCGCCTTCAAAGCGATGGGCTGGGGATTGAAGGAATCCTGCGACCGCTTGCAGTTGCTGGCCGGAGACCGCCTGGACATCGCCTACTCGCTCGGCATGAACGACCATCCTGAATTCGGCGGGTTGGAGCTGACTTTGCGCGACGTGGTGCGCACCCGGTGAGTGCCGAACGGGCGAGACGCCCGTCTCTGCACCGTATGACTCATCGCGCTGCCTTTGACAAGAAGCCAATCCATCTTTATAGTGCCGGGTCATGAACGGAACTTTCTTTTGCAACAAGTGCGGCGCGCAGAATGCCGCGGGCGCTCAGTTTTGCAGTCGCTGTGGAGCGCCCACAAACCCCACGCCCGGCGTTGTCCCGACCGCGGTTTCATCATCGCCCAGCTTAGGGCCCTACCCAGCCCCAGCGACTTCGTATCAGGCGGTTGCGCCCGTGGTGGGAGTTGGCTACGGAGGGTTCTGGATTCGGGTGGTTGCGTTCCTTATCGACGCGATCATCCTGCGGGTTGTGGTGTCTCCGATTCGCATGATTTTTGGGGGTCTCGGGCTGGCAGGAATGATCACGGGCATTCCCCATTTTGGACTTGCTCTTTTGGGCGGTGGCGTCACGATAATCGCGTTGCTCTTCGGTTCCTGGTTGTACGAGGCTTTCATGGAAAGCTCCTCGTACCAGGCGACGCTGGGCAAAATGATCTTTGGGATGAAGGTTACCGATCTCAATGGCAACCGAATCTCATTCGAACGCGCGACGGGAAGGCATTTTGCGAAGTGGCTTTCCAGCATGATCCTGTGCATCGGCTACATCATTGTGGGGTTCACGGAGCGCAAGCAGGGACTGCACGACTTGCTGGCTGGGACGCTGGTGCGGCGAACATAGAGTGGCATCTGATTTCTCGTAGAAACGCGGCTTGTCCCTCTCCTGCCGGGGAGTGAGACGGGGCAGGTATTGATCTAATTTGCTGCCTGACATGATCTGGTTAATCAAAATCCCGCTTGTGGTTTTGATAGGAGCTTGGGCAATCTGGCTCTACTCGACACCTCATGAGCAAGTCTTTATGACCATCAAGCGACTTTGGCGGAGAATACGCGGAACGCAGAATTAGATCAGTACCCCGGGGCAAGCCCCGTCTCTACACGAACCGTTACGAGTTACACTAGCCTCTAATGGCCCTTCCGGTTTCACGACTGCGCCGCTGGTTCGCCTTGGGCGCGATTCTTATGGTTGGGACGGTTGCGGGGATGTATTTCTACGCGCAACTGCGTCTGCGCAAGGCCGTCCACGACATTCCGGCGAAAATCGGCCTGGACATTCAACAGACCGCTGAGGGCTTTTCGATCTCGAAGTCGGCAGAAGGCCGCACTCTGTTTACGGTGAGCGCTTCCAAGGCGGTCAAGTTCAAAGAAGGCGGGCGGGCGGAGTTGCACAACGTCAAAATCGTCGTGTATGGCAAGGATGCCAGCCGCTTCGACCGGATTACCGGGGACGATTTCGAGTACGATCCCGGGTCTGGCAATGTGAACGCTAAGGGAAGGGTGCTGATTGACCTGGAAGCGAATCCCGAGGGGATGCGGCATTCGGATCAGACGCCTCCGGAACAAACGAAACAGCCGATCCATCTTGAAACCAACGGCCTCGTCTTCAACAACAATACGGGGGACGCTTCCGCTACCGGAAAGGTGGTGTTTCAGACGCCGCAGGCATCCGGCTCGGCTGTGGGCGTCGAATATGTGGCGAAGACGGGTACGATGAACTTGCTGTCGTCGGTCGCGATAAACGTCAGTAGGCCGCAACCAGTCCATCTGAATGCAGATCATGGCGTAATTACGAAGCAGCCCCGGCAGGTCGTGCTCACCGGGGTGCGCATGACCCGGGAGCAGCAGCAAGCACAGTCCGACCACGCAACGTTCTTCCTGCGGGACGACAACACGGTGGACCGCATTCTTGCCGAGGGCGATGTGCGGAGCGAGATTCATGGCCGGTCTTTATCCAACTCGAAAACGTCTGACTCGGGAACGTCCAGTTCGGAAACGCGCGTGCGTTCGGATCGCGCCGAAATGTGGCTGACGGGCGCACGAAATCAACTCACCACAGCCATTCTCAGCGGCAACGTGCAACTCGCCAATCAGGGAGCGCAGAACCAGGGAGGGCAAGCCCTGGGAGCGCAGCCCGCCGAAGCTTCCGCCGGAAGGGTGACACTGCGCTTTGCCCGAAACTCTGCCGGGGAGCAGATGCTGGAGACCGTTCATGCCGAAGACGGCGTGCGGCTGTCGCAGAAGAACATCCAGAGCGGGACGGGAGCGGTGGTGGCGTCGTCGGCCTTGTCGTCGTCCCCGACGAAAGGAGGCGCGCAAGATATCGAGATGACCGCCCCGGTGATGGACTTCATCGTAAAAGACGGACGTCTGCTGGAGCGTGCCGAGACGAGCGGACCACCGCAGATCGTAATCACGCAGCCCGGCGCGAATCAGAAGACGGTGGTTACGGCTGCCAAGTTCACGGCGAAATTCACCGAGAAGAATCGCCTGGCCACGCTGCATGGAGAACCGGACGCCAAGATCGCCAGCAATAAGACCGGCGTGCCGGCGCAGCCCGATCGAGTATCGACCAGCCAGATGCTTGATGTGGTCTTCCGGCCAGAAGGCGGCGTCGCTTCGATCACGCAGTCCGGTGGCGTTGCCTACGCCGGTGGCACGCAGAAGGCTTGGGCGCAGCGCGGAGAGTACACGGTCGCCGATCAAATGCTGATACTGACCGGATCGCCTCGGGTGATCGACACCGGTATGACGACAACGGCCCAAACGATTCGCATGAACCGCATGACCGGTGACGCCATTGCCGAGGGCAACGTCAAGAGCACGTACTCCGATCTAAAGGCGCAACCGGACGGCGGCATGCTCGCCTCCTCCGACCCGATCCACGTGACGAGCCGCAGCATGACGGCACATCGTTCACCGGCGATTGCGGTGTACACGGGCGACGCCCGCTTGTGGCAAAACGAGAACATAGTGGAAGCGCCCACGCTGCAATTCGATCGCGACCATCGATCGTTAATTGCCCAGGGTTCGGGAAGTGTGGTGACGGGGCTTCGCCCCGTCCGAGCGGGGCAGAGCCCCGCTCCCACACCAGACGTGGCCCAACCCGTTTCGACCGTGCTGGTGCAAAAGGACAAGAACGGGACGGTGACGCCGGTTCGCATCACATCAGCGCGCCTGAACTACGCCGACGCGGAGCGGAGGATTTTCCTGGATGGCGGAGTGACCGCGAAGGGGTCCGACGCTACGCTGACGGGGCAGCAGATGACGGTATTCCTGATGCCGCGGAGCCAGGCGGCAGCCGGGGCGGGCCCGGGAATGCCTGGGCAAGTGGAGCGGATTGTGGCCCAAGACAGGGTTGTGATCACGCAGCCGACACGTCATGCGACCGGTGAGCGGTTGGTATACACGTCAGCGGACGACAAGTTCGTCCTCACGGGCGGACCTCCTAGCATTTTTGATGCCGAACGGGGCAAGATTACGGGCGATTCGTTGACTTTCTTTAGACACGATGATAGGGTGCTCGTAGAAGGCAAAGAAACGTCCCCGACCGTCACCAGGACGCAAGTGGCACGATAAATGCATACGCTGGCCACCGACGAAATTGGGAAATCCTATCGTGGCCGACGCGTAGTCAGCGGAGTCAGCCTTGAGGTTCTGCAAGGCGAGGTAGTGGGCCTTCTGGGACCGAACGGCGCCGGAAAAACCACTTCCTTCTATGCAATCGTAGGTCTGGTTCCTCCCGACACAGGCAGGGTGTTGTACGACGACGAAGATATCACTAGCGTTCCCATGTACTTACGGGCGCGCCAGTACGGCATCAGCTATCTCCCTCAGGAAGCCTCGGTTTTTCGGAAACTCACGGTCGAGGAGAACATCCTAGCCGTGCTAGAGGTCCAGCCGATTTCCTGGCACGAACGCCGGGAAAAAGCAGAGGAACTGATTGACCGGCTCGGACTGGAGCATATCCGGCAGAATCGCGGGTATGCGTTGTCAGGTGGGGAGCGGCGGCGGGTGGAAATCGCGCGTTCGCTTTGCATCAACCCGACATTTATATTGCTCGACGAGCCGTTTTCGGGAATCGACCCGATCGCGGTTTTGGATTTGCAGAAGATCATTTCCGATCTGCGGGCCAGCGGGATCGGGATCCTGGTTACGGACCACAACGTCCGCGAGACGTTGTCGGTGACGGATCGGGCATACATCATTAACGAGGGCCGCATCTTCCGCTCCGGTACGCCGGAAGAGTTGGGAAGTGACCCGGAGGTACGGCGCGTTTATTTGGGGGAAGGCTTCTCATTGGTGTGAGGTTGGTGTAAGGCTGAGTTACCAAGGCGTGGGCACATTGACCTTTCGTGTTCATACGATCTGCCTCCTTGCGTGAGAAGCTAAATTTTCCACACTCGGACGTATCGGACTTCACCGTGCAGCCGGGTGGGTGCGGAAGAGTAAATTTTTTGGGGAGACATGGTGCTTCTTCAGCACAAACTGAACGTCAAGTTGTCCCAGCGGCAGATTCTGACGCCGGGTCTCGTGCAAATGGTCTCCGTGCTCGCGCTCAATAAGCTCGAGCTCAAGGACATGATCAATGCCGAGATGGTCGAAAACCCAGTGCTGGAAGAGCTGGAAGATGCCATCCCGATGCTCGACGATGTCGGACGCCAGGAAGAAGAACGCGACCGGCTGGCCGCCAAGGCGACGGCCGCGACGGAAGAGGGTCCGACCATTGCGGATGAGAAGAAAGATCCTTTCGAAGAGATCGATTTTGGGTCGTTCTTTCAGGATTATCTGGATCCCGGCTATCGCAGTTCGGGGGAAATGGAAGAGATCGAAAAGCCTTCGTTCGAGAACTTCCTGTCAAAGCCGGGGAACTTGAGCGACCACCTGCTATGGCAACTGGGCGCGATTTCTGTCCGTCCGCCTGTGCACGAGGCCGCTGAGCTGATCATTGGGAACCTGAACGAAGAAGGATACCTGATTGCCACTGACGAAGAACTGCTGGGAATCGCTCCGATCGCGGAGCCCGAGGCAGAAGCGGAAGTGGTGGCCAAGATTGTTGGTGAAGCGCAGGCGCTAGGGATTGCTGTCGCCGCAGCCCCGCCCACAAGTTCTAGCTTCGAGACTTCTGACCCCGAGACTTCCAACCTCAAAACTTCTAGCCTCGAAACTTCCGTTCTTGCACCGGAGGAGCTCGCCGAAGCAGGCGCCGGCCTTTCGCAGTTGACGACGGAAGGGGCCGGAACTGAGTCTTTTGTTGAGCCGGATGTTGCGACGGATGTTGAGCCAGATGTTCAGCCAGAGATAGCAGCCGAGGTTCCGCGGCCCAGCGCGGCGAGCCATGGTACCAACCCCACGGGAACGCCAGCCACGGGAGCGGCGACAGCGCCAGCCCGCATTGCGTCCGTAAACTTCACTGTCGCCGATCTGCATGGAGCGCTGGAAGTTGTGCGCCAGTTCGATCCGCCGGGCGTCGCCTGTCGCGATCTGCGCGAATGCCTGCTTTATCAGTTGCGCTACCATCTGGAACAGGTGCATTTGCACAGCAATGGCAGTGCCCTGACCGAGCAAGTGGTGAGAGACGCGATTGCCGTCGTCGATCAACATTTGAAAGCGGTGACGCTGAAGCAGTTTAAGGAAATTGCGCGCGCGATCGGGCGTCCAGTCGAAGCGGTGCAGGCGGCGCTCGACTATGTCCGCACGCTGGATCCCCGGCCGGGCTTGCGCTACAACAAAGTTGCCGCCCGGCTGATTGAGCCCGATGTCGCCTTCGTGAAGCATGGCGACGAGTGGCTGGTCATCATGAACGACGATGACATGCCGCAGTTGCGCTTGAATCCCGCCTACAAGCGGCTGCTGACCCGCGACGGCAATGACCGCGACACGCGCAACTACGTCAAGGATCGCTACAAGTCCGCCATCCAACTCATCAAAAACATCGAACAACGCAAGCAGACGATCACCAAGGTTTGCTACTCGATCGTGGCGCGCCAGCAGGACTTTCTCGAGCGGGGAATCGATTTCCTGAAGCCGATGATGATCAAGGAAGTGGCCGAAGAGATCGGCGTGCATCCTTCCACAGTCAGCCGCGCGGTCGCCAATAAGTACGTCCACACGCAGCAGGGCGTGTTCGAATTGCGGTATTTTTTCTCAGAGAGCGTGCAGGGGCCCGAGGGCGGCGGCACTTCGCTCCTTATCTTGAAACGCCGCGTCAAGAAACTGATCGAAGAAGAAGATTCAAGCCGGCCGCTGACCGACGAACAGATCACCCGCATTCTGCAATCGCAAGGCATCCAGGTCACTCGCCGAACCGTCGCGAAATATAGGGAAGATATGAAGATTCCGAGCACGCATCAGAGAAGGGTGAAAAAATAACAGGTTTCAGAGTTTCAAGGTTTCAAGGATCTTGAAACTTTGCAACCTTGCAACCTTGAAACTTTTTTCAGGAGGCTGCCTGATGAACGTGGAATATACCGCGAGGAAATACGAAATTACTCCCACCATCCGCAGGGAAGTTGAAACCGGCCTCAACAAGATCCGCAAAATTCTAGGCGACCGATTCGAGACCAAGGTGATTCTGGGCGTCGAAAAGCGCCAGCACAAAGCCGAAATCACGATCAACCCGCCCAATGGTCCCATTGTGGGGCTGGCCCAGACCACCGACATGGTGTCGGCCGTCAATGAAGCTCTCGACCACCTGCAGAGGCAGGCGCTCAAATATAAAACGAAGTGGCTGAGCAAGAAGCGCAAGGCGGGCAAGAAGTTTGACGGCCAGTCGCTGGAAGACAATATGGAGGCGGCGCTCGGACTGGCGGAGAATGCCACCGTTTCCGTGCTCGTTCATAAATTTCCATCGGTGGCGCGGACCACCGAAGTGCACCTGGTGCATGCCAAGGACTCGGTTGCGCTTCGTCCGATGACGCTCGAAGAAGCGATCAAAGAGGCGCACTTCCGCGACAAAGATGTTTTCGTATTCCGCGATCCCACGGGCAAGTTAATAGTGCTGCACCGGACACGGGACGGCAAGATGGAGTTGATCGAAGCCCCGTAGAAAATCGGGTCATCGGATCATCTAAGTTCAAATACCTTTGACTTTCGATGACCCGATGGCCCGATGGTCAGATGACCCGATTCTCACGCGCCGCTGGTTGCTTCTTGTGCCCACTGCAGGGCTCGCCACCAGGTTGACGCGACTTCTTCATCGGGCAGGTTCAATTGTTTGGCGAGTGCGCTGGATTGCGACCACTCCCCCGATTCCGTGGCCAGCATGAGTTGGTAGAGGGGCTGGATGCTGCTATTTTGGCCGAGCAGAGTCGCCTTGGTTTCGCGGTCCACGGGCAGCTGTTCAAGAAGCACGTCCATGCTGACCTCAAGGATGGCGTCCATGATGGAGAGCAGCCCCATCAGAAACAAATCCGTGTTCGAGTGCAGCCGGTCGGGGAGCAGTTCGCAAAAACGGGCGCGGGCCAATCCCATCAGTACCAGTTCGCTGCACTTCTGCTCGGCCGCGCCCACGGTGACGACGAGCCGCACCCAACGCCGCATTTCCCGTTCTCCCAGAACGGCCATGGCATGGCGGATTGACTTGATTTCGAGGGCAAATCCAAAGAGCGGGGAATTCAGATACCGGAGCAAGCGGTAAGAAATCGAGGCTTCCTGTTTGAGCATGTTCTCGAGTTCCCGCATATCGATTTCCGAGTGGGAGACCATTTCGAGCAGCCGAATATAGTGCAAGCGGCTGGCTGGAACTTCATGCCCGATGACGATTTCGGGGCGGCAGAAAAAATATCCCTGGAAATAGACGAATCCCATGTCGCGGGCCTGTTGAAACTCGTGGGGCGTTTCGAGTTTTTCAGCCAGCATCTTGCACTTCGACCCAAACCGGTGCATCATGTCGGCCCGCTCCTCCGGCTGGGTTGCCCGGATGTCGACTTTTATGATGTCGGCAAATTCGCAAAGCGGTACGCGCGGATCGTTGGGCGCGAAGTCATCGAGGGCGATGAGATAGCCAAACGATTTCAGCCGCTTGCAGGCAGCGATGACGCGGTCTTCGGGCGCAACCGTCTCCAGAATCTCGGCCACGGTCTGGTTGGGGGGCAGCAACGTAATCAGATCCTTGAACAGGACATCACGGGTGCAATTCACGAAGGCGCGGCGGTTGTCGCAAAGGGTATTGATACCGTAAAGCAGGGAGCTGTCCAACATGGAGCGGGCCGCAAGCTCCGGATCGGCGTTGAAGTAGTCTTCGACACCGTTCCGGAAAAGAATTTCGTACCCGAACACATTCTGCGCGCGGTCAAGAATCGGCTGGCGGGCAACGAAACGCTGCCCTGGCGACGCAAGCGGATTCGATTCGGAGGCGTTCTCTTTTGCAGGACCGGGTTTCACCTCTATTATATCGGCGTTACCGCGGCGGAACTTCAGGCAGAACTGCGTGGCGGTCATCTCCCAGAAATAGCGGATTTGCCAACCTGTCCCGGATGTGGAAAACTTAAGGCTGTTCCCCCCTTGCGCAGTCGGCGGTTTCATGAGTAACATCAAGGTGTTCCCAATGGCCATGCCTCCAAGCTGGCCGTTCGCGCCAATAAAACTCCAGGCGCCAAGATAGTTTGAAACATCGTTCTCGAATAGCATCCAGCCGATGTGGGGTTTGGTCAGCCGGTAGCCGGTGTGCAGTGAGTGGTGTATTACGCCACACCTTAACGTGCCGGCCGCGAGGGAAGACGAAACAATCGGGCCTGTGATCCAGGCCAGGGATTAACTTCAAAGATTAACAAGAGAAAAATATGAATGCAGGATCCGGACATCCCTCCGCAGGAGGAGGGAAATACAAACGGCGCCGTGGACGGCGTCCGCCAAGACGAGGCGCAGGTGGCCCGATGGGCCGCGTGCGCCAGGAGCATCAGGGCATTTTTACCGCTCCCATGGATCACAGCTACCGCGCCAATATGGGCATGGATAATGGCAACGGCAACCGAGGACCGCGACGGCCCGGCTTTTCCGCGTCCTACCCGGTGGTTGATCCCGAGCCTTTGCCCGCTCCACGAGAGGATGCCGCTTCGCGCGTCTTCGCCTTTGTCGAAGACCTGTTCTTCCTGAGCAAGATTCAGGACACGGGCCGCAAGATGAACGTGAAGGTGGAATTCGTGAAGAACGAGAAGGAACTCACCGAACGGATGAACAGCAACGGCGAAGAAAAGCCTTCGCTGATCATCTTCGACTTGAACAATGCGAATGCCAAGCCTTTGACGCTCATCCCGAAACTGAAAAGCAAGCTGAAGAAGGGGACGTCGATCATCGGGTTTCTCTCGCACGTGCAGGGCGACTTGAAGCAGAAAGCGCACGAAGTGGGCTGTGACATGGTGTTGCCGCGCTCGGCGTTTTCTCAGAATCTGCCGCAGTTGCTGCGACGCCACGGAGCTATCGAAGATCCTGAGGGTGCCCCATCCTAACGTCGTGCTCTTAGACGTTAGGGTGGGGTAGTTGACGTTGGTAAATTGGCCGGGCGAAACGCAGGCGGCGTGCAAGTGGGCTGAGCCTGATACAATTTCGCCGTGTTCGCTCACAAGATTCTGATCATGACGACGGCCATGGCCATGGCCGCGTTGGCTTCCGCTCAGCAGCCTCCAGTAAAAGTTAACGTCCTCAATGTGTGCGCGCCTTCGGCCGACGAGCAGAAGGAATTGTCGTCGGCGCTGGCCAAGGTGCCGGGCAAGCCGGCGTTCGGCACGGACTACGAAGTGTCTCGCGGACGTTCGACACTCGACCCGAGCACTCCGATCCCCGGCATGCAACCCTTGCCGCCCGGCGCGGTCTCTGCTGCCGACTGGGTCCGGATTCGGCGCGAGTTCCCCGGCGCCACTCTGTTCAGCAATGTCCAATATTCGTTCAGCGTGGATTCGAAGAATATGGTGGAGACGCTCGTGCTGCGCGTGCGCGACCCAAAAGATCTGATGCAGGTGGTGATCGAGGACAGCGCTTCCACGGTCGTGTCCGCGGCTGCGATGTTGTCTTCCAGCACGCCGGTTTCGCGCGTCAGACTCGAGCGCTTTGGAAAATCCTCGGTGGCGCTGGCGCGGTGCGCGGGAGAAGAAGGAAGTCCGGTGACGGATCAGAGCGCGTACGAACCGATCTTCCACGCCGCCTCTTCGATTATGGAGCGCTATCGCGACGCTCTGGGCGCGCGCAAAATGGTGCCCGAGGAACTGGCTCACCTGGGCGCGCGTGCTTCGACCAAGGCGGACGCCGTCGGCAAGAAGAATCCGTAGTTTGTGCCGGCTTTGCGGTCGGAAGCGAAGTGTATTTTTCGGAATCTATCTACGAGCACGGTCTTACTAATATGGACATACGTAACGTTGTGATTATGGGCTCCGGATGCGCGGGTCACACCGCCGCCCTCTACACCGCCCGCGCCAACCTCAAGCCGCTCGTGATCGAAGGCCATGAGCCGGGCGGACAGTTATCGCTGACCACGCTGGTGGAAAACTTCCCCGGTTTTCCGGAAGGCATCCAGGGGCCGGAACTGGTCGAGAACATGCGCAAGCAGGCCGAGCGCTTCGGCGCCGATTATCGCATGGGGCACGTGGCCAAAGCCGATTTGAGCAAACGTCCTTTTGAGTTGAGCTTCGGCAAAGAGATCATTCAGACTCGCACGCTTATCATCGCCAGCGGAGCGTCCGCGCGCTGGCTTGGCCTGCGGAACGAGCAGGCGCTGATTGGCCACGGTGTTTCTTCCTGCGCTACCTGCGATGGCTTCTTTTTCTCGGGCAAGGAAATCGCGGTGATCGGCGGCGGCGACTCCGCCATGGAAGAAGCGACATTTCTGACGCGCTTCGCGAGCAAGGTGACGCTCATCCATCGTCGCGAGCAATTTCGCGCTTCGAAAATCATGCTCGATCGAACGCGTGCCAATCCCAAGATCGTGTTTCTCACCGATACCGTGGTGGAAGACGTTCTCGATGTCGGCAAGAAGGAAGTCACCGCCCTGCGGCTGCGCAATCTGAAGAGCGGCGAGAGCTGGGATTTCCCGGCGAGTGCGATGTTTCTTGGCATCGGCCACATCCCGAACGCGAAGATATTCGAAGGGCAGCTCGAAACCGATGCGGATGGCTACCTGGTCACGCAGAAGAATGTCTTTACGCGAGTGCCGGGCGTGTTCGCCTGCGGCGACGTGCAGGACCGCCGCTATCGCCAGGCCATCACCGCCGCTGGCTCCGGCTGCATGGCCGCGCTGGAAGTAGAGAAATTTCTGGAAGACCAAGGGCACTGACTGCGAAATGTGCATGGCTACCGTCGAAAAGCGCTACCACAGGGGACTCAGAGGTAAACAAGGGAAACCCGACAACATTTCTTTGGTGACCCCCTGTGTACCTCTGTGTCCTCTGTGTCCCCTGTGGTTAAGGCTTTGTTGGTTCGCGCAACACTTGTTTCCGCGTAGCGGCCGGCAGCGTCTCGCATGCGGTCCGCAGCACCAGCCGCGGCGCCCGCGCTCGGATCCTCATCAAGTACGGCACGGTGCGCTTCGGATCGGTCTTGGCTGTCTCGCGCAATAACCAGCCCAATCCCTTCTGGACCATGTCGTCTTTGTCATTCAGCAGTTGATTCGAAAGCCGAAAGATCTGTGCAAAGAACCGCCCCTTGCGCGCTCCGCGGATCAGTGCCACACACGCCGCGCGCCGCCGCCAGCGATTCGGCGACTTCACCCAGAGGAAAACATCACGGCAACGGGCAGGGTCGGCGGCCACCATCGGCGCCAGCAAATAATGCGCCAGCGCGTCGTGATCGGCCCAACTGGTTACGCGGTCGAGCCAGGAGGCGAAGAGCCGGAATTCATTGTCGCCAAAGTTCTTCGTCTGTTTTTCGAGCATGAGGACAGCAATCACCTTTTCTTCAAGCATTCGACCCGAGAAAAGTCTGTCGGCGACCTGCACCACGAAATCCATTCCCCGTTCGCGGGCGATGGCGTGCCGGAACCGCACCGCAAATTTTCTTAGTTCGGCCGTGTACCAGCCGCGCGATTGTATTTCTTCCTTGAAAAAGTGTTGCACCTCTTCCGAGTGCGGCGCCGATCCGCCATCCTTCAGCACGCGCCGGACGTGGTCTGTAATGTAGTCAGGAGTAATTTTGCCCATGGGCATGATCTTCTCTCATAGCGACGGGTGCCTCCGCCTGTCGGTTTGCGGAGAATTTGCTCATGATAAAAGGAGTGCCAAGTGAAATGCTGTGATGTGCACAACGATTTTTCTATTGCGCTGGTGCAGTGCTATCTTTCCCCACCGTTTTGTCGTAGATCCAAAGCACCGCCGCCGTGGCCATGCCGACGGCTGTGACGCTCCACCAGATGCGCGCCGGTTGATGAGTGACTTCTCCGAAGTGATGAACCAGCGTGCCGCCAAACCAGCCCCCGATCAGCGATCCAATTCCGATGGGCAGAAACGCGAAGCCCATGTAAGTGCCCTGCTGTTCGGGAGGCGCCAGTCGCGAAATATATTCGTAATAGCGCGGCGCCTGGATGATCTCACCGAGCGCCAGTACAAACAGCGAGAGCACCGCGCCCCAGATGGTCGGTCGAAAGGCGAGGATCAACCATGAAGCGGACGTGATCACCGTCCCCAAAATGACGGCTTGAAACGCCGGGATCTTGCGGGTCAGGAAATTGACCACGAGCGTGAGAGTAATCACGGTCAACCCGTCGGTCACCAGAACGATCTCGGCATCGGCGTTCGCGTTGATGTAGCCGTGGATATAGCCGGGCAGGCTGATGTATTGCTGCCAGAACACAATCCAATAGCCCGTGAAGAGCACGAGGAACCACATAAACCGGCTGATCCCTGCGAGCACGAGAACCAGGAGCCCGCACCAGACCCACCAAGGTACTGTGTATTTGGGATAGATCCACAACCCGACCCGCAGCAACAGGGCGATCAGCAATACTGGCAGAACCAGCCGGTAATTGCCCACCACGACGCAGAAGTTCCGCGCGACGGTCGCGATCGAAGGCGGAGGCGCGTCCCCAGCCTTGCGCGGTTCACGGAAAAAAAACAAGACCACAAAGAACATCGCGAAGACGCTGAGCGCCGCAACGCGATAGACATTCTCGACGCCCAGATGGCGATGGGCCCAGGATGCAAAATAAGGCCCCGCAGCACCGCCGATGTTGACCATCGTGTAATAAATCGAATAGCCGATGGAGCGGACGTTCTCTTTCGAAGCCCGCGCCGTCGTACCGACCACACAAGGCTTCACCAGCGACACGCCCAGGGCAGGCAGAATCAGAATGCAGCCGACAAACAACCCCAGCGGCACGGCGTTGCGCACCGGCGCCAACCAGGATGCGCCAATCGATCCGATCAGGAAATAGGCGGCGGCAAGAATCAGGTAGGCGATCGAAAGAGCGCGACGGAAGCCCAGCCGGTCGGCGGCGGCTCCTCCGAAGATGGCGAGAAACCATACCATGCCACCGAACAAGCCGGTCAGAGTTCCGGTCTGCTCGGTGGAGAAACTCAGCTTCTCCTGTAAGTACAGCGCAAGCGAAGCGAAGGCCCCGTAGTAGGAAAGACGTTCGAAGATCTCGCTGATGTTGGCGATCCAGAAGGGTTGTTCGAAACCGGTGCGGATCTCGTGGAAGCGTTCGGAAATGGTCAAGCATTACTCCTCATGCCGTGGCTCCCGATGGCGGTTTCAGATCTTGAAACGCCGCCGGACTTCTTGTGCGGACAAACCCTCGACGCGGATCACTTTATTCCGGCTGCTGTGGCCGGCTGCAATAGTAACGGAGGAACGCGGCACATTCAAAAGCTTTGCGAAAAATTCGATGCAGGCTTGGTTGGCTTTACCGTCCACGGGAGGGACGGTCAGGGCGAGTTTCAACGCGTCACCCACCTCACCGGTGATGGCGTTCTTCTTTGCACGCGGGTGGACTTTGACCGCGAAGGTGGCACTTGCGTCTGTGTCGCGAACTGGGATCATGTGCGTCGCATCAGTGGTGCGCCCTCCAGAGGCTCGCGAAAACCAAGAGCAGAACGATGCCGATCCCCACGGCAATGTAAATCAAGAAATCCCGGACGCGGTGGCCGCCGGAGGAAGCTGAGCCAAACCCAAAAGCTTGACCGACCATGACCAGGATGTAGTGATCCTCATGTTTCAGCGCGTCGAGCGCATCTTTCCAATCTTGTTCCCGGCTTGGGGACGATTGGCGATCACGGTCACGGGCGTTCTTCAGAAGTCCCGCAATCTTAGCTTCGTACTCGTCGCTGTCATAGTCGCGTTCGAACTCGGTATTGACTTCGTAAATGTCGGGAAGCGAAGGGTGCACCTCGGTGAAGTAGAGCATCTTCTTCTCGACTTCCGAGAGGCTCACCTGTTCAACCCCAGCCTCCTCGATGACCCTCGAAATAAGAAACTGCTTTGCAGCCGTAGGTTCCATTTTTCCCCTTTGCGTCCTCTGCGTTCAAGGTTTCCCTCTCTCCCCGAAGATCGCCGTGCCCACGCGCACACACGTTGCTCCCTCTTCAATCGCGACTTCGAAATCATGCGACATGCCCATCGAAAGAACTGACGTGCCGATTTGCGGCAAGTCACACGCGGCAATGAAGTCCCGAATCTGACGGAGTTGGCGGAAATAGGGGCGCGAGCCCTCCGGATCTTCGGTGTACGGCGGGACAGTCATCAGGCCTTGAATTTTCAGATTTGCCCATCGTGGCGCGCCTTGCAGAATCTGCTCCAGTTCGTCGGAGCCGGGTGCTATTCCGCTTTTTGCTTGCTCGCCACCGACGTTGATCTCGATCAGGACGGATAACGTTTTGCCCGCGCCTTCCGCGAACCCATTCAGTTTTTCCGCCATCCGAACGGAGTCGATGGAATCTACCGCGTCAAACAACTCCGCCGCTTTCGCGGCTTTATTGGTCTGCAGATGTCCGATCAGGTGCCATTGGGCGTCTGACAGATCGCGCAGGGCTGCTGCCTTGCCGGCGAACTCCTGCACACGGTTCTCGCCGAAAACGCGCAGTCCGGCCGCGTAGGCCTCGCGGATGCTTTCGGCGGGGAATGTTTTGCTTACAGCCATCAGCGTGATTTGGTCCGAATTGCGGCCCGCCCGCCGCGCCGCTGCCGCGATCCGGTTCCGCACTTGGGCGATATTTTCGGCTATCGACATCCCTGAGTCGCTTATATGAACGTGGTGGGGCCGAGCTGCGCTCGGCTTGGACGGGCGAGGACGCCCGTCCCTCCACGAGCGAATGAGATCCCTCGCTACGCTCGGGATGACGGCGCGCGGCTCCCGCTCCCCCACCCCGTCACGCGAAAACCGCGCGTGCCGGGGACCCCGGCTTCGCTCACGCCGCGCAAGCGCCGTCACATAATTGCGGTCGGCGGGGCCGGATCTTCGGGCCTGCCGGCGTTGGCCAGCGGAACGCGGATCATGACGATTGCGAGCACGGCGAGCGCGCCCAGCGCCAGTAGAAATGGCGGGGTCCATTTGAATAGGGTTACGTCGTGGCCAGAGCCTACCAGACCCGCGATGAGCAGGCCGCACAGCGCCTCGCCCGCGATCAGACCCGAGGCCGTCAGGACGCCGGCGTTTTCTACTCGTGCTTTCTGCGCATCGTTCAAGCCGCGACCGTCGCGCAATTTGTCGGTAATCCAGCGAATCACGCCTCCGATGAAAATGGCGAAAGTTGTTCCTAGCGGCAGATACATGCCGACCGCGAAGAGCATCACGCTCTTCACCTCGATCATGATCATCGCCAGCCCGAGCAGGATGCCGACGATCACGAGCGGCCACGCCATGTCTCCGCCTACAATTCCTTTGGAGAGCATGGCCATCAATCCCGCCTGCGGGGCCGGGAGCGCTGGGCTGCCGAAGGTGTAAGCCTTGGCAAGGATGGCGATCGGGAAAAACAGGACGAGCGATGCCACGACGATGCCGAGAAGATCTCCGATCTGCATCTTGGAGGGTGTGCCGCCGAGGATGTATCCGACCTTCAGGTCTTGTAACATCTCGCCGGCGACCGCCGACGAGACACAGACGACGGCTGCTACTCCGAGCACGGCCGCGACTCCGCCGGTGCCCGATACTCCGAGCGCAACCATGAGCAGTGCTGCAATCACTAGGGTGCACAGCGTGAGCCCTGAGACTGGATTGTTCGACGAGCCGATCATTCCGACAAGGTTGCCGGAAACGGCGGCAAAGAAAAATCCGACGACGAGCATGACGCCGGCTGCGACCAGAGAGCCAGATAGTATCCGAGAACTGGAGAGCGTGCCCGCTCCGCTGATGAAATAGTAGTAGAGCAGAATCATGGCCACGAATACGACGGCGATACCGGCAAACACGGCCTTGGCAGGCAAATCCCGCTCAGTGCGATTAGTGGCGGCTTGCACTGCCGTCGACTTTTTCAGATCGGAGACGGCGCGGCCCATGCCGAGTGCCAACTGTTTGCGCATCTTGAACAGCGTGTAGGTCGCGCCCACGAGCATCCCGCCGACCGCGATCGGCCGCACAATCGAAAAGTAGATGGCTTGCGCCAGCAGGGGCCAGGCGATGGTTTGTCCCTGCGGCATCGAGGCCTGGATGTAGGGACCGAGGGTGAAGGTTAGGAGCGGAACGAGCAGGCCCCATGCCAGCAAGCCTCCCGCGAAGTTCAGGGCGGCGAGTCTGGGGCCAATGATGTATCCCACGCCGAGATAGGCGGGACTAATGTCGGGTGCGGTTAGCAGTGTGGCGCCACCGGTAATCGTCGTAGCCACGTTTGGATTCGTGCTGGTGCGGAGCAGCAACTTCTTTCCGAGGTCGCTGATCTTGACGGGGAAAGTGTTGTTGGGATTGAAAACATTGATCGCTCCCAGCAGATACATGAACGCGCCGAAACCCATGTTGGCAAACAGAATCTTCGCGGCTTTGGCTCCCTGTTGTCCGGCCTTGTGAATCTCGGAGGCGGCCACGGATTCGGGAAACGGCAGGTCGGGGTCCTCCACCATCACGCGGCGCAGGAGGGTCACGAACAGAATGCCCAGCGTGCCCCCGATCACCATCAAGGCAACTGATTTCCAATATTCGGGTGTGCGGACACTTGGGGTAAGTGTCGGCCACAGGCCGGCCATCACAAAGGCAGGGATGGTGAATATGGCGCCAGCCGCTACCGACTCGCCGATCGAGCCAACGGTTCGCGCGATGTTTTCCTCGAGCAGCGAGCCCTTCATCAACCGCAGCAGCGCCATCGAGATGACGGCTGCCGGATAGGTCGCGGCAATCGTCATGCCCGCTTTGAGGCCGAGGTACGCGTTGGCGGAGCCCAGCAGGGCGGTCAGGAACAGCCCGATCAGTACGGCTCGGAAGGTGAACTCCTTCATTTCCATCGATTCTGGAACGTAGGGACGGTGCTTGCGGGGGGCTTCAATATTCGCCCCAAGAGTGCTCATAGGGTCCTCGTGGTCATTGGGGATATCATTGCCGATTCAGACTAGCAGCGACGGCGCACATTAACACGCGGAAAGGCAGCTTTACAAGTGCAGCGATCACTTAGGAAAGGTGGGGGAGCGGGAGTCCTCGCTTCTTACAAGCTGCGGGAAAAGTTGGTTTTCGATGCCCAGCCCCTACAGGGGCGTCTGATTTCGAAGAATTTCGGCATCGCTAAAGCTATACCCCGACCTGATCTGAATCCCGAGTTTTTCGGCTACTACCAGGAATTGAGACGATTGAAGGGCGCGCTTTTTCCCGAAACTTTTATCCGCAACTTCGCGTCTTAACAAGGGTTAGAATGGTTCTTTCCAGGGGGTATTCCGTGACGCCTCTTTCCAGGTCCTCTTGGAGCCGGTTTTTCGAGGAATACTACTGCCGGGGATGTGGCTTTCAAGAAGCATATTGCTCCCGCCCTCGCGGTTTCTTTGAAAAACATGTGCTCCCTTTCTTCTTGTTGCAAACGGTCCGCTGTGGGCGTTGCTTCCACAGGGGCTACGCTTTGAGCACGATACCAGCCTTGGAACGGATTCAGATAGAGCCCAAGCAGTCACAGGGTCAGCCGTTAGGCGGTTCGGAGTCCGGTAACCGCGTTGCATAGGGCGTGCGCCGCGATTATACTGACTTCGTGCAGCCCGGCGAAGCGTCATCGGTTTGCCGGGTGCGGGAGGCCGTCTTCAGCAGTACTGGGTTTCGAATACGGGCTGCCCAGGGCCAAGCGGCGGACCATAGGTTCGCCGGCTGGGCCAAGCGCGCGGCTGCGACTTTATTCTTCACCTTTTTCCCTGCCGATTGCCGTATCTGTGGTTTCCCACTGTTTAGAGTTTCCCGGCTTCCCGTTTGTGAAAACTGTTTGATTGCGCTTCGACCGCTGAAGGGGTCTTACTGCGCCGTTTGCGGAGAAGCCTTACACATCCCAGTCTGCATTGATTGCGGAAAGGCGGATTGCGAAGAGGCGGTTCACGGGGAGACGCGGTGCCTGCTCTGTCAGCGCGTGGATCCTCCATACGAACGGGCGGTTGCGTACGGTAGCTATGACGCTGGATTGCGCGACCTGATTCATTTGCTCAAGTTCCAGCAGGTTCGTCCCGCAGCGGCAGTTCTGGGGCGCCTGCTGGCAGAGACGATTGCCAACCTGGAACAGGCGATGCCCGTTGGAACGATCGCGGTGGTTCCAGTTCCGCTGCACACGCGCAAGCAAGCCCAGCGCGGATTCAATCAGGCGGAAATGATCGCGCAGAGCGCGCTGAAGCAACTGTCGCGTCCGAAAAGGCTTGATCTGTGTACGGGAGTCTTGGCGCGCCGTCGCGACACCGGAAGTCAAATTGGCCTAACTAATCATCAACGGCGCGAGAACCTGCGTGGCGCTTTTGCGGTGAGCGATCCAACGCGAATCCTGGAACGCGACATATTATTAATCGATGACGTCTACACCACGGGGACGACGGCTTCCGAGTGCGCTCGGGTTCTTCTTCGCGCGGGAGCGGCGCGGGTGTGGGTGGCGACAGTGGCGCGGACATTGAAGGTGAAAATTTCCGATGTCATCTCGTTGCCGGAGGGTCTGCCGGAGGAGGGGAGTGAAGATCGCGTGGGCATGGCGGCTCACGGGTAGAAATCATGTCGTTGCGATTACACAACTTCGGTGGCAGCATGCGGTCGCACCTTCCGGCCTCGATGCTCGCTTCGGGCGTGCACTCCGAAGGGGATGGCCACGCTCTGCATCAGCCGGTGTTGGTGCTGAACGCCTCTTACGAGCCGATCAACGTTTGTGCCGCGCGCCGCGCGATCGTGCTGGTGCTAAAGGGCGTCGCCATGACCGAAGAAGAAAACGGACACTTCCTGCACGCCGCGTGCGTCGCCATTCGCGTGCCCTCGGTGATTCGTCTGCTGGAGTATCGCCGGATTCCGCATCAGTCGCGGGCGCTGTCGCGGAAAAACATCCTGCTGCGCGACCGCAACACCTGCCAGTATTGCAGCACCATGCTTCCCTCCGGCGAACTTACGCTGGACCACGTGATTCCGCGCTCGCGCGGCGGCCTCTCCACCTGGGAGAACCTCGTCGCCTGCTGCCATCCCTGCAACCGCCGCAAAGGCAACCAGCTTCCTCACGAAGCCGGTATGAAGCCCGCCCGCGAACCGCGCTCCTTCAATCTCCACACCAGTCGCCACATCATGCGCTTGATGGGGCACTCGGACGATAAGTGGAGGAAGTATCTGTTCTATTGAAGGTCTACAGTCACGGTTGGGCCTGTAACTTCCACGACTCGCGGCGTGCCATCGGAGGTCGTTCTGAATGAGGAGGACGGCCGGGTGCGCCACGTCTCGCGGTTTTCGAGACGTGGCATGCGGCGAGCGTTCCCACTTTCCGCAATCTGACCCCTGACTTTTTTTCATCACATCCGCGCTGTGTCCACCATCACTGACTCCACTCCTACGCCATGCGAGAATCATTCCCAAATCGTGGCAGCGAAGCGTGTGCCCGCCTCCAGAGGCGGCCAAACGCTTCCGAACAGCCCTTTCAAATCTGTGTTGAAAACAAACGTTCTTTGACATTTTCGATTCCCCCGAGCGGGGGCTTGACAAACTGATCGGGACGAAATGGGGTCCAACAACAAGAAACAGGTCGTAAACCCGTAAGTCCTTATTTCGGAATACTTTGATATAAGTCCTTATTTTTCAAAGACCGAGTTCGAAAATCGCTTGTAACCTCATGATTCCTATAGACCGGGGGGGGGAGGGGGGTACCGGTACCAACCAGTAAACATCTAGGCATTTGCCGGGTGCGCCACGTCTCGCGGCCCGTCCCCCCCTCTCGCACCGGTGAAAAGCAGGCCCTTCCCCTTCGGCAAGCTTAGGGTCAAGATGACAATTCTTTAGTTGTCCCCAAAGAGGCTTTGGTCGAAGGTCTTATACCCTGAAACTCTGAAACCTGGCCTCACTGCGGCTTCGGCGGCTCGGCTGGCTTCTGATTCGGCTCCGCTTTCTGCACTTCCTTGCCTTCGTAGAGGATCTTCGATTTCGATCCGAAGCGTCTGTAGTTCGTGTACTTGATGATCTCGCGGATCTTGATGTCCCCCATGGAGAACTTGAGCGTGTCCTCGGCGCGGGTGTAGGTGGGAAACCAGTACTGGCCGTCAATCTGTTCGCGCCAGGTGGTGAACTTGGGNNGGTTGTCCACCCAGATGCGCCCCTGGAAATAGCGCTTCTTGCCGACGATCTGCTTGGGGGCGATATCGAAAACATAGGTGTTCAGCTCGTCCTGTTTTTGCTGGCCGACGTACAGGATGTCGTACTCCCCGATTTCATCCGAGGTCAGCACGAACGGGAGGCGATTCTCGATGTCGTCGAAATCCTCCTCCGTCATCATGAGGCGTTGCAGTGTGGGCTGCGGCGCAAAGACCACGTTCTTGATCTTGTGTCCCTTGTCGTCGAAGGTCACGTCGAACACTTGCTGGTAGTAGCCGTCCGGCGTGTCGCCGTCGAGCGTCATGACCTTGACGTCCTGCCGGTAGGTATATTGATCGCGCGCTTCCCGAAACTCCTTTTCCTTGGCGGCGAAGCGCTTGATGATTTCCTCGACCGTGATCCCCTTGGGCTCGGATTTGTCGAGGGGGCCTTCCTGCGCGCGTGCCGCCTGGGGAATCATGATGACGACCAGCATGATGATAGGCAGCAGGACGCTCAACAGTGCGGCCAGAGAAAGAAGCAAGGGGAACGTCAACCGCGCAGGTCGGGAACGGAATCTCATAAACCCTATTCTAACGAAAAGGGAGCGCACAAAAGTTAACGGCAGCCTCCACCCCCAGAGCTGCCGTGCAATCGGCCTTTCGGAGGGGGGTGGAAGACTGCAGTTCTGCCTGCTTCATTCGATGCGGCAGGCGTCGGAAGGTCTGCAGGATTTACTTTTCTTTACTTCTTTACTTCACTTCTTTATCAAGTTCTCAGTTCTCAGAAAAACCCAATAACCGTCCGGTTCCCACTGAGAACTGAGAACTCAGAACTTCTTACCATCAGCGAGTTAGCGCATAGCGTAAAATTGTTTGCATTGGAGGCGGCGTGAATTCGCTGTTGCCCATCTTCCCGCTCGAACTGGTGCTGCTGCCGGGCGTTCCGCTGCCGCTGCACATCTTCGAGCCGCGGTACAAGGAGATGATCGCGGAATGCCTGGAACAGAAAAAGCCGTTCGGGGTGGTACGTGCATCTTCCGCTGGAGTTGCCGACATCGGCTGCACGGCCGAGATCATGTCAGTCACCAAGAAATATGATGATGGGCGCATGGACATCCTGACGCGTGGGGTCGAGCGGTTTGAGGTAATCCACGTCAACGAAGATCGATCGTTTTTGCAGGCCGAGATTTCGGTGGTGCAGGACGAAGATGAAGCCGGCAAGCCCGCCGCCCAGATGGTGACGCAGGCAGTGCGGTTGCACGCGGAGATCGCGAAACTCGCCGGGGCAGAGCTCTCTGGGCCCGACCAACATGCCGGCAATCTCTCGTTCTTGCTCGCGGGATCGCTTCCGCTCGATCTCGACTTCAAACAGAGCCTCCTCTCGACGCTGTCGGAGGCAAAACGTCTGGAGGCTGTGGTCGGCTATCTCGAGGCGATTCTGCCCGGTCTGCGGCGGGCGGCGAAGGCGCGGTGGAACTGAACAGAGTTGTCAGCTATCAGCTGTCAGCTTCCAGTCAAACCAGCTTTTCCTGAGGGATTGCATGTCGCGGAAGACGAAGGCGATCCAGTAGTCTATATTTGTTTTGGCGGAAGGAAAACCGCAGGAAGGAAAACCGGGGAGTGCCCCACTCATTCGCGTTCTTCGCGAATGAGTGGGCGGGCTTCCCACCCGCCAGAGACAGGATTACAGAAGTAACACCGGATATGCCAGCCCGGCGCAGCTTCGGTGTAAGATCGCTGCAGGATCTTCCGTTCGGAGACGTTATGAAACGCATTGCCGCTTTTATGCTGCTGGTTGCCTTGACTTTGGCGGGGGCGATACCGGTTCAAGCTCAACGCATCAGTCCTCAAGAAAATGCGCGCCGGTCCCAGAAGGCGGCCAAGAAGCAGCAAAAGATGTTGAAGAAGGCAAACAAGAAACAGCGGAAAGCAATGAGGAAATACGAGAAGGCGCAACGGAAGGCGACCAAGAAGGCGAACCGTCGCTATAAGAAGTAGCATTTCGCGTTGCTGCCGGCCTCGGATTTTGGGTTGGCGCAGTTTGTCCAGAAGGTAATGTAGAGGTGCCGAGGCAAGACGTACTTCGCGACGCCCGATGTGCTTAGCCAGTATCTGCCGATGGGATTACATGTAATAGCTCAGACTTGTTCTGACAGTGTGGTTAGATCAAGTCTGAGCTACTACACGCGAGTGCTACGGCCTGTTTGCAGCAACAATCCATTTTTTACCCAATTTACTTTTCGTGTCGGTGGACTGCAGCACAAAAAGGACGGCGACTTCCGCTCGAACCTCGCAGGACAAAACTCGCATACGACGCACCCTACGGCGCTACTCCGAGCTGCCAGAACAGAAAGCTCAACTCATCCACCGAGTCGCCGATGTCCTGCGTCAATGACCTGCCGCCCGAGTGTCCCGCGTTCAGTTCGTAGCGCAGCAGGATCGGCCGATCCGACCCGGTGTCGGCCTGCAGCAGTGCCGCCATCTTTCGCGCGTGCAGTGGCGCCACCCGTGTATCGCCGTCCCCGGTCATGAACAGCACGGCCGGGTACTTCACACCCTTCTTCACGTGCTGGTAGGGTGAATACGCGTACAGCCACCTGAATTGTTCGGGATCCTTGGCCGCTCCATACTCCGCGACCCAGAACTGCGCCTCCATGAACTGGTCATAACGCAGCATGTCCAGCAACGGATGCCAGCAAATTACCGCACGGTACAGTTCTGGACGCTGCGTCAGCACGGCCCCAACCAGCAGCCCGCCGTTGCTCCCACCAAGAATCGCCAGCTTCAAAGGATTTGTATACCGGTTCTGGATCAGCCACTCAGCCGCGCCAACGAAATCATCGAATACGTTCTGCTTCTTGTCGAGCATCCCCGCCTTATGCCAGGCTTCGCCAAATTCGCCCCCACCTCGCAGGTTGGCCAGCGCGTAGACGCCGCCTCGCTCCGCCCACACGATTGCATCCGAGTTGAAAAACGGCGTGTTGTTGACTGCGAATCCGCCGTATCCTTCCAGCAGCACCGGATTCGCCCCATCCAGTTTGATTCCGCTGGCGTGCAGCAGAAACATCGGGACCTTCGTCCCGTCCTTCGACGTGTACCAAACCTGCTTTACCTCGAACTTCGAGCCATCGACCGGAACCTTTACCTGTGCCCACACGGACTGCTTCCCGGTGCTCATCTCGTAGCGATAGACCGTGGCCGGAATCGCGTACGACGCATACGTAAAATAGGTCGCCGGGTTCTCCCACTTTCCCTGTACGTCGTAGATGGACCCCAGCGCCGGCAGGCTCAGCTCGAACGCCAGCTTCCCATCCGGCTGAAACACTTTCACCATCGAGGTCGCATTCTCTACGTAGCCCACCCAGATCTTGCCCCCGGCTAGCGTGACGCCGTCGATCGCGTTCTCGGCTTCAGGAACCACTTCCCGCCAGTTCTCTGGTGAGGGCTTCGCCAGGTCCAGTACCATCACCCTGCCCTTCGGCGCCTTGTAGTTTGTCTGCAGGAACATCTCGCCGCCTATCGCAAAGCCAAAGAACCGAGCGTCCATATCCTTTATCACCGGCTCGATCGGTCCATTTGTTTTCAGATCCTGAACCCAGATTTCAACCTTGTCTGCCGCCGCGCCATGGAGAACATGAATGACCAGGTGACGGCCGTCCTCCGACGGATCGCCGATGACGATTGCTTCTTTCGCGTACCCCTTCCCGAACACATCCGTGTCCGCTTCCACTTTTGTTCCTAGCTTGTGGAACCGCACCCGCGGCCCGTCGTCGAGCATAGTCGCGTAGTAGAACCCGCTCTTGTCCGGCAAGAACGAAAGATCAAAGTAAACCCTCGCCGGCAGCACGTCCGCCAGGTCGTGCTTCGCAGCCACGTCGAGTACGTGCACCTCCGTCTCATCCTTGCCGCCGATGCGTACAGCGTACGCCAGCAGCTTTCCATCCTTCGACGCATCCATGATGTCGACGTTGGTCGAGTGGTCCGCGCTCATCGGATTCGGATCGATCAAAACTTCCTCCTTCTCCGCATCGCCCTGCCGGGTGTAGATGACGTACTGTTCCTGGTCCGCGGCGCGCTTGCGGTAAAAGAGCCGCCCGCTGCGCTCGATCGGCGAGCTAATGGACTCTACTTTCTTCAACTCGGCCAGCCGCTTTTCCAGCCGCTCCCGCCCCGGCCAGCTGTCCAGGCGCTTGTGCGTGTACTCGTTCTGTTGGTTGATCCACGCCCGCGTCTCGGCTGACTCTTGATCTTCCAGCCAGCGGTAGGGATCCGGCACGGTCACCCCATGCAGAGTTTCTTGCACATCGCCCTCGCGGGTGGCGGGGGGCGCGGCTGTGGCTGCGTCGGCACTTTGTGCCAATGCAAAGGTGGGGCACAAGACAGCAAATGACAGAAGGCCCAAGATTCTGCGTTTCATGATCTCCTCCGACCCTGGCATTCTGCCGTCCACACCACTCGATGTCAAACAGGTGTACTCCTCGAGTAGATCAGAGGCGCTGTTCAGCCCTTTCTTTGAGAGGAACCCGCAACAGGAACTACTTCGGGAGTAAGTTGCCAACTGAATGACTAAACCAAAAGCTACGGCTTAGATCCGCGTCTTATCCACGCTCGCCCGTCGGAACGGAGAATGATCAAGGAGTGAACTGCCAGGCTGCCGGAACAAATAGTCGCGATTGCTGTCGAAGAATCGCCGTTGCACCACCAACCCGGTCACTAGCGTAAATGCCTGTGGCTGTTGAAAAAGGAACCAAAGCAGTAATTTCAGTGAATTTCAGCGCCCACGGCGAACGAACATTCAATAACTTGCGAACGAATTTCGTTGGTGAAATTCCCTGAAAAGAGTTTTTCAACAGCCACTCGCGATTGCGCTCATTGACTGGGTTGTGAGCGCTATCGCTTGAGGGCGTCAACTATAATAAAAGGCTGATGTACTACACACCGAAGCTTGGCCGCGAAGTGTTCTACGCGGCAATTTCAGGTGTCGCTCCGCTATCAGCATGCGCTCAAGGAGGCGGTGCAGACGATTCGAAGAACAGCTTAACTTCCGTTGCACATGGTGGCGTGAGAGGGTGTCCGCTGGACTAGAGCTTCGGCGACGATGTTCGAGAGTTCGGCGTGGGCAAAATCGATAGATTTCATGGTGTCTCAACGGTCGACTCCGGGATACGAAGAAAATGGCACGACGGGACCGATGGCAATGGCACCAAAGTGTCAAGAACCATAGTCAATCGCGGGATGGTCTGTTCACCCGGAGGCCGTCCGCAAGTTTCGGCGATTCATCACAAAATCACAGTGACCGCCCGCACATCTGCCTGATCCCTATCGCGCTACGCTGATTCCACTCCCAGGACCACTCCCGGTCCCATTTCCTCCAGAAAGAGACTCGCTATGGGTGCGTCAAGACACGTGTTGGTCGTTGCACTCGCCTTTCTGTCGAGCTTTGCGGCCGCGCAGCAATCGGATCAAGTCGTCGCTGAGCGCGTTCTCGGCCCGCAATGGAAGCAGCTTTCGCGCCGGGCCGGGATGATATTCGCCGGCACGGTGCTCGCCGCGCCGGCCCAAACTGTGACCGCCCAGACTGCGGCAGCCGATCGGGCGGTTCCGGGGACGACTCCAGCGGTCCAGTTGCGTTTTCGCGTAGACCGGGCGATTGTCGGGGTCGAGCAAGGACAAATTCTCACCATTCATGAATGGGCGGGGGCGTGGTCCATGCATCGCCCGATGTGCAGCGGCCAGCACATTTTGATCTTCTTATATCCGCCGAGTCGTTTGGGCCTCACCAGCCCGGTGGGCGGATCGCTCGGCCAGGTGGCTCTCGACCCGAGTGGAAAGAGCGTCGTCGAGCAGAAGCCTGTCGCGGCCATTGGCTTGCGAAACGCATCGTCTACGCGGTCACGCGCGCCCGTCTTTACCCGCAGCGTCAACGTCGTTCAACTGGAACGGGCCATCCGTAGCGCCCGAGAGGAGTGAACTATGTCTTGGCAAATCATGTCCTGGCAAATCATGCGCTGGCGAATTCTGTCGGTCGGCGTTTTTCTGATTTGCAGTGCCGTTGCCAGCCGCGCCGGAGGCCCGGCCTTTGTCGCGGGCTCCGGCTACAATGCCGGAGTCGAAGGCCAAGCTCTGATCTGGGCGAATGGCTCGGTGCAGTACTTCACCGACCCGGGGGCCCTGAGCCCGATCTTGACCGAAGCCCAGGCCGATGCTCTTGTCGCCAGCGCCTTCAGCACCTGGACCAGCATTTCAGGTGTTGCCCTTACCGCATCGCAGGGCGGGCATCTTGCCGAAGACGTGAACGGCAGCAACATTGTAGTGACCGGTGGAGTGGTCACCGCACCCGCCGACATTACACCTTCAGCCACGGCCACTCCCGTCGGAATTGTGTACGACTACGACGGAACGGTCACCGATGCGATGCTGGGCCAGGGCGCCGGAGGCTTGGCCGATTGCTTCACCAACGCCGTCTATGGCGGGCCCGACAACTTTTCCGCGGGCGGAAACATCGCCCACGCTTTGGTCGTGATCAACGGAATCTGCGCTGCCACCGCCGCGCAACTGCCTGACGTTCAATACCGGTTGGTGCGCGTGTTGGGGCGCACGATTGGCTTAGGATGGTCGCAGGCAAATGCAAACGTGTTGACGCGGACACCTGCTCCAACCAGCGCCGATTTTGCGGGATTTCCGGTGATGCACTTTGCCGATCCGATTAACTGCGTGCCCATCAGCGTCTGCTATCCCAACGCGGCCGTCCCGACGATGGATGACATGGACGCGTTGGCGCGGCTTTATCCAGGCAGTCCGCAACCGGCGGGCAGAATCTACGGCAGCGTGTATTTCACCGATGCCTCGGGGAATCAGGCGCAGCCGATGCAGGGCGTCAACGTGGTGGCCCGGTTGATCGTCTCGGGCCAGCCCTCGCGGCAGTACGTTGCCACTTCCGTTTCCGGATTCTTGTTTTGCGGCAACGTCGGCAACATCGTCGATGGATATCTGGACGCAACCGGACTTCCCTATAATCGCTGGGGTTCCAACAATCCCGCCCTCGAAGGTTTTTACGATCTCGGCCAACTGACGATCCCGACTGGGCAAACCACCGCCCAGTACCAGTTAAGCGTGGAAGCGCTGGACCCGAACTGGTCGATGGGTGTCGAATCGTACGCTCCCACACAGGTAACGCCCTCGGGATCGTTCGCTCCGGTTGTGGTCACGGTGACAAACGGCTCGAATGTGGAGCAGAACATCCTGATGTTGCAGGATGAAGTCGTGCAAACGCATCCCGGCAGCGGATCGACGTACGCGAATCCGGTGGCGCTCCCGCAGGGCGGAGGCTGGGGATCGTGGATCTCCGGTTACGGCAGCACCGATTGGTTCGAGTTCACAGCGCAGGCGAACCGGACGGCCTCGGTCGCGGTGACCGCGCTCGACGAAACCGGCCAGCCGACCGAAACGAAACTGCTGCCCGTAATTGGAATTTGGCAATTGAGCGACCAGAGCGGCGATCCCGCGCCGGCGTCCACACCCTCGGCGTTCAATTCAACGACTTTTGGAATGACGCGACTGGATGCGCAGTTCAACGCGACCGATACGTATCGAGTCGGGATAGCCGACTTCCGTGGCGACGGGCGTCCAGATTACTTCTACCAAGCCAGCCTGCTTTATTCGGATACGGTAACGCCGGCTCGCCTCAGTCTTGCTGGCGGCTTGACCACTCTCAATGGCACCGGATTCAGTCCGGGACTGCAGGTGAGCGTTGCTGGCAACAACGGCAACACACTTTCTGCGTCGGCAAGCCAGATCCAGGTGGCAATGCCTGCCGGCACGCTGGACGGAACTGCCACGATCCAGGTCACAGATCCGGCGAGCGGTGCTTTTTCCCAAATGATTGGCGCGCTGACCTATGGCGCTTCGGCCACGGATCTCTTGCTGCTGTTGCAAGGTGCGGAGCCGACAACTCCAGTGGGGTCTCAAGCAGCCAACGCCATCCGCGTGCGCGCGGTTGCCGCCGACGGAGTTACTCCGGTAAGCGGGGCCACGATTGCATGGAGCGCAACTCCGGTCAACGGCTTGCAGTTCTCGGCGTGCGGCGCAGCTTCTTCCTGCTCGGTGCTGAGCGATGAAGCGGGAGAATCTTCCATCTGGGTCACTCCCACCGCGACCGGACAGAGCACGATCACAATCGCTCTGGCGCCAACGTCGTACTCGCCGCCACAGTCGCGACAGGCGACGGTGCTGGGCACCTCAACCACGCTCGACCTGGCTGCGGTGACGCCGACGCGCTGGGTTGGGCAAGGCGCGACGATTGCGGTCCCGCTTACCGTCGAAGCGCTGGACTTGGGCGTGCCTAAGGCGAACGTCGCGATCAATTTTGCAATCACCAAGGGCACAGCTTCGCTTTCGGCGGCCAGTGCGACCACCAGCAGCTCGGGGTTGGCCACCATCACGGCGCAGCTCACGAATCAGAACGCCAATGTGCAGGTGAGCGCTTGCGTCGCTCCGACCAATACGCTGTGCCAGACTTTCACTTTGTTCTCCACGCCGCCTTCGCTGTGGACACTGGAGACGGTGAGCGGATCGTCGCAGGTTGTGTTGCCGGGGCAGGCTTTTCAACCACTTGTGATGCGGGTGACCGACGGATCGAGCGCCGATAATCCTGTGATGGGAGTGAACGTCACCTTTGCGACCACGCTCGCACGGATCGGTCCAGACAGCGGAGGCCAGCAGGATGGCGACTCCAATGTCGGAGGAGATGAAACGCCGGTTCTGCTCGGATCGTCGCAGGCGCAGGTCGTGTCCGCACAGAACGGCCTTGCTTCCATCGTGCCCTCCGCCGGCAACGTGGGGCCTTGCGATGTGTTTATCGCGGTGAGTGCGGGCGCTTCGACCGCGCAGCTTCAAATGGAGAGCGTGGCAGCGATAATTCCGGCGCAGCCGGACAACAGGCGCGCCCAGGCTCCCACTGCGCAGCGCGGGCCGCAGTTTGGCGCGCCAATGCCCCCGCCACAAAGCGCGCCGGAGGTGCTATTCACGGTGCCGCAAGGCGCTCCGCTGGATGAACCGATTGCGAGCCAGAGCCCCTGTTTCGACGCGCGTCAGGATACTGCGTCCAGCACCGCCTCAAGTTCGAACGCGACTGGAACTCCGGGAGCTGGCAATGGGGCTGCTTGTGAGCCGGCTTCCGAGTTGCCGAAGGTCGATGTCGAAGTCCCTCGGCCTCCGGCTGAGCCGTCCACTAAGTCACCAGCTATGCCGCCAGCGAACTCGACGGAACGCGACCATGGTGGCGGCGCCGCGCGGCAGCCGGCTGAGACTCCTCCGGCGAACGCTCCTTCGGCGAATAATTCCTCAGCGGATCATTCCTCAGCGGATCATCCCTCAGCGAACGATCCTTCAGTTGGCAATCCTGCCGTGAGCAGGCTGCTTGAAGACAAAAGAAGCTGCCGCTTTGCGCTGAGTGGTGACGGAATTTTTTTCGGAAGTATGCCTGGGGATCTGCCGTAAGGAATCCGCCGCTGGGCGGGGGCTTTCCCGGCTTATGGCGCTTAAGTGTGAGCAATCACTCAGAGCGTGCAAGGAGAGCTATGGCGAGGGTCACGCCGGGTTAAGGCAGTTGGCCGGTTATGCCGATGACTTGATCGGGGCATCTCTGGCCTCGTGATCCCGGAATTGACCATGGCGCAAAAACGCTCTTCCGACTCGGAGGAAACCAAGAACGGCGCAACGCCGGTGAATGGCTCCGCCCGCACAATGCTGAGGCTGGGCAAAGACTGTGCCTACGACGATGAGTTGCGGCGGCTGCAAATTGAGTTGGTCAAACTGCAGGAGTGGATCCGGCAGAAGGGCCTGAAACTGGTGGCCATTTTCGAGGGGCGGGATGCAGCTGGGAAAGGCGGCGCTATCAAGAGGATCACTGAGAGCCTGAATCCGCGCGTCTGCCGCGTGGTGGCGTTGGGCACCCCCACCGAGCGGGAAAAGACGCAGTGGTACTTCCAGCGGTATGTGACTCATTTGCCGGCTGCCGGTGAGATGGTTCTGTTCGACCGCAGTTGGTACAACCGGGCTGGCGTCGAGCGCGTGATGGGTTTTTGCAGCGAGAGCGAGTATCTCGAATTCCTGCACGGCTGCCCGGAGTTCGAGCGGATGCTGGTGCGTTCGGGCCTCATCCTGCTCAAGTATTGGTTTTCGGTGAGCGATGAAGAGCAGGAGCGCCGCTTTCAAGACCGGATGCGAGACGCCACCAAACGCTGGAAACTGAGCCCGATGGATCTCGAATCCAGAAGACACTGGGTGGAGTACTCGCGCGCCAAGGACGAGATGTTCGCGCACACGGATATCAAACAGGCGCCGTGGTACGTGGTGAACGCAGACAACAAGAAATGTGCGCGGCTGAACGTGATTAGCCACCTGTTGTCGCAGATTCCTTACGAAGACCTGACGCCGAAACCGCTGAAGCTTCCGCCGCTCGATGCGGAAAAGTACCTCCGGCCACCCATCCACGAGCAGAACTTCGTGCCGGAAGTGTACAAGTAGAGCTATTGAATCATTGAATCATTGAGGTATTGAATCATTGAGTTAATGACTCAATGATTCTGCCTCGTCCACCGATCCACCCAGTCGTTGACCGTCTTGTACCAAAGCTGCGAATTCTGCGGCTTCAGCACCCAGTGGCCTTCGTCGGGGAAGTAGAGCATCTTCGACGGCACGCCCAGCCGCTGCAGTGTCGTAAAGAGCTGGAACCCTTCGCTCACGTCGAGGCGGTAGTCGAGCTGTCCGTGGATGACGAGCGTGGGGGTCTTGAAATTCGTCGCAAACAAATGCGGAGACCACTTCCGATACAACTCGCGGTTCGTGTAGGGCGTGCCGTGAAATTCCCATTCGTTAAACCACAGCTCTTCAGTCGTTCCCCAGTCTGACTCATTGTTGAACGTGCCATCGTGCGACACGATGCACTTGAAGCGGTCAGTGTGGCCGAGCACCCAGTTGGCCATGTATCCGCCAAAGCTCGCGCCCAGCGCGCACTCCCGGTCTTTATCTATAAACCCGTAATGCGCCTCGGCGTAGTCGAGGCCCTTCATCAGGTCTTCAAACGGAGCGCCGCCCCAGTCGCCGTTGATGGCGTCAATGAACTTCTGTCCGTATCCGGTCGAGCCGTGGAAGTTGATCATGATGACCACGTATCCGTTGGCGGCAAAGAGTTCGGGATTCCAGCGATACGACCAGTCGTCTCCCCAGGCCCCCTGTGGGCCGCCGTGGATGAGGAACTTCACGGGATATTTCTTGGAAGCATCGAAGTTCGGCGGCTTGACGAGAAAGCCTTCAACTTTGTCGCCATGTGCGCCGGTGAACCAGAAGGGTTCGAGCGGGGACATGGCAATTTGGGAGAGGACGGCATCGTTGAGGTGAGTGAGTTTGAAATTCGGATCTTGACTGCTACAGATGTCGCCTCCGGTTTCGCCACAGTGAGGGGTATTAACGAGGACCCATGGACTCTTATAAATTTCAGTTGGCGCGGAAATCGACATCTTGCTGAACAACAAAAACGTAATATTGTTGTTCTGAACAAACGTCAGATCGTCATCGTATCCTTGCAAGGCGGTCTTAACGACGGACGGCTTAACGAAGTCGAGGGACGTGTAGTAAATTCGTGCACTCCCGGCCTCTTCAGCAGTAAAGAAAAGAAATCTTGACGCTCCCCACGTAAACGTTCCTACCCAGCCGTCAAAACCTTCCGTTAGATTCTTTCTCTCGCCCGTCTTCCGGTCGTACAGCATCAGCCGGAAGCGGTCGCTCTCGTATCCCGGACGCTGCTGGGCGCGGTAGGCGATGTACTTGCCATCGGGCGAATAGAGCGGAGTCGAGTCGCTGGCGGGATTGTCGGCGGTGATGTTCTTCGTCTTGGCCAGCACTTCGGCAGGCGTGGCGTTCGCGGGCCAATTCACCGGGACGATCCAGAGATCGTTGTTGGTGGACGTGGCTTCGACCTTGTCGTGGTTCGAGGTGTAGCAAATCTCCTGCCCGTCGGGCGAGAAGGCGTAGTCGTCCTGCCCGCCAAGCGAGAACTCGGGCGAGTCGTAATCGCCGGGAGTGATGTCCCGCGCGGATTGAACTGGGGTGCCCCACCCTTCCCCGGAGGGGAGGGTGGGTGCTGCGACCACGAAGATGTGACTGCGCTTGCCCGCTTTGTAAGCATTCCAATGGCGATAGAGTAAGCGGTCGAAAATGAGCGCCTTGACCTTCGAATCTGCGGCGTCCTTCACTTTTTTCGCATTGCAGGCGGCCTCGACGGCGGGCGCACCGTCGCACTCGGGATATACATCCGAGGTGAAAAGAATGTGCTTGCCATCCGGCGACCAGAGTTCGCCGCCAGCTTCCGTAGCAATCGAGGTTAGTTTATGCACGCTGGTGACAGTGCCAGCGGTCCCGTCGAAATCCGCAATCCAAACCTGCGATTCGCCTTCTTTGGTCGAGAGAAAAGCGAACCGCTTGCCATCCGGCGCCCAGCGCGGACGGTCGCCGTCTTGATCCGGTATGAGTACGCGTTCCGTGCCGCCCACCCTCCCCTCCGGGGAAGGGTGGGGCACCCCCTTTTCGTTGGAGTCGGCGTTCAGCGGGACGATCCAGATGTGCGGAGTCTTTGTATTGGCGGCGAGATCGACATCGACCGCGCTGAAGAGCACCCATTTGCCGTCGGGCGAAGGCACAGGCTCGCCGACACGCTTCAACTTCATCATGTCTTCGAAAGTGAAGGGATGCTTGGCTTGAGAGAATGCGGGAAGAGAGAAAAGCAGAGCGAGAAGAAAAGCAAGACGGCGCATGTGTTGCCTCCAGCGAACAGGAGAGTGTAGCAAAGAGCAGGTTTCAATGTTGCAAAGTCTCGAGGTTTCAAAGTCCCAAGGATGATGACATCCGAACGATGAGCCCCGCAACCTTGAAACTCTGAAACCTTGAAACCTCCTTCATTCCAGCTCTTCCAGCATTGTCGTCATCTCCGATTGGGCGTGAGCGTTGCCGGTGCGGCGGGCGCAGGAGATGCCACCCACCAGCATGCGCTTGGCCTCATCGATGCGGCTGGCGCTGGCCAGCATTTGCGCAGCCATGAAATATGCGGGCGTGTAGTCCGGATTTTTCCCGATCAGCGTTTTAAATTCCTGAAACGCCTGCTCGATTTGTCCGGCCTTCGAGTACTCCATGGCCAGCCCATAGCGGGCAAACGAATCTTCGGGATTCGCGGCCAGAATTTCGGTCAACACGGCAATGCGATCCATAGAGAAGTTCTCAGTTCCCTGTTCTCAGTTCTCAGCCAAAAGCCAGAAGCCAGAAGCCAGAAGCCAGAAGCTGAACTATCCTCCCATTCATATCACGGGCCGCGTTACAATGGCTCTCCGGGGGACCAACTTGGCTTGCCCCTTTTTTGTACCGCGGGAAATCTTGAACGACGGTTCCTGGCCGCATCCTTCGCGTCTGCCGCTGGGCGCGGGATGGACGGGCAACTGCCGCGCCTCGGGGCAGGAACTGGCGGCATCCGATGCCCACATACGGAAATTTTGTAACCTTGGTTATGCGACCCTCTGTCCGCAGCTTCCCCGGCGCCATGACTGGGATGCAGTTCGTTTTTCGGTCGTGCGCGCTAGCCGGGAGCAGGTTACGATCTGCTTTGTCTGCGAGTTGGACCACGCTCCGGTCGAGCATGGGGAATTGACTTTCGACCTGGCGAGCGATGTTTGGTTGAATCCACATGCGGATGCGCGAGTCCACAGGCTGGCGATCTGCTATCTCGAGACGTACCGGGCTCGAACTGCGAAAGAAGTCAGAACGCAGACCTCAGGGGCCAAAGCCCACGATGAAGAACGGTTTACCCGCGCGGCTGAAGCTGCGTTCGTTCAAGGCGATTGAGATTCCGCAGTCTTTGAGCGTCGCTAGCGACTTATGAATGACGATGAGAAAACGAAGTTAATGCTTCCCCGGCCGGTGCGTGAATCGATCTCGGAAATGACCGAGATCGTTTTGCCTAACGATGCCAATCCGCTGAACGCGCTGCTGGGCGGGCGCCTCATGCACTGGATCGACCTGGCCGGCGCCATGGCCGCCCATCGCCACTCGCGCGCCTACGTGGTGACGGCGTCCATTGACCATATGGACTTCCTGGTGCCCGTTCGGGTCGGAGATTTCGTAATCCTGCGCTCGTCGGTCAATCGCGCCTTCCACACCTCGATGGAGGTGGGCGTGAAGGCCTGGGTGGAGTATTATCGCACGGAAGAGAACCGTCACATCAGCTCCGCCTATCTGACCTTTGTCGCCGTAGATGCTGACGGCAATCATGTGGCGGTTCCCCCCGTGGTCCCCGAGACCGAAGATGAAAAGCGCCGCTACGAAGATGCTGCGCACCGCCGGGAGATGCGCCGCAAGGAATCGGCGCGCAGAAACGAGGGTCGGAGTTAGGTATTGTTGCTTTTGAGCTATCCAGTACTTATGCTGTAGTGCAGCGAAAGCTCGACCGCTCAAAGCTGAGACCTGGCAACTGAGACCTGGGACCTTACTTATGGACAGCGCACTTTTCGTTCACCGTCTGCACTTCGCCTTCACGGCGACGTTTCACTATCTCTTCCCGCAGCTCACCATGGGGCTCGCGCTGCTGATCGTCGTGCTCAAGACGATCGGTTTGCGGCGCAACGATCCCGTGTACCACGAGGCGGCCCGCTTCTGGGGAAAGATTTTTGGCATCAATTTCGTATTGGGCGTTGTGACCGGCATTCCGATGGAATTCCAGTTCGGCACCAATTGGTCGCACTTTTCGCGATTCGCGGGCGGCGTCATTGGTCAGACACTGGGCATGGAAGGCATGTTTGCCTTCTTCCTCGAATCGGCGTTTCTCGGATTATTTCTTTACGGAGAGAAGCGGTTGAGCCCGAAAGCACACTGGCTGTCGGCCGTCGCGGTCTTTGTGGGTTCGTGGTTGTCGGGTTATTTCATCATCGCCACGGACGCTTTCATGCAGCATCCCGTCGGTTATTTCACGGCCCCAGACGGGAGCCTGCAGCTGACGAGCTTTTGGGCCTTAGTGCTTAATCCCTGGGCGGGATGGCAGTATGCGCACAACATGAGCGGGGCGGTGATTACGGGCGCGTTCATCATGGCGTCGGTGGGCGCGTTCTATCTGCTCTCAGGTAAGTGGACCGAGCACGCCCGCATTTTCGTCAAGGCCGGAGTGATCGCCGGTTGCCTGTTCAGCGTTCTGCAAATTTTTCCGACTGGCGACAGGCAAGGCAAAATGGTCACCGACCTGCAACCCGTGACTCTGGCGGCGATGGAGGGATTGTTTCAGGGCCAGTCCGGCGCGCCATTAGTCATTGTAGGTCAGCCTAACGAGCAGCAAGGCAAGATCGATAACCCGCTCGAAGTTCCGAAAATGTTGAGCATGCTGACTTACAAACGCTGGAACGCCAACGTTCGCGGACTCGACGCTTTCCCCAAACAAGACTGGCCGGGTAACATCCCATTACTCTATTACAGCTACCACATAATGGTTGGCCTCGGGACGTTCTTCATCGCCGTCATGGTCGTGGCATCGTTCCTGCTGTGGCGCGGCAAACTCTTTAACTCCCGGTGGATGCTCTGGATACTAATGCTGGCAGCGCCTTTTCCTTATATCGCCAATACCGCCGGATGGATGACCGCCGAGCTCGGCCGCCAGCCCTGGCTGGTCTATGGGCTGATGCGTACCGAAAACGGCTACTCCAAGGCCGTTTCGGCCGGTAACGGCATGTTTACTCTTTTGGGATTCATGGGCATTTACACTGTGCTGGGCATTTTGTTCCTGTTCCTGATCCGGCGTGAAATTGAGCACGGCCCTGTGGCTGGGCACGAATCGGTGTCCAATCTTCCTCCGGCGACGGAGGCCAGGTGACGGAGGCAAGGTAACTATGGCGAGCCTATGGTTCTGGATTGTCGCGGCGATGATCGCGACTTATGTCGTGCTCGACGGATTCGATCTTGGCGCTGGCGCGATTTATCTGGTTGCGGCCAAGACCAACGAAGAGCGGCGACGGGTGCTGCGCGCCATCGGCCCGGTCTGGGACGGCAACGAAGTCTGGTTGCTCGCCGCCGGGGGCACGCTCTACTTTGCGTTTCCTCAACTCTATGCGTCGAGCTTCAGCGGGTTCTACCTTCCGCTGATGATTGTCCTGTGGCTGCTCATGTTGCGCGCCATCGGCATTGAATTCCGCGCTCACATCGAAAACCGGGTCTGGCAGGATTTCTTTGACGTGGTCTTCAGCGTCTCCAGCATTTTGCTGGCTGTGTTTTTCGGTGCGGCACTGGGCAACGTAGTGCGCGGAGTTCCGCTGGATGCAACCGGCTATTTTTTTGAGCCGCTCTGGACCAACTTCAAACTCGGCCCGCATACGGGCATCCTGGATTGGTACACGGTACTCACCGGCGTTGTGGCGCTGGTGACCCTGACCGCACATGGTTCTTACTATGTCGCCCTTAAAACCGACGAGGACCTTGGCCGCCGCGCCCGCGGTTTCGCCTTGCTCTGCTGGCCCCTGCAGTTTTTTCTGACCTTTAGCACCCTGGTTGCGACTTACTTCATCCGGCCCGATATCATGGTGAACTACGGGAAGCACCCGGCCGGGATACTGGTTCCGATCGTCGTTGTCGCTAGCCTCGGAGTAATGCTCTGGGCCAATCCCAAGGGCAAAGAGAAACTCGCGTTCGTTGCTTCCAGTCTGTATATCACTGCAATGCTGGTGGGCGCGGCGTTTGCGCTCTATCCCGTGGTACTGCCTGCTCGCGACCGTCAACACGACCTTACCATCTACAACACGGCCGCTGGCAGTCACGGACTGAGCGTCGGCTTGGTTTGGTGGACGCTCGGCGCGGCGCTCGCGGTGACCTACTTTGCGTTCGTCTACCGCAAGTTTCGCGGCAAGGTGCAACTGGGAGAAGGGCACTACTGAGCGGTCAGCATTCAGCAATTAGCGCCTAGCAGTTAGCACTCA
Source organism: Candidatus Acidiflorens stordalenmirensis (assembly GCA_003139995.1). Classification (GTDB taxonomy): domain Bacteria; phylum Acidobacteriota; class Terriglobia; order Terriglobales; family Acidobacteriaceae; genus Acidiflorens; species Acidiflorens stordalenmirensis. The sequence continues at coordinate 1,706 of PLIC01000267.1, read as the reverse complement.
GCCTGCCCGGTTTTGCTAAATGCGAATTGCTAAGTGCTAAATGCTGAGTGCTCGCTTTTCCCTCCCGTATAATCAGAGGATGAGCGCACATTCCCATCATCCTGGCGAGCAACAGCCCACGCCGCAACCGTTATCTGGCGTCAACGCCATCATCGCCGTCGGTTCCGGCAAGGGCGGAGTCGGCAAGACCACGCTCGCGGTAAATCTGGCAATCGCCCTCAGTACGATGGGCTACAAAGTAGGATTGCTCGACGGCGACGTCTACGGGCCGAACGTCCCGCTCATGCTCGGCGCCAATGAGCAACCGAAAGTGACGGGCGAAAAGATCGCGCCCATCAACTCGCATGGGCTTAAGGTTATCTCGGTCGGCTTCCTCAATCCTGGAGACAAGCCGCTCATTTGGCGCGGTCCCATGCTGCATTCGATCATCCGGCAGTTCCTGGGATCGGTGGAGTGGGGACTGCTTGATTATCTTGTCATTGACCTTCCTCCGGGAACCGGCGACGTTGCGCTCTCGCTCATTCAGACTGTGCCACTGACCGGCGCTATCGTGGTTTCTACACCCTCCGACGTTGCGCTGCAGGATGCGCGCAAGGCCATCGAGATGTTCCGCCAGATGAAGGTGGACATCGTTGGCATGGTCGAAAACATGAGTTACTTCGTCTGTCCGCACTGCCAGCACGAAGTCGACATCTTCTCGCGCGGCGGCGCGGAAAAGACGGCAAAGCAGTTTGACATTGCCTTTCTCGGAAGCGTCGAGCTCGATCCGGAGATTCGCAAATCGGGCGACAGTGGCGTTCCGTCCGTGCTCCAGGGAGAAGACTCGCCTCACGCGAAGTCGCTGTTCGCGTTTGCCCGCAATGTGGTGGCGCGAGTGGAGGAAATCAAAGCCGGGAGTTCGGAAGGCGTGATTCAGATTCAGTAGGGGCGGTTTCGGTAGCATCAGAGATTCCGAATTCTTGCCATTACTCAGAGCCTGATAACTACTTAGTTACGAGTACCCCCCTCCCCCCGGTCTATTGAAATCATGGGGTTAGGAGCGAAAACTCCGTCCAGTCTTTGATTCTAAAGGACTTACAGATAGAGTCTTTGAAAATAAACGACTTAGCTTGTCAAAGAGCGCTGAAAATGGGTTTGGGGCAGCTTCGAGGGCCGTCTTGATGGACGGCATACCTCGAAGCTGCCCCAATCAGACTTCTATTATCATGCACGACAAGTTTGGAGTCAAGATTGAAGTCTGTGATGGTGGACACGGTTGGTTATGAGGAAAAATTCCAGTGGCTCAGTACCCAGTCAAACAAAATTCCAAGCTTGGCGCGACTGTGGAATCCCAGGTCTCGAAAAGCGCGAGACTTGGGGCACGCCTGGATTTTTCCATGTCGATATTTAAGGACAACTCGCATTAGACTCGCGCCGGAGATGTGGGCCATCCGCCTACTTGGCAGAATACGACCAACTGTTGCAACGTGTTATTGCGCTGATGTGACGAAGCATGCAGTTCTAAATTTCGCGGTTGACGCGGCCTGACCGCTGGGGCATAATCCTGCAATTGTTCTCCACATGCAAACTTTGGTGGGTTCCCAGCGATGAAGGGCGGAGCTTTTGACTCAAAACCTCAGCCCCGTCTTTCTCCGCGCTGCCGACCGGGAGCCCAGCTTGTGAAAAAACGAACCAACAGACCATTTCTAGAGCGTTTTCTGAAATGG
>PLIC01000097.1 GCA_003139995.1 Candidatus Acidiflorens stordalenmirensis | reverse complement strand
GCGTGCTCGGGCTGAGCACGAAAGAGAACAGTAACAAGGACGCCTGACCCTTGTATCTGATTTCCCGACCAAGGAATTGTTCTCGGATGCGGGCAAGCACTAGCCGGACTGCCTGAGGATCAGTGTGAGTCCGGCTTGGTAGCACGGATGAGCACATACCCAAGTTGTCCCTGTTTGACCGCCGCCATTGCGCTGCTCGCCATTCGTTTGGCCGCTCCTAGATCAAGACCGGGCAGTTGCATTTTGTTCAGTCCGGTCATGATTTCCGCGCCGAGCAGCTTCATGCGAACTTGATCCACCATCTCCTTCAACGCGTCGTTCTGCTGCTCGATGCTGTCCACCGAGAAGCCAGCATGTTCGAGAAAGGTAGCGTAACCTTCCACAGTCTGGGCATCGCCGATGCAGGCAATCCATGCCAGCAGTCCATCCAAGTCTTTGGGCAGTATCTCAGCGCGGGTGAGATCGCTGATGCCCACATGCCCTCCTCGGCGAAGCACGCGAAAGAACTCTGTAGCTGATGCCGCCTTGTCGGGAAAGGTACAGAAGGCGCACTCACAAATCACGGCGTCGAACGACCCGTCCGAAAACGGGAGGTTTTCTGCATCGCTGCGGTCAAATTGCACCCGTGAGTCCACATGGTCTGCTTGCGCCAGAGACCGTGCAGCCGCGACATTCTGATCTCCGTAGTCGATGCCGAACACTTCGCACCCGAATTCCTTCGCTAGGAAGACCGCAGTCGTCCCTTTGCCACACGCCACATCCAGAACCCGGCTGGCGGGACTCAGGGCAAGCATGCGCCCTAGCTTCCCAGTCAATTGCGAGCCGCCCGGATGGAACGAGTCGCCCAGTAGAAACCGGGTCAGGTCGCTTTCGTACAGTCTGGCGCAACATTGTTTAACCTGCTCGTGCCCCGACCGAACGAAAGTTGTGTCGTCCTTCGTAGCCATGAATCACCGCCGCGAGTCGAAGCTGACAAGCCCTGTGAGAGGAACCTCCGCCCGCTTTACATTGAATTCGATAGGTCGGGGCTCAAACCTGCGGCCTTCTGCCCTCGCCTTCCTGCGCTCGGGCTCCAGTGCCTCCAGTTGTTGCCTCGCCTGTTCGCGGTACCCGATGGTGTTATAGGCGCAGAACGGAACCTGCTTGCCACCCGGCAGCAGGAATTCCTTGCAACACTTCATCAGGTTCTTTTGGTTGAACGTCCACGGGTCCATGAAATCTTGCAGCATGATCATGATCATGTGCTTGGCCAGATCGCCAAGGCTAAAGTCGGGAACGCTGCACGCCTGACAGGACATCAAAATCTGATCTACGGACTTCTGCGAACCCGCGACTGAAGAGGATGACCACAATCCTTCCAGAGCCCGCTTTACTTCCAAACTAAAATCGGGCAGCACGCGGTTGGAAATGTAGTCGAGGTAGTCGTGGACATTGACGATGCGGGGTAGCGGCGTGACTTGATCGCCCTCTACAAAAGCGTAGGTCACCGAGTTGCACGTGGGGAAACAGCACGGCACTGGAACGAAATCGCTCGTCCTGAACGTACCCTTCGTCTGCGCCTCAATCAGCCGAAGAATGTCAGGAATGGTTAGCCGTCTCATCGGGTCGTGATCGGGATGGCGGCCGGCGTGAAAGGTCGGTTGGAAATTGATTCCCCGCACTGCGGGGTGCTGAATGGCGAAGTCAACGATTTTCCCGATCTCATGCTCGTTCACTCCGCGCTCGACTGCCGGAACAAGGGTGACGGATAGACCGATCTCAGCAAGCCGATCCAGCGCACGCAGCTTTTCCTCCAAGATGTTCGGCTCTGCCCGAAGAATGCGATAGGTCTCCGAATCAAAGCCGTCGAACTGGAAGTAGATGGCTGGGCGGACTTCGTTCAGTTGTTCGACGAATCGCTCGTCACGAGCGATTCGTTTACCGTTCGTGTTGATCATCACGAAAGAAATGTCGCGCTGCTTGGCCGCCCGGACGAATTCGATGATTTGCGGATGAATCGTGGGCTCCCCGCCCGAGAACTGAATGACTTCGGGTTTCCCCTCGGTTCTTACGAAGTCGTCAAGCATCTGCTCGACCTCTTCGAGCGTCAGGCTGAATCCGGGACCTGCTTCCGAAAAGCAGAGCGGGCAATCCATGTTGCAGGCGCTGTTGACCTCAATGATGCCGAGGCAAGTATGCTGCTGGTGGTCGGGGCAAAGGCCGCAGTCGTAGGGGCAGCCTTCTCGAATGTCAGTTCCGTAGGCAAGCGGGATCGTTCCCGGCTTGTTGAACTTACCGAAGCTGGTGTACGCCTCGGCATCGCCGTAGACCAATGCCTCGAACGGGCCGCAGTCCGGGCATCGCTTGACCATAAAGACCTTGTTCTCCCGCAACACGATCTTCGCATCGATCACTCTCCGGCACTTTGGACAAATGCTGCGCGTCAATTCGTAAAAGACGTAGTCTGCGTCTTTCTTCGAGACCTTGCCCACAGTTGGACGTGGACTTGGGACTGAACCGTTACTCATCGACTGTAGCCTCCTGAATTAACAAGACCGAGCACGAGGCTCAGCGCAGCCGCCATATCTCCCACAACAGAACCGGGGAAAGAATAGTCGTCAGCATGCAGTAGAAGCAGAAGCTCCCGAGATTCACCATGTCACGAACGCCGAGGAAGTTCGCGAGTGCAGCGGCGAAGGCGAGCACCAGCAATGGCACCCATATCCAAAGTTTGGTTGTCGGTCCCGTTAAGAGCAGGAAGATCACCCCGTAGAGAACCGCCGCGATGTATCCGTCAGGGATGCCGAAGGGTTTTGCGAAGCCAGCGTCAGCCACCGCCTCGCAGCCCTTGTCAAAAACCGGACACCAGATGTACCGTACCGCTCGGCTCTGGTAAAGCCCTACATAGAGCATGGCAGCCATGCTTGCGGCAGCGATCCCCATCGCCCACACACGATGGTAGGGATGCGCGAGATGTTGCTGCATCGACGCCACTGTCTCTAGTTCTTCCATTGATCCCACTCAATTCATGATTCCTGAGATTGAGAAAGGTTACAAGTGTTAGGTAATGCCATTCTGCGCGTTATAAGGGATTGGGGAACCCAAATGCAGCCAGTTTTAGGAACGTTTCAAAAGGGTTCTGTCCATAGGCTCCACAAGTTGTTGAGCAGCAAGCAACCTCTTTCGTCGCCTTGGTTGGTCAAAAGGGTAAAGGTTCTGACCAGCCTGCTCCAAAGTCCAGAGCCGTGAGCGGCAGATATAATCCGAGGCGATGACAAAGACGCTTCTCGTCGTCGCTGCGGTCTTGGCGATGACCGCCGCCACCGTCGCCCAGAACACGCCTTCCAATGTACGACCCCGTGCTTCGGACTTGGGGCTGAAGGTCGGCATCCTGCCCACGGGTCCGCTGGATGCGATCACGGACGTTGCTGGCGTTGTGGTTGGGCACACCACCGTCATCCGTGGGGATGACGTTCGCACTGGCGTGACCGCCGTCCTGCCGCATCCCGGCAACATGTTCCGCGAGAAGGTTCCGGGCGCGGTCTTCGTCGGGAATGCGTTTGGCAAGCTGGTCGGCTCGACGCAAGTGAACGAACTGGGGGAGATCGAGACCCCGATTTTGCTCACATCCACCTTGAGCGTGCCCCGTGTTGCCGACGCGCTCATCGACTACATGCTGGTCTTGCCAGGAAACGAGGATGTCGAGTCCATCAACCCGCTGGTCGGCGAAACGAACGACGGATACCTGAACGACATCCGGGGACGGCACATCACTCGGGAGGATGTGTTCGCCGCCATTAAGAACGCAAAGGGCGGGCCAGTCGAAGAGGGCTCGGTCGGCGCGGGAACCGGGACGGTGGCGTTCGGCTTCAAGGGCGGCATTGGAACCTCCTCCCGCCGACTGCCTCCCAAGCTGGGCGGGTACACGGTCGGGGTTCTCGTCCAGACGAATTTTGGGGGCGTGCTCACCATCGCAGGCGCTCCCGTAGGCCGGGAACTAGGCCGCTACTACCTGCGCGAAGAGCTTCAGCAGGAAGGGAGCGTGACAGATCGCGGGAACGGGTCGGTGATGGTCGTCATCGCGACCGACGCGCCCGTGGACGCACGGAATCTGAAACGGACGGCGGCGAAGGCGATGTTGGGGCTGGGGCGCACAGGCGCTGCGGGCTCGAACGGCAGCGGGGACTATGTGATCGCGTTCTCAACCGCACCACAGGTGCGGATACGGAGCGAGGGAAAGGCATCGCCCCGGCAGATCGAAGTGCTGCCGAACGACGCGATGTCGCCCCTGTTTCTTGCTGTGATCGAAGCTACGGAGGAGGCGGTCTACAACTCGCTGCTTCGAGCAACGACGACTACGGGACGGGGACACACGGTCGAGGCGCTACCGATTGAGAAAACCACTGAGATACTGAAGAAGTACGGAGCCATCAAATGAAGGAGAGCGAACTGAAATCCCGCCTCGCCCGCTACCGCCAGATCAGGGTCAGCGTCATCGGAAGGAAAGTCTGGGAAGACGATCTCGATCCCCGTCTGGTTCGTGCTGGAAGGCGAAAAGCTATACCTCTTGCCCGTTCAAGGCTCCGACACGCAGTGGTACAAGAACGTGCTCAAGGACCCGTCGATTCGCATTGATGCGCGAGGCGAGGAAGCGGAGTTTCGAGCCGTTCCCGTGACCGACGCGAAAGCCGTGAAAACCGTGATCGATAAATTTCGGGAGAAGTATGGGGCGAAGGACGTGAAGAAGTACTACTCGAAATTCGATGTGGCGGTCGTGGTGGAACTGGACTAATCACGTCACATTCGAGACTCTCCGAGTCTAGGCATTCGCAACTTCCCATCTCCAAGCATTGCCTCTCTTCGTGACGTGCCCAAGACTGGGGAACGGAAAGTGATAAGCGAGGACATTTACTTTGTCGGCTGCCGCACGGTCGAGCAACCGCCGCGTAGTCGCGGCATCCTCCTGATTCAGGTCAAAAACAGTGCGCCACGCCGGATGTTCGAGATGCATCGGATGCAGCACAGTATCAGCCATGTGCAGCAATTGCTCTTTGGCCGACGAAATGACCAACGCCATATGTCCCGGAGTGTGCCCCGGCGCGGGAATAGCATGGACTCCGGGCACGATCTCTTTTTCGGCCTCAAGCAACTCCATGCGCGGCTTGAGGGGCGGAAGATTCTTCGATGCACAACTGACCAGCAGTTCCTTCACGTGGTCGTCCATTCCCGTGCTACGCAAGTCGGGCTTGGAAGTCCAGAAATCCCACTCTGTTTTTGACATCACGTACTGGGCATTCGGGAAGGCTGCTTTACCACTCGCGTCGAGCACGCCGCCGATATGGTCAGGATGGGCATGGGTCAAGACCACGGTGGTCATCTCTTCGGGAGTTAAGTCTTGTCCAATACAAGAT